>CAYVFF010000010.1:0-70512 GCA_964450965.1 uncultured Eubacterium sp. | reverse complement strand
CTTCAAGCTGATGGCGATGACCGGGTACTTCCCCATGTGCTTCTCGCAAAGTTCCGCCTCCTTCGAGATCATCAGCCCGTCGAAGATCGACTTGTCCCCATCCACCGAGAAGAAGTGGGAGAGCATGCTCATGTTCAGCGACTTGCCGAATCGGCGTGGGCGCGTGAAGAGGGTCACTTTGCCTTTGTTATTCAGTAAGTCACGAATCATCCCCGTCTTATCGACATAGTAGAAATCCTCCGCCCTTAATTCCTCAAAATCCTCGACCCCGATGGGGACCATCTTCTTCCCTTCCAACGTATGACCTCCCTTCCCGCATGCAAAACGCTCTTCTTTATTATAATCCCTATTCGGCATTGATTTCAAGCGATTCTTCGAATATTTTCGGTTCCAATATTGCTGGCAGGAACTTGTCAAGAAGACCCATCCTGGTCCGGTTCCCAACTGCACAAAAAAGTGCCCAATGGGGACTAGGAGTACCCATTTGGATTCAGTCCCCGACCGCATAAAAAAGTGCCCAATGGGATCAAGGAGTACCCGTTGGGATATAACGAAAAACGTAACAGGATACGCAAAAACATATACAACTGCTAGCGCATTTGTCGATGTTTTTGCATGAAGCCGGGCCGCCAGGCGGACCCACAGCAAGGGGCTTTGCCCCTAACACCCCAACGTGAAATTTCATGCTCCGCTGCCCATCGGCCTCGTTAGCGACTGCCCACCATAATAGCCAGGGCCGCCCCTACCGTTCCGTCCCATTTGGGACAAAATTGAGAAGGTGGATCTAGTCTTACTCCCATGCGGGTTCCAGGGCTTTTGAACAGTATTTTTCGAAAAGCCTCATGCGGGAAAAATGTGCAAAAGGCAACTGTTCAGAACCACCCACGAAGTCATAGTTTTGCAAATTTCAATGTCTATTGCCAAGGTTCGCCATAAAGCTCGAAACGTGTGAGCGGACACTTGCTGCAATCGGCAAGGCTTGTATTTACCACTTCGAAATTCCCTTTTGTCTTTTTGCCTCTTTTGTGGTAGATTATTCATGGATTTCACTGTATGTGAGGAGGCGCTTGACGTGTGCAACCTGAGTACGGGCGTTTTGAATAGAGGCCTTGCCGTGCCGCTAATGCCTCGGCGGTGGCGGAGTGTGGAGGATACTCATGAATTAAAAACCACTGTTTTTGACTGCGTTACCTGACATTGGCTTGAATTTTATAAAATCACTTGACAATGTCGGGCATTATGGGGTATAACGGCAAAGGTTGTTGCGCGAAACATGATTCAAATGATTGTAACTATTGAGTTTGCAGAAAATTATAAATATAAGCACAAAAAAGGAGAATTTAATCTATGGCGCAGCTTTTGATTGCGGTAATCTATCTCGCCTTTGTCAGTCTGGGCCTGCCCGATTCGCTCCTTGGCTCCGGGTGGCCCGTCATGCAAGGCGCGTTCGGCGTCCCTTCTTCATATGCGGGATATGTATCCATGTCCATCTCAGGCATGACCATCCTTTCGGCACTGATCAGCCCGAAGCTGATTAAAAAGTTTCCTGTGATCTATGTCGTGATTGGCTCTATATCGCTGACCGTGATCGGGCTGTTAGGCTTCTCTTTTTCCACAAAATACGGCATGCTTTTTGTGTTTGCTGTTCCTTACGGCCTGGGCGCGGGATGCGTGGACTCGTCGCTCAACCATTATGTCGCGCGGCACTATCCGTCGTCCGTTATGAATTTCCTGCATTGCTTTTACGGACTGGGAGCAGTTATCAGCCCTGGAATAATGGCTGCGGCGCTGAAATACGCGCGTTGGAACGAGGGATACCGATGGACGGCATATCTCCAGATGGGAATACTTATCATATGCATCCTGTCGGTCCCGCTATGGAAACGCGGCGCCGCAAAGGAGGATGAAGAGGCTGAGGGCGGCGCAGGAATCGCGGAAACCATAAAAGTTCCCGGAGTCATACCCACATTGATTGCCTTTTTTTCCTATTGCTCGGGAGAGGCCACGTGCTTCCTGTGGACGTCCAGCTATTTTGCCGGGACGCGCCCAGGGTTGGGGAAGGAACTCATCGCATCGTTCGGATCGTTGATTTTCGGGGGATTGATGCTGGGGCGATTGATTTCCGGCTTCGTCTCAAACAGGCTGGGCGACCGGCTGCTTATACGTATCGGCGTCGCCGTGGAATTTTTAGGGATCGCGCTTATTGCCATGCCGCGTGATGGCTATATCGTGGCGGCCGCCGGATTTCTGATTGCCGGCATCGGCATGGGCCCGATTTATCCTTCTATCCAGCACATGGCGCCGGAGAATTTTGGAAAGAAATACAGCGCGACGGTTATCGGCCTGCAGACGGCGTCGGCATATATCGGCAGCACGTTCATGCCGATGATTTTTGGAAAACTCCAGCAGGCGGCCGGCATCTGGATTATGCCGCTGTATCTGATTGTCTTTGCCGCCTTGAATTTCGCCTTGCTGGAGCTGGCCTATCGAAAAATAAGGGAAAATGCGCGCTGACGCCATTATTCAACGTGGCGCCGTAAGGCATAGACGAAACTTGGAGGGATCATCCGACCATGAATAAGGGAAAAAAGAAACTGGCAATCGTCATAACCTTATTGATTGCCATAGCGGTCGCGGCAACGGCGTTCTTATCATTAAACCCTCATTTTCTGTATATCGCGGGCGAGGCGGCCGGCGTCTCCGCTCATAAAGTCGCCATGGAAGAAACCGGGGTAGACCGCCTTGAGAGCCATATGCTTAGCGAGCTGGAATCCGACGGCAGGATAACATTCGACCAGAGCCTGATGCTCGTCAATGAAGAGCATCCGCTGGCGGAGGGGTTCGCGGCGGATATCGCCGAATACAAGGACAGCGGGGTTTTGATGAATGAGTGCATAATTGATGCATACGCCGAATTGTCGAAAGACACGGCCGATACGACCGGAAGCAAATTATATGTATCCAGTTCTTTCAGAACGCGGGAGGAGCAGGAAGAGCTGTATGCCGAGGATAAAAGGACGGCTAACACGCCTGACGCGAGCGAACACCAGGCCGGGCTGGGTTTGGACGTATACGTGAAGCAGTTCGCCGGCTTCGGGTTCATAAAGACGGAGGCCGGGCAATTCGTGAATTCCGATTGCTGGCAATACGGTTTTATCATAAGGTATCCGGTGTATGGCAAGTCTTACACCGGCATGGTATACGAGCCGTGGCATATCAGATACGTCGGCAGGCCGCATGCGAAGATTATCTACAATAACCATATCACGCTGGAGGAATATATCGCCGGATTAGAGCCCGGCGCATGGTATGACGCGGAAGGATATCTGATCTCCCGTCAGGCGGCGGATGCCCGCGGAAGTATAGAGATTCCGGATGAATTTGAGAATTGCGTCATATCCGAAGACAATACCGGCGGCTATATTATCACAATTAAAAAGTGACGGTCATTACAACGATAAGATTCAGAAAAACTCCGACTGGCTGTTTGCCGGGGCGTACGCTGACGACGGCATTTCCGGAACCGGGACGGCAAAGCGCGATGAGTTCAACCGCCTGATTGCCGACTGCGATGCCGGAAAAATCGACCTGATTATCACCAAGAGCGTCTCGCGGTTCGCGAGGAACATGGTGGACAGCCTTTCCACCATCCGGCAGCTGAAGGAAAACGGAACGGAGGTCTTCTTTGAAAAAGAGAACATTAAAAACGGCTAAAGTACTTATAAATCAAGGGGTTTAGCCGTTTTCTTTGCCATTTTGTCACTTAAATCCGCCTTGAAGTTACTAAAAGAGCAAGATAATTCCCTTGTAAATCCCGGACAACTAAATCAATACCATCAATGCTATCAAAAGAAAAACTCTGATATGGTTCAAATTTTGCTTCAAAATCGAATTCCAGTTCGCCAGGATGCTTGTTCCCGCAATTAAACAGCTCCCGGATAGGTATTTCTTCACAAACAACTTTCAATTCGCTGTCAACAATAGCAAGTTTTGCATAGATTGCGGGTATATCATGCTCCAACATATAGCAGGCTAACGCTGTCGGAAATGAAGAATTGAAGCAATTTTTTGTCCAGTGCTGCATATCGGGGCGGTTCGTGTGTTCGATGCCGAACAATCCACTTGACATAAAAAGCCCTCCTTCCTGAAAATTTATGGCGTCAAACACTTGACGCCAAATCACATGGGCGGTATAATAACATAACATTGTTTTATTTTACCACGGTACAGAGGGAAAGGAAAGTGCAAAGATGAAGGTTGTTGATTTATTCGCAGGGTGCGGCGGCCTGTCGTTAGGCTTTCAGAATGCGGGATTTGATATTGTCGCCGCGTTTGAATGGTGGGATGCAGCGGTAAACTGCTATAGGGAAAATTTCAAGCACCCTATAATACAGTTTGACTTGTCAGATACGGACAAGGCTATAGCAGAAATAAGGAAATATTCGCCCGACGTGATTATAGGCGGTCCGCCTTGTCAGGATTTTTCACACGCAGGGAAAAGAATAGAAAACGAGAGGGCAGAATTAACAGAAAGCTATGCAAAAATTATTGAGGGCATTAAACCAAAATGCTTTGTTATGGAAAACGTAGACAGGGCAAAAAACAGTCAAGCCTATGCAAAGGCAAGGAAAATTTTCAAACAAGACGGTTATGGCTTGACGGAAATAATACTTGATGCAAGTTTATGCGGAACCCCACAAAAAAGAAAACGTTTTATCTGTTTCGGTATGCTCGGAAAAGATGATGGTTTCGCCCTTGACTCTTTTACAAATCGCTTTGCGAAAAGGCCTATGACTTTGCGTGATTATTTCGGCGATACATTAGGGTTTGAATTCTATTATAGACATCCGCGCAATTATAGCAGACGTGCAGTATTTTCGATAGATGAACCCGCGCCGACAATGCGGGGTGTTAATCGTCCTGTCCCTAAAGGGTACCCCGGACACAAAAATGATGCTTGCCCGGTTACAAGTGATTTGCACGTTCTTTCAACGGGTGAACGCGCTTTAATACAGACATTTCCAAATGATTATAAATGGGTTGGGAATAAGACAGACGTTGAACAGATGATAGGCAATGCTGTTCCTGTGAACCTTGCAAAATTTGTCGGCGAAATTGTTAAAAGTGTTTTAGGGGAATGATGGATATGGTACAGACTGATAATTTTAAGGAATGGCTTAAAGATAATACAAAGTATAGTGACGCTGTAATAGGCGATACAGCCTCCAGAATAAAACGCGCCGATAGTATTTTAGAATGGAATAATACAGACACATATTTATTCTATCTTGAAAAGGAACAGAAATTTGAAATATTGTCTGTGTCCGTACGATCACAAATAAGAAAAGCGGTTAAACTTTATACTGCATACGCAAAAGCAATTTCGGAAATGACGGAAAGGCGCGGTCAGGATGCTTAAACCATATCACATTATCGCAATGCCGAACGAAAACAGTTATAACATTACTGTTTCCGAAAATCCGAATGTTTCTGCAAGATGTTCTAAATCATCGGATATTGTAGTAACTGCAGCGGCAGCAAGAGAAAGGGTTGAATTAAGGTCGAGGCCTTGGCCGATGGCAAAACTGGCCGATACAATCGGCGATATAAATTAACCGTAAGGCAGAAGGCGATTCTTTCGTGTCTTAAATTATCGGAAAATGATGTGGACGATTTCGCAAAAAAAATCACATCGAGTTATAATTTATGAAAAGTTAAGGTACTATCTTGTCATCGCGGATGAGGATGGCTTGCCGATATCCCACGAGGAGTTCCAGATTGTCATAGATATGGCGGTCGAGAAGATACAGAAAAAGTCCGGAGGTGGAAGGGATTGAATGGGACTGCAAGCTTTACAGCAGTCCTGATTGAGGATGCCGTGATAAAGGATTGGGGATAGAGGGATGACTCCCCTCACTCCCCAATCACGACCCTGCATGTCTTCTTGTAGCAGCTAATCCCGTACTTTAAAATAGTCTCCATCCCATCGTTCTGGAGCTCCTCTGCGTACCTTTTTTCCTCAATCTGGTTCAGGGCATCCTCGCAACCCTGCCCCAGGTCCTTGTCGTACTTTAGCTCAATCACGATTCCAATCCCAAGATCACCATGTTCGGGAACCACGAGGACGTCCGCATACCCGTCCCCGCTTTCGCGGTTCGACTTCGCGTCCCAGCCATCCTTCACGGCGAGCACCCCAGTCAAGACGCCCTGGTAGAAAATCTCCTTCTTCTCGTCCCTTGCCATGGTGTCTCGGATGCTGATGGTTCTCCGGAGATACCGGGTGAAGCATTTCTGCACCTCGTCCGCATCGCCCCTCACAAGCGCGGCGCAGAAAGCGTCCAGCGTGCCCGTGTCCTTTTTTACGCTCTCCTTGAAGTATTCCTGGATCTGCGTGACGAAGATATCCCGCACTTCCTGGTTCGGGATGGCGAGCTTCCGCCTTCGCCCATCCGCCTCGCCATGCTCCGTCAGATATCCAGTCATGAAGAGCAGACTCCAGAGGTTTTCGATGCTGTCGTACATCTCGGAATACGTGAGGTTCAGCCGGATCTCCTTCTCGATCGCCTCGCCCGCGATTAGCCTCTCGATCTCCTCCCTAGTCGCATCTGTTGCCATCGCGACGAACCGCTTGATTACGTCGTTCCCGCTGGTGTCGATCCAATAGTCCTGCGGTGCAGTCTTTCGATCAAATGCGAACCGCTTGCTATGGTTCAGCACGTCCCACGGGCAGTAGATCTCCGTGCCGCCGAATTGGTAGCCGTCATACCAGTCCTTTAGCGCGTCATAGCACTCATTGATTCCGTAATATGCGAGAATCTCCCGCACTTCGCCGTCCGTAAAGCCAAAATGTTGTGAGAACATCCTGTCTGTGATGGAAAACACTTCGAGGTTGTTCATCCCCGTGAAGATGCTCTCCCTGGCGATTCGGAGGCATCCGGTAAGGACCGCGAATTCGAGGTTATCGTTTGTCTTCAGGGTATCGTCAAACAAGCCGCGTATCAGGGAGACCATCTGCTCATAATACCCATTGACGAACGCTTTCTGCAACGGGACATCGTATTCATCGATGAGCAGAACTGTTTTCGTGCCATAATGCTTTTCCAATAGCTCGCAAAGAAGCCGCAGGCTTCCAATGAGGGTGTTTTTGCCCATAGAATCGTCAAGAAGCCTTGCGTACATATCCTTCTCGTGCATATTCAGCTTCTCGCTGTCTAGGAGAAAATAAAAACGGTTCGCCACCTTCTCAACAAGGCCAGCCATTACCTGGTAGGCTTCTTGGTAGTTGTCGCCCGCAATGCCTTTCAAAGAGATGGAAATCACCGGGTACCTCCCCATGTGCTTCTCGCAAAGTTCCGTCTCCTTCGAGATCTCCAGCCCGTCGAAGATTGACTTGTTCCCGCCCACCGAAAAGAAGTGCTTGAGCATGCTCATGTTCAGCGACTTGCCAAATCGGCGTGGGCGCGTGAAAAGGGTTACTTTCGCTTGGTTTGCAAGAAGATCTCGAATGAGCCCCGTCTTGTCAACGTAATAATAATCTTTTTCCTGTATCTCTTGAAAATCCTCGACTCCGATAGGGATCATCTTTTTCCCGTCCAATGTATGGCCTCCATTCACGCATGCAAAACGCTTTTGTTCATTATAATCCCTATTTGGCATCGATTTCAAGCAATCCTTAGAATATCTTTGGAGTTCTCCCTGTCATGTCCTCTGCACGGAGCGACGCATCCTCCCTGCCATTCTTGTCAGGCGAAGTCTTTAAGGGCCTCGCTGGCACAGCATACTGCCTATGTGCATCTACGGCGACAAGTTTGCGCTCAGGATAGCGGAACGCGGTCAACTTTCCGCCAAACACGCATCCAGTGTCGATGCAATATGTGTGGTTTTTCTCGATTACCTCGCTTGTCGGCGTATGCCCATATACAATCAGGCATTTCCCCTGTAATCATTCGCCCAGTCAAGCCGCACTGGCAGCCCGTAGTCGTCCTTGTCCCCGTTCGTATCGCCGTAGAGGCAAAACTCTCGAATCCTCGACGATGCCCTGCCAATATACTCCTGGCGTATTCCGGCATGGGCAACGACAAGTTTCCCGTCATCAAGACGATAATAGCTGGCAAGGGAAGAGAGGAATTCCCGCAATTTGCCCTTGAAGGTGTCGCTCTCACGATCTAATTCCCCAACGGTTGTTTCCAATCCATGCGTGATTTGGACATTCCTGCCATTCAAGTAACGCTCCAATTTCTCATCATGGTTTCTGGGGTTTCTGTAACCAAGCAGAGATAGCAGTTCTTCCAGTTCGTCACAGCAACCGTGCACATCCCCGATGATGTCGAACGGGCCATGCTCGGTAGCCTTGTCATTCCAGAGTTTTGTATATGCGATTTTCAGATTTTCCACATCTGTTTCGTGAAATATATAGACAAATCGGAAACCTTCCTTCTTGAGGCTTTTGATGCTCTTTTGCGAATCAGCATACTGGCGCTTGATTGTTTTCGCTGGGAGATTCCTGTCCTTCCTCTGCTCATTTCTGGCAAGCAATGTCTTCTCCGGGATGTCTAGCACGATTGCTGCCGCATGCACATCTCGGCTCTTCGCCAATTTGATGATTTCCTTGTGTCGGCTTGCTGTAAATTGGTCGCGTCAATCACGGTTCTCTTCCCTAGCCCCAGACGCTTGTCGGCTGTCCGGCAGAGAAGCTCGAACGCATCCTTTGTGACGGACTGGTCATTTTCATCATCGCTTATTATCTTGCGGAAAAATCAGACGACAGGACAGAAGAATCCCCAAAATACTTTTTTGCAAAAGTCGTCTTGCCACTGGAGGATGCCCCTACCATGGCGATTGGAGAAAGTTCGGTAAATTCAATTTTCATTTTGAAAAATACTCCCATCTGCGTTGGACACAAAAAAGACGCTCCAATATCAGGGCGCAACTTTTGCCACTTTCAGTTGGCGAGCACGTCCTTGCAAGTCTTGCTGTAGCAGCTAATCTCATACTTTAAGATGGTCTCCATCTCCCTCGTATTGGAGTTCCTCAGCGTACCCTCTTTCCCCAATCTGGTCCAAGGCATCTCTGCATCCCTTGTCCAGATTCTTGTCATATTTGAGTTCGACCACGAACAGACCCCTAGGTTTCCATGTTCGGGCATCACTAGGACGTCTGCATATCCGTCCCCTCTCGCGGACAGAATCCCGACCAACACGCCTTGATAGAAGTTCTCTTTCTGAAATCTCTAGCCCGTCGAAGATTGACTTGTCTCCTTCCACCGAAAAAAAGTGCTTGAGCATGCCCATGATCAGCGACTTGCAGAATCGGCGCGGGCGCGTGAAGAGGGTGACGTCCGTCCTGTTTTGGAGCAGATCACTAATTATACTCGTCTTGTCAGCGTAATAGTAGTCATTCCTGCGTAGTTTCTCGAAATTCTCGACCCCGATTGGAATCATGCTCTTCACTTCCAATGTATGGCCTCCGTTCACGCATGCAAAACGTTTTTGTTCCTTATAATCCCTATTTGGCATCGATTTCAAGCGATCCTTCGAATATTTTCGTTTCCAATGTTGCTGGCCTGAGGGGCATCGAGGAGGTTTAAAATGTGGGTTTACTCGTGCCATGCGCCATGATTTTTAATATGAGAATAACCACATAGAAAATGACTCTGTGTTCCAGAGATGAACGTCGATAACGAGGCCGTCTAGGAGGTCATCGCCGAGAACGCATGGGTGGCGCAGGATCAGGATGCCTACCGCGTCCGCTGCGGGACGCTGGTTTCACGTTTTGAGGACACAAAAGCAGAGTACGACAAGGTCACTGAGGAAATCCGCACGAGGGGAATCCGGCGGCGCGAGTTCGGACAGTTCATCCCGGAGGTGGAGAAACTGACCAAGACGGTCAAGGATTTTGACGAGGCTCTCTGCGGCGTACTGGTCGACCTTCTGACGGTCTACAGCAGGGACAACATTGTCTTCACGCTCAAAAGCGGTATGGAGATCAAGGTATAAAGCTGCACAGGTACGGTGCTTGACTTCTTCGGAGATGGGGTGTCTTTTCGTATCTGCTGATTGAAATTCCCACAAATGAGTGATACAATAAATTTTACAGTTGCTACACTTTACTTAATAGTTTGTTGCAATTTTAATGTGGGAGGTAAATATTATGGCCATCAATATAGCACCGAAGTCATTAGACACAGATCTTAGCGAACTGATGCGGGATGTCGGCACCGGGAATGCCCAACTTCCCGAATTCCAGCGGAGCTGGACTTGGGACGATGGGCGAATCAGAGGCATCCTTGCCAGCCTCTCACTAGGCTATCCGATGGGCGCTATTATGAGATTGGAATATGGAAATGAGGGCGTTAGATTTAAATATCGCACCTTTGAGGGTGTTAAAGTACAGGGAATCACGCCTAGCTATCTGATTTTGGATGGTCAACAGCGGCTTACATCCATGTATCGCGTGGCGGTTTCAAAGGATCCAGTGGATACGAAGACTGATAAGGGCAAGAACATTAAGCGGTATTATTATTTGAATATGAAGATGTGCCTGGATGAAAATCAAGACAGATATGATGCCGTGGTTCCAGTTCCGGAAGACCGTCAGATAAAAACGGATTTTGATAGAAGAGTCGTTTTGGATTTATCTACCAGAGAACTTGAATATGAACATGAGATGTTCCCGGTTAACATTATCTTTGACAGCAACGCCAGGGAGGATTGGGCTGATGGTTACAAGGAATATCACAAATACGAAAAAACTTATATGGAGAAATATAAACAGTTCCGCAGGGAGGTTATTGAAACCATCACGGGATACAAGCTGCCTGTTATAACCCTCGGCCGCGAAACGCCACGCGAAGCGGTATGCAAGGTATTTGAAAATGTAAACACCGGAGGAGTTTCGCTCACAGTATTCGAGCTGGTCACTGCTACGTTCGCCACTTATGAATTTGATCTTCGCAATGACTGGGAGCAATGCCGCGACGTCGTCTGGGGCAAGAATGAGCCACTCAATACCGATGTAATGGAGGATGTGAACGAGACGTCTTTTCTTACTACTGTCACTTTGTACGGCAGTTATTTCGCTGACACCATGACTACCTGCAAAAAGAAAGACGTCCTCTCCCTGCCGTTCGAGTCGTATCAGGCGAATAAACAGGCTGTGCTTGAGGGCTATAAAATGGCCAGAAAATTTTTGTTCAGCCAGTATGTTTTCCGCAAAAGGGATTTGCCTTATACCACCCAGTTAATTCCATTGGCTGCCATATGCGCCGTAATCGGGAAAAGCGTATTCAATCTCCCGCAAACACAGAAAATTCTTGAGCAGTGGTTTTGGTGCGGAATTATGGGGGAAATGTATGGAGGAGCCAACGAAACCCGATATGCAAACGACATAGAAGATGTGGTCGCGGCAATTCAGGGGAAACCGAGTTTGAACCGGACAATCAACAGCGCCTATTTCTCGGCGACAAGACTGATTTCCCTTCAGACCAGAAACAGCGCGGCCTATAAAGGCATTATGGCCTTGGTATATAGAGAAAAATGCATGGATTTTGTTAAGGGAACAACGATGGATATTGTCAAAAGCATGGATGAAGCACCAGATATTCATCATATCTTCCCGGAGGCATATTGTGTCCAGCAAGGCTACCAGAGGGCGAAATGGAACAGCATCGTTAACAAGACTCCCTTGCTGCCCGAGTCGAATCGTCAGATAGGCGGAGATGCGCCAAGCAAATACAGCAGGAGAATCCTTAGGAATGCTGAAATTGACGAGGCGCAGTACAGAGCCCGCATCGAATCGCATCTTGTAAATTATGATGCATTCATAAAAGATGATTTTGAAACCTATTTTGTGGACAGGGCAAAAGCAATTATGAGAGTAATTGAAAGGGCGATGGGCAAAGCAATCGCAGATAAGGGGTCCGAGCAAACTATTCGCCTTTATGGAACGAGCCTTGAATAGACAAGAAAGCGTGAATTTGGCATGAAACACAAGGTAAAAGTAACTGTCATTGACAAGAAACTCTATCCGGAACTGCAGGCACGGTATTGCGCCGATCCCGATTCCGGCGAATGCCACTGCTATAACATCGGGGATGAATTTATATTTGAGCGAGACGGAGACAAAGACCATTTTTGGCACGGCGGCATTGGCACGCTTGTGAAAACAACTGCGGACCCGGACGCCGTTGCCGTTGGTCCTAAGATTCCGTTCTGCTCTGAGGCGCGGGACGCTATCTCCCGTTACATTTATACTGGATTGCAGGGCGGCTCTATCATGAACGGGTGGATGAAAGAAGAAAACACCATGATCTGCTGCTGCTCCGACGGGACAAGACCGGTAATTTTCAAGGTAGAGCGGATTGATTATGAATAAGCAAGACAGAGGTGAGCTTTTTGTGTACCCGCTTTTCCCATGAAGTGTGGGTTCAATCTGCCGAGGGGTTTGCTTGTGGTCAACGCGCACGTAGAGACTGCCGCTTCTAAGCCTGCTTTCCGGGAATCGTGGGAAAGGCGCCGCTGCGTCATGCCAGCGTCCTGGTATTTTGAATGGCGGCATTTTTCGGATAGAAATGGTAAAAAAGTGACTGGCGAAAAATACATTATCCAGCCGCGCGGGTCCACTATGACATGGCTGGCGGGTTTGTACCGGATAGAGGGCGGGCTGCCATACTTTACGGTCCTGACCAGAGACGCGGCGGATGAATTAAAATTCATCCACGTCAGGATGCCGCTCATCTTTCCGGAGGAAATGATTAGCGCCTGGATAGCGCCGGATAATAAACCGGAGACAGTCCTGCCATACGCGCTTCTTGACATGCTGGCAGAAAAAGCATAAAATGACAATAAATTTTTGGAAAGGAAGTCGCCCACCATGAAGAAGATACGCATCACAGCTGTCCGTAAAGTCTGTTATGTTGATTTGATGGCGAAATACGAAAATCCCATACAGAATGCCTGCTCCATCATGGAAGGGCAGATATTTATTGCCAACGGCTGGAAACGTCCGAAGGGATTCTGCGAAAGCGCCTGGGAAAGCATCTCGCCTTTCGTCATGACGCTGGCTTACGGCGGCGAGGATATATACAGCGGATGGATGAAGAATAAAAAATCGGCAATGATTTCCTGCAACGATGGATTTCGCCCGGTAAGTTTTCTGATTGAAACACTGGAAGAAGATGCGGATTAAAATCCATGCAGGGCGCTGACTGGAAGACAGTTAGATAAATCGAAATTTGAGGGGGATGTTCGCCATGTTGAAAAAGATAAACTCCATTCTGACATTTGTAATCTGCTAGTTTGTCGGCGGTTATATCGGATATGCCATTTATCATGTCTGGGACTATAGAACATATTTCGACTTATATGTTGTACAGTCGGCTCCGTGGTACAAGGGCATTCTCGTTAATGGCATCATTGTGATTGTTGTGATTACTGCGCTGTTCCTGATCAAGCTAATGATAAGGAGAAAGCTGAAACAGCAATAGCTTTACCCTCAAATTAGGGATAGAGGCATGATCCCTCACTCCCCCATCACGACCCTGCATGTCTTCTTGTAGCAGCTAATCCCGTACTTTAAAATAGTCTCCATCCCATCGTTCTGGAGCTCCTCTGCGTACCTTTTTTCCTCAATCTGGTTCAGGGCATCCTCGCAACCCTGCCCCAGGTCCTTGTCGTACTTTAGCTCAATCACGATTCCAATCCCAAGATCACCATGTTCGGGAACCACGAGGACGTCCGCATACCCGTCCCCGCTTTCGCGGTTCGACTTCGCGTCCCAGCCATCCTTCACGGCGAGCACCCCAGTCAAGACGCCCTGGTAGAAAATCTCCTTCTTCTCGTCCCTTGCCATGGTGTCTCGGATGCTGATGGTTCTCCGGAGATACCGGGTGAAGCATTTCTGCACCTCGTCCGCATCGCCCCTCACAAGCGCGGCGCAGAAAGCGTCCAGCGTGCCCGTGTCCTTTTTTACGCTCTCCTTGAAGTATTCCTGGATCTGCGTGACGAAGATATCCCGCACTTCCTGGTTCGGGATGGCGAGCTTCCGCCTTCGCCCATCCGCCTCGCCATGCTCCGTCAGATATCCAGTCATGAAGAGCAGACTCCAGAGGTTTTCGATGCTGTCGTACATCTCGGAATACGTGAGGTTCAGCCGGACCTCCTTCTCGATTGCCTCGCCCGCGATTAGCCTCTCGATCTCCTCCCTAGTCGCATCGGTTGCCTGCGCGACGAACCGCTTGATCACGTCGTTCCCGCTGGTGTCGATCCAATAGTTCTGTGGGGATAGCCCTGGGTCATGCTGGATGTCGGAACAGTAATTGATCACGTCCCAGGGGCAGTAAATGTCCTCATGGCCAAAGTGGTAACCGTCATACCATTCCTGCACCGTTTCGTAGCGGTTGCTTAATCCATAGTAATCCAGGATTTTCCGGACTTCCCGGCTTGTAAATCCGAAATACTCGGAGAAGGGCGCATCCGTGACGGAATAGACCTTCAGGTTGTTCATTCCGGTGAAGATGCTCTCCTTCGCGACCCGGAGGCATCCGGTCAGCACCGCGAGCTCAAGGCTGTCGTTTGTCTTCAGGGCATCGCCGAACAAGCCGCGTATCAGGGAGACCATCTGCTCATAATACCCATTGACGAACGCTTTCTGCAACGGGACATCGTATTCATCGATGAGCAGAACTGTTTTCGTGCCATAATGCTTTTCCAATAGCTCGCAAAGAAGCCGCAGGCTTCCAATGAGGGTGTTTTTGCCCATAGAATCGTCAAGAAGCCTTGCGTACATATCCTTCTCGTGCATATTCAGCTTCTCGCTGTCTAGGAGAAAATAAAAACGGTTCGCCACCTTCTCAACAAGGCCAGCCATTACCTGGTAGGCTTCTTGGTAGTTGTCGCCCGCAATGCCTTTCAAAGAGATGGAAATCACCGGGTACCTCCCCATGTGCTTCTCGCAAAGTTCCGTCTCCTTCGAGATCTCCAGCCCGTCGAAGATTGACTTGTTCCCGCCCACCGAAAAGAAGTGCTTGAGCATGCTCATGTTCAGCGACTTGCCAAATCGGCGCGGGCGCGTGAAGAGGGTGACTTTGCCTTTGTGATTCAGCAGGTCGCGAATCATCCCCGTCTTATCGACATAGTAGAAATCCTCCGCCCTTAATTCCTCGAAATCCTCGATCCCGATGGGAATCGTCTTCTTCCCTTCCAAATGTATGCCCTCCCTTCACGCATGCAAGACGCTTTTATTTATTATAATCCTTATTCAGCATCGATTTCAAGCGATTCTTCGAATGGGAGCGGAAGGCTGTGAATAGTAACCTCCGTGCAGAGATCCAAGGCTCCATCGCTACAAGCGACGAGACCATCCGCACCAAGGAGGGAAAACTCTCCTAGCTACAGTGGGAGAGCTACCAAGAGCGTTCCTGTGCCGACGCCTTGCGGGACATCCTCTCGAGCGGTGACTTCCCAAATTTTCCTATTGAGTTTATGGATATAATGTGATACAATGCCTATTCGGAAAGGGGAAAGTGTAAGAAAATTTCAAAAAAAGGCTTGACAAGCGTGATGAACAGCGGGATGATTTTGACAGACAGACAGACAGACAGACAGACAGACAGACAGACAGACAGACAGACAGACAGATGAGATAGCTCTGTCTTTTTTGCGTACCAATAATATTTTAAAAAGGCCTTGTGCGGGAAGCGTGATAGCCGCTTTTCGCGCAGGGCCTTTTTGCGCCCATATGAAGCGATGAGTGTTGCATGAGGTTAAGAAAAATTTTTAAATCGCAGGGAAAGCGGCAAAAAAGGCGTCGTCTTGCCATGCGCCGTCGGTCGGCGGGCGCCGGGAAGGCATCGGCAGAGATTATCGTGTCGGCGGAGGATATGGATACCGGGCAAATGAACGATGGGGATGTAGAGTTCGATTTGCCGGATGGCGGGATGGGCGGTTCGAATATGGATATATCGGAACGATTTTCCGCGCTGTTGAGGGATAAGTTCGAGAATGGATATCGCCTTAGCGGCGCGATAGACAGGAATCGCATGAAGCAATATTACGAGGACGCGTATGGCGAGAAGATATTGCTCGATGACGACGAGATTTCCGGAGCGGTAGCGCGTATAGGGATGCTCCAGGATGGGAAGATATATTATCGCGGCGGGATTCAGAGCGATCTGCTCGACGACATCTGGCGGGAGATAGACGGGACGTTTCTCGGAGGCGCTAGCTGCATTTATATTTCCCGCATTTTTGAGCGGCACGCGCCGGCACTGGCCGAGGAGCTATTTATATATGACGAGGACGTGCTTCGGGAGCGGCTCGATGCATCCTGCGGCGACTCATACCTTGTGGGGAATCGTTATATATATATGAGAGGCAGGAGGCCGGACGCTGACGATGACGTCAGGAAGGCTATGGCAAGTTCGCAATATCCTTTGAATTATGCGCAGCTAGGCGAGATATTGTGGTATATCCCGATCGACATCATAAAACATTCCCTGGTCAATATCGAAGGGATAGTCAATGTGGCCAGAGAGACATATTATTATGCGGAAAACCTCCCTGTAAGCGCGGAGGAATTGACCCGGATTTCCGATATGCTCAAAGAACGCCTGACACAGAGATCCTTTGTCACCGGCGATGAGCTGCGGGCGATGATCCGTGACAAATGCCCGTCCGTAGCGGTCGATACCGAGGAATTTACCACATGGGGCTTGCGGAACGTATTGGCATATCTCCTGAGAGACAGGTTCTCCATGTATGGAACGCTGATATGCGAAAAGGGCAAGGTATTGACCGTTTCGTTAGCGTTCGAGGAGTTCTGCGACGCGCACGACAGGACGACGCTAGACGAGCTAAAGGCATTTGCCGCCGAGCTGGATTCCAACATTATCTGGGAATCAGTGTTCAGCAGGATGATCAGGATCTCGCGTACGGAATTCGTGAGGCGCGGCATGGTCAATTTTGACGCGGCGGCGATAGATGGAGCGCTTGAGGAACTGGTGGAAGGGGATTACGTGTCAATCAAGGATTTTAAGCTATACCTGCATCTGCCGTCCATCTCCCCGGTAAATTGGAATCAATATGTTCTGGAGGGATATGCGGCGAAGGAAAGCCGGAAATTCACGCTTCTACATGCATCTTACTCTCAAGATGGCTGCTGCGGGGCGATAGTGAGGAGATCGTCCAACATAAAGGATTTCAAATCGCTCCTCACTGACGTGCTGGCAAATGACCATGGCTGGAGCAACCAGAGGGAAGCCCTGGGGCTGTTGGTGAACCGGGGATATTTGCAGCAGAGAAAGTATTCGAAGATTGATGCCATTATCAGCGATGCCAGGAGAGCGCCATGACCTGTTGATGAATTGCAAAAAAGAGGTAGTCGCTATGTATCAGTATGTATGGGATGAAGAGACCGGGGGCTTGCTGCTGACGAGCGAGATCTCCAAGTTCAGCAAGGAGCCGCGCCCTGTTTATTACAAGGAACTGGATATATTGGGCTTTGACAAGTATTGGAATTATCCGAAGGACGATTCC
Source organism: uncultured Eubacterium sp. (assembly GCA_964450965.1). Lineage (GTDB taxonomy): Bacteria > Bacillota > Clostridia > Lachnospirales > Lachnospiraceae > W0P33-017. The sequence goes on along the minus strand of CAYVFF010000010.1, from coordinate 52,981 downwards.
GCGCCGATCATGTGGGCGGAGGCGAACAACTATATTTATAGGGGAAAGTTGGTCGCTCAGGCCGTAGGGGGCTATTTGCATACTAAACCAGAGCTAAACATAATTGACAATCCAGAAGCTGGCGATGCGGATCTTAGATTGGTAGATTTGCAAAAGATGGTAGAAAAAAATCATGATTTGATGGAGACTTTGTCTCAAGACACAATCAAGAATGTTTATAACGAATATTGCAAATACAAAGATAAAGTCGATATTTTCCATGTCTCATTCAGCGGCGGGAAGGATAGCGTCGTTAACCTGGATATAATACAAAGGGCGATTCCGCATGATGAATTTATCGTGTTGTTCGGCGATACCGGGATGGAGTTTCCGGACACCATAGATGTTGTTGAGAAGGTAAGAAATAAGTGCGCGGAATATGGAATCAAATTTTTTACCGCGAGATGCGATGTCGATCCTCATGAGAATTGGAAGGTTTTCGGCCCTCCATCAACAACAATCCGCTGGTGTTGCAGTGTCCATAAAACCACGCCGCAGCTTTTGTTTTTGCGTGATTACGTCGGGAAGGATGATTTAGTCGAAATGGCCTTTGTCGGCATTCGGCATGACGAGAGTATTAAACGGAATGCTTACGAATATACTTCATTAGGCACAAAACATAAAGGGCAGTATAGCTGCAATCCGATTATTGAATGGAGTTCTGCTGAAGTATACCTTTATATCTATTCCCATAATCTGATATTAAATGACGCATATAAAAAAGGGAATAGCAGGGCAGGATGCCTCCTTTGCCCAATGGCATCAGGGAGGCATGAGTATATTCGAAATCAATGTTATCCTATTGAGGTCGAAAGTTTTGAGGACATAATTAGGGAAACAAACGGTCGCGAATATCCCACTTTAGAAGACACTGAGCATTTTATAAATGTCGGTGGTTGGAAAGTTAGAAACAATGGGAGGGACATTGTCAGTATTCCGATAAAATATAAGGAGCTTGATGCCTATACGATAGAAGTAACGGATCCTTCGCAAAATTGGAAGGAGTGGATGAAAACATTAGGCGAATACTATGTGGAGGGAAATACTTGTGTTTTAAAATACGGAGGTGAAACGCATTCATTTAAAGTAGATGACGGCAAACGAAAAATAAGGGTCACTTTTTCAGAAGAAATTGTATTATGTTTTTCATCTATAGTAAAACTTGTTAAACAGGTATTTAGGAAAGCAGCATATTGTATTGGCTGTAAAGAATGCCAAGCAGATTGCCCATACGGATATCTTCGGTTTCTGGAGGGAAAGGTATCCGTATCGGATGAATGCAAACATTGCTTGAACTGCCACAAACCTAATGATGGATGCCTTTTGTATCATTCGTTAGAGCAACCGAAAGGAAATGGGAAAATGGATAAAAAAGCTATTGACTGCTATGCGGACCATGCGCCAAAAATCGAATGGATTCAGTCTTTTTTCGAATTAAAAGATGATTTTTTTGAGAATCATAATTTAGGCTCCGTAATGATTAATATGTTTAAACGTTTTTTAAGAGACGCGGAGCTGATAGACAATAACCATCTGACAGAAACGGCTGTAATACTCGATAATATTGGGCTTGGCAACCCCTCGTTTTGGGGAATATTACTCGTCAATCTTAGCCATACAGCAGAGGTGGGCTGGTATGTGAGAAATATTCCTTTTGACACTGCCGTTAAGAAAGATTATCTTATTCAGCTCCTACGGGATTCCGGCGCTAAAGAACGTGGCGCAAAATCAGTAGCGGGCGCATATAGACGGATTCTCGCGTTGCCATTTGGAGAATTTCTTGGTTTGGGAGAAGTATTTCCGGAGAATCGAAGTTTTTACATAATTAGAGGGCATTGGCAGGACCCCGTCCCCGAGGTGATACTCTATTCCCTGTATAAATTTGCCGAGGCCTGCGGCGGCTACCTCCAGTTCACATTGGAGGAGCTGATGGACGACACGATAGAACGCGACGGCGTCAGCCCTACCCGCATATTCGGGCTGGACCGGGAGACGATGGTCAGGATTCTGAATGGGCTTTCCGTAAACTATCCCGAGTTCATCTCGGCATCGTTCACGCTGGATCTGGATACGGTCAGCCTGGCGCAGGGAAGGACGTCGATGGATGTCCTCCGCCTTTTTTAATCAGGAGGTAAGCTGATGAGCAAGAAGATCTATCGGGATTACTTCAACATCGATCCGAAATACTACGCCGCCGTCACGGCGGACCTGATTGACAGCGGGAAAGTCTCCTGGAAGAATTTCTATCCGCATGAGACATTCGTTAAGCTGCTCGAGAAGACGTATGCCGTTTTGTCCGGGGCCGATCCGCGCTCACTCTGGGTCGAGGGAGCTTACGGCACTGGAAAGTCCCATGCCGCGCTTACCGTAAAATCGCTCCTGGAAGCGTCTGACGAGGAGCTGGAGGAGTATTTCAACGATTACGGCCTAAAAAAGGATCTGTGCCAGAAGCTGATTTCCGTGAAAAACAAGGGGCAGCTCATCACGATCCACCGCATCGGCTCCGCCTCCATCCATTCGGACCAGGACTTGATTCTAGCGATACAGGACAGCGTCATGGCCGCGCTGTCCGCGCATGGGATAGAGAACCGAGGCGAGGCTTCACTGAAGGACGCAGCGCTGGGATGGCTGGAAAAAGATGCGAACCGCAAATATTTTAATGATCTGATATCTGAAGAGCAGTATTCCTGGAATTTCGGCGGGGACGTGAATTCCGTGATCAACCGCCTGCGAACCGGGTCCGCGGATGAGGTCTCAAAGCTGATGAGGAGCATTTTTTCCGTGGCTGAGGATAATGGCATCACGGCGCTGCGCCTCGACATTCCCGGTATGGCGAACTGGCTCAAGAGCATCATAGAGGAGAACCATCTGTCGGCGATACTGTTCATATGGGATGAATTCACGGAGTTTTTCCAGAACAACCCGAATTCGCTCACCGGCTTCCAGACATTGGCCGAAATCAGCCTCTCGCATCCGTTTTATTTTATGATCGTGACGCACGAGAGCCGCAGCCTTTTCGTGAATAACGAGACCGCGAAGAAGATCCTCGACCGTTTCGTTCCCCCTGTAAAGATTGAATTGCCTGAGAACATGGCGTTCCGCCTGATGGCGCAGGCAATGAAGACGACGGGAGACCACGTTCTCAGGGAGGAATGGGAGGGGTATAAGGATGAGCTGAACGGATATCTTGCGGACGTCAGGGCGAGCATTCGCGATGCATCCGCGAAGGAATCGATAGGCCAGAAGACGATGATTTCCGACGAGGAGCTGTGCGGCATAGTTCCGATCCATCCGTATGCGGCACTGATGCTAAAGCACCTGTCGGTAGTGTTCAGCTCCAACCAGCGGAGCATGTTTGATTTTATCATCAGCAATGACGCGGACGTCAAGGCGTTCAAATGGTTTATCGCCAATTACGGGCCGCTGGACGAGCAGAACCTGCTGACCATCGACATGCTATGGGATTTCTTTTATGGGAAGGGGCAGAACGGCCTGAATGACGATGTGCGGGTTATTCTGGATTCCTATAGCCTGCTGAATTCAGAGAAATTGTCGCCGGACGAGCAACGCGTCATGAAGACCATCCTGCTGCTGCAGGCTATATCCATGCGCGTGAGCGATGTGGAATTGCTAAAGCCGAACGGGAAGAACGTCGACCTGGCCTTTGGCGGGACCGACTGGAGCAAGGGCAAGGCGAGATCCATCGCGGAGAAGCTCGTCCGTGACGGAATCCTGTTTAAGTTGACTGTCGCCGGGAGCGAGCCGGAGTACACGGTCGCGAACAGTACCGGCGATCATGTGACGATTACGCGCCTAAAGGAAGAAGTAAGAAAGGAGACCAGGACGCAGGATCTGGTCATACAGGCCGACCTGCCGGGAGCCGTCAGGCTTCCGGCATCCATCGACGGCAGGTTCGTGAGGGAGCCCGCCACGGCGAAAAACTTTGCCATCGCGGTCAATAATCTGGGCGCGAGGCAGGCCCAGGACCGCTTCAAGGTCCTCATTACCTTCGCCATAGACGACGAGGAGGCCGCGCGGCTGCGGGGACAGATTATCGCGGCAATTGGAACGGGAAAGACTGATTTTATCTATATAGACGCCGGACTTACCCCGATGGGCATGGATTTGTTCGACCAATATGTCGAGAGCATGGCTTATAGCCGCTATTACGCGAAGAATGACAAACGCCGCGCGGGGGAGTTCCAGTCCCAGGCAGAGAGGTGCCTCGCGGATTGGAGAGAGAAGATCCAATCCGGGGCGTTCATGCTGTATGACGCGGGCCGTCCCAGCGGGATCCGAATGGCGAACCTCGCCGTTCTGGAGGATGAACTGGCATCTATGAATCATCAGAGATACCCTTATGGCCTGGAGCAGTACAATGTGATAGCAAACATGTTCGCCAAAGGGCAGCTGGCAAAGGGCGCGGAATGCGGGATTAAGCAGGAACTCTCGCAGACGTTCAAGGCGCCTAACGAGAAGACCAGCCTGGCTGCCGCGCTCTCCGGAGCATGGCAGGTTCCGGAATACTGGAAAGACCCGGCAAAGGGACAGCTCCCGATTGTGAAGATCAAGCTGGAGGCCGAGAAGATGATCGAGGCGGGCTTTTCGGATAGGTCCGGACGCGTGAGCATGTCGGACATCTATGACGTCCTGACGCGCGAGCCGTATGGATTCATGCCAAACAACATATCGGCGTTCGTGCTCGGCTTCGTGCTGAAGGAATACGCGGACAGCGGCTATTTCTGGAGCAATGGGTCAAACAACGAGCCATTGACGGCCGACAAGATGAAGATGATGATCGCGAACGCCATCAACCAGCAGGTATCGCCGAACAAGAATTTTCGCGAGGAGTATATCGTGGAGATGAGCGGAGACCAGCGGGCCTTCCTGGAGTGTACGGCCAAGGCGTTCGCTATACCGCAGAATCAGTGCGGATCCATCGAGAGCGCGCGCGACCAGATACGCATAAGCATGAAACGGTTTCCTTTTCCCATCTGGTGCGTCAAATATGCCCTGCCGCAAATAAGCCATGCCGCGCCGGATGAAAAGCTGTCTGAAATTATCGACGATTATTGCAATATCGCGAACACGGCTAACGGGGGCAGGGGGAGCGAGAGCGAGATTGCGGCGGATATCGGCAAGGCGGTCATCGATGATCCCCGGATCGCGGCAGATCTGCCGGGAATCCTGACCAGCGAGAATTGCCAGAAGGGGATGCTCTCATATCTTAGCACGTTCCAGGGAGGGACATTAAGGCAGCTTGCCGCGGAGATCGGGGATAACGGCGCATATCTCGACGAAGTGAGGGCAAAGTTCAATTCTGATGCCGCGAACTGGGTTTGGAACACGGATACGGCGGACGATAAGATAAAGGACGTGATCCTAGACTACCGTATCATCATAGAGTCAAACAAGAGCCTTCCGAAATGCGTGTCTATAAAAGACGTGGTCCGGGGATGGAACGCCAGGACGAACAATATCAAGCTCTCCTATGACGCGATTAAAAAATCCGTCGGGGACTTGTCGGGTTTTCTGGAAATGCTGCATGGCATGAAGATAGGAGGGGAACTGCCGGATCAGAGAAAAGAGAGGTTCTATGACCTGCTGCTCTCACAGAGAGAGGCGTTCGACCGTTTTTATAACGACCAGGCCGGCACGTTCCGGGTGGTTGCTGCGTCATTCCTGAAAGATCTGGACGCCGATGAAGTCGAGGAGCTATTCAACGGCTTTCCGCAGGGGCAGTTCACGAAATCCGCGACGGAATATTTTAATTTTGTCCAGCAGGAGATCGCGAGATTCGCCCAGGGGCAGCTTAAAAAGCGCATGCGCGACCTCTGGCGCGAGAAGACCGGGACTAAGGATCCTGCCGCCTGGTCATACGAATATGCGACCCCGATTCTGTGCATGTTTGATGACAATGAGCGCCCTAAGGCGCGCCGCGTGTTTGCCATCATGCACGACAAGGTGCCTTCGGAGAAAGATGCGGGCGAGGCGCTGTCCTACCTGGAGCACGGCGATTTTTATGATAGGCTTGCCGATCCCGGGGAACGCGACAGATGCTTTACGGAGAGGGTGATCGGGGATTACGCGGTTCTTTTGGGAGATGTGCGGGAGGTTCGTTCATATCTCCAGAATCATACCGATGAAAAGCCATACCATTGGATAGACAACGCCACCATCCAGAACCTGATCCGGTCTCTCGCCGACATGCGCTATAAGACCGGCGGATATGAATCCGCGATGAACGTGGTCGACCGGATGGATACGGATACGCTGCGTGAGTACCTTAGGAATCTAATATCGGACAACGTCAGGGTCGGCATCGAGATATTGCGCCATAACGGCGGGCGCAATTGACTGCCCGGATCGGCGCGTAATGTTTTCCGCCAAGGGAGGAGGCGCGTGATGTATTGCGGGGATGTAAAACAATGCCTGGATGAGATGGGCGAATATTCAAGACGGGGAGAGGCGGGCTACCCGCTCATCGTAAATACTGACAATTACGATGATTTTCAGGAAATCCGTAACCGCCTGGAGGCTGACGGCGCCAGGCAGTGCGTCTACGTCTCTGAATATACATTGGCGAATGGGCTGCCCGATATCGAATCGGCAAAACGCATCGCCGCCGGGAGCGGGCGCTTCGCGCTGATTGGCGTTTCGCAGGCCGCGATGCTGCGAGGCGCGCGGTTCCTGGACGAATTGTTAGACGAGCTGATTGGATATCCGGTATCCGGTAATGTTATCATCCTGCTTAGCCATTGCCGCATTTATCTGGAAAAATTTCTCAAGCGTGATATCCGTCTGAAGAACCGGATCGTCCTGGTGGAGGGAGAGAAAACGCCGCTGCCGCAGATCAAGATAGCGGATAGCGCGGAATCATGCGAGGGCATACCTTATGACGACGGAATCTCGGCCCTAATTCGGCGTCTGGAGCGGGTCAGGGACGCGGAGGTCGCGGAGAGGGGCTTTTTCACTGTGGCGACGTCCTTTTCCGCAGAATTCTTCCTATCATCCCTATATGCCGTTTCAAAAAGCGGCGGGGTATACGACGTCCTGGCCGGCCGTTATCCGGTTATCTGCGGAGCGGCTCCAAGGGAATATGGCACGGACGCGCAGTGGCGATGGCTGTATCGGGAGCTGGAGGGGCGCGGCAGCTTCCAGGAATTCGCGCAGGCCCGATTTGGCTCTGCGTCCAACCTGGAATCCGCGCTCGGCGGCGTCATGAACGGCGTGGATGAGAATGAGAAGTGGCTGCTGTGGCTCTCGCTTAAAATATTTGGAGCGAAGGGCGGCAGTTATCTTTCGCTGGCAGTGACGAACAGCGCAAGTTCGGGAGATCTGGAGGATCATATCTACATGGATCTGCTGGACGTCGAGCGGGGGAATCCTGATTTCGAGCGATATTACGCCGAACGCAGGCGTCTGATAGCCATGTTTCCAGAGAATTTGGAAAAGGCCGGCGTTTATTGCCAGAATGTCGGCCGCCATGGGCGGGATGCGGCATATTACCTCACTGACGCGACGGAACAGGAGGAATATGCCCTAATGCAGTCTATCGGCCAGTATGAGTGGACCGACGGGGAACTGTTGGACGTGTTTTCCCATGGCTTCCCGGAGCTGTCGCAATATATGCGCGAGTTCGTGTTCGACGAGTCGAACACCAGGCTGCCGGAGAAAGATAGGGGATTCCGGGAGACGCTCACGGACTATTTCCAGCGTTATAAGATGCAGAAGATCCGCAACCGCATCGACGCGGATTTTCTAGAAGAGGTGGAGAGGTTCGCCGAGGAGCGTCCGTTCTTGAAGCTCCAGTCCAGGAGCAGCATCATCTCCTCGATGGATCGCGAAGGGGCGCAGGGATATTTTTTCGACGCATTGGGCGTGGAATATCTGGCCTATATACAGGCAAAATGCGAGAAATACGGGATGATTTGCGAGATACAGGCCGCGCATTGCGAACTGCCGTCCATTACTGTGATGAACAAGGATTTCAAAAATTATTTTGATACGAAGGACATAGGGGAGCTGGATACTCTCAAGCACCACAGCCCGATCTATGACTATCGTACATGCCAATACCCGATACATATTTTCAGGGAGCTTAGGATTATCGATGGGGAATTGAAGAAAATGAGGGCATGGCTTGGCCAAAGCGGCATGAAGAAAGCGGTCGTCGTATCCGACCACGGAGCGAGCAGGCTCGCGGTGATCTATCGGCACGAGAGCGGGTCCGGGCTTGAACTGGAAGAAAAGGGGGTGCACAGCGGGCGGTGCTGCCCCGCCGCGGAAGACCCTGGCCTCCCGTTCGCGGCATATGAGAACGGGTATTCGGTACTCGGCAATTATGAACGCTTCAAGGGAAGCCGCATGGCGAATCTGGAGGCGCACGGCGGAGCGAGCCTGGAGGAGGCGCTGGTTCCCATCATCACGCTGAGCCTGCGCCCCGCCAAGGCCGAATACCGCTTCGTGCAATCCGCGTTGCAGTACAAGGTAGGCAGGCCGGTGCAGATCGAGCTTTTCTGCAATGTCCCTATGGAGCGCCCGAGGCTGCTCGTGAATGGCGTTTTCTATGATGGGGCATTGCGGGCTGACGGGAGGCATGCGGTGTTTTCGATGGACGGCGTAAAGCAGAAGGGCGAGTATGCCGCCAGGGTCTATGAAGGGGAGGCGAATACCGGGGTCGAGCTGGCATTCACGCTGGAGAGGAAGACAAGGGACAGGAACCAGCTTGGGATATAGGCTCCCGGGGGAATGGAGGGGACATGATGGATGCTATGGACATGGGAGGCCGGGCCGGCGCGGAATATGGGCTTGCGGAATCCGAGCCCGGGGAGGACGGGGAATTTGTGAGCCGCCTCAAGGATTGCTTTGACGATATGGCGCTGTACAAGGACCTGAACAGGAACAATTTCATATCGTCATTCAAGCTCCCGTCGTTTATGAGGGATTTTATATTGAAAATGGCCCAGGATGAGGACGGAAATGTCAATGTGGCAGAGGCGACCGATTATATAAAACGGTTTATCCCGAAAAAGGATGGGTGGAAGTCCATACAGAGCCGCATCGTCAACAACGGCGAGGTCGTGCGGATTCTTGCCAAGGTATCGATAGCAATCCATATAGATACCGGGGAGACGACGTTCGCGCTCCCGGATTACGGCCTGTCCGCCAGCCAGACCATGATTCCTAGAAAAGTGTGGGAGGAATGCGGCGACGACCTCCTCAAGTCCGAGGAGAATTGGGGGATAGTCGACCTGGGATACCAATATCCTTCCGGCAAGTGGGAGAAGGGCAAGATCACTCTCATGGGCTACCAGGATTTTTGCCCTTACGAAGTCGACCTGGACGAGTATAAGGACGCGAGGAGCCAGTTCACGCTGGAGGAATGGGTGGACGTCATTCTGGGCGCGGTGGATTATAACGCGCGGGGGTATGGGGATCTAAGGCAGAAGCTCTCGGTGCTGCAGAGGCTTCTGCCGTTTGTGGAGAAACGCCTGAACCTGATGGAGCTGGCGCCGGCCGGGACCGGCAAGTCATACCTGTTCGGGCAGGTGAGCCGCCATGGCTGGCTCGTCTCCGGGAGGGTGACGCGCGCCAAGCTGATATATGACATAAACAAGAAGCAGGATGGCATAGTCGCCGTCAAGGATTTTGTCGCGCTTGACGAGATCCGCGAGGCATCTTATATGCAGGACGAGGAGATTCAGTCGGCCCTGCAGGCTATCATGGAAAATGGTAAATACCGCGCGTCGGACAATCACGAGGTGAACGCGGACGCGGGCATTATCTTTCTGGGGAATATCGACTCGGGTTCGATGGACGAGTATAAAAACCTGATGGCCGAGCTGCCGCGTCCCTTCCGGCAGACGCAGTTCCTGGACAGGATCCACGGCTTTATCAAGGGCTGGGAGCTGCCGCGCATGAATGACGACCTGAAAGTGCATGGCTGGGCCCTGAATTCCGAATATTTCTCGTCTATACTGCACCTGCTAAGGGACGACCCGTCCTACCGCGCGATCGTGGATGCCATGGTCGTGATGCCGCCCAGGGCAGATACGCGCGACACCGAGGCGATAAAGCGCATCTGCACGGCATATCTGAAGCTGTTGTTTCCGAATGTCCGCCAGACGGGGGACATACAGGCAGGGGACTTCGCCAGGTATTGCCTGCGGCCCGCCATGGATATGCGGGCAATCATCCGCCTGCAGATGGGCATCATAGACGAGAGGGAGGCCGGAAAGACGATTCCGGAACTTCGGGTGGCGGGAGAATGAGGCGGGAAGTGTGCGCCTGCGCCTCATGCGGCAAGCCGGCGTTATCGAAGAACGAGATAGGCATCAACAAAAAGCTGCTCGGGGATGAGACCCGGGCTTTCTATTGCATGGACTGCCTCGCGGAATATCTGGAAGTAACGGTGCAGGATATTTTAGATAAGATTGAGGAGTTCAAGGAGCAGGGGTGCAGATTGTTTGAGTGAGATGAAAGTATATGCGGACCACGCGGCGACGACAAAATTAGATCCGGGCGCGTTTGACGCCATGAAGCCGTTTTTGCTGGAGGAATATGGCAACGCGTCACAGCCGTATTCGTTCGCCAGAAGCGCCAGGGCCGCATTGAAGGAGGCCCGCCGGACTATCGCTGATTGTATAGGCGCGTCCCCTGAGGAGATTTTTTTCACTTCGGGAGGAACCGAGGGCGATAACTGGGCCATTAAATCTATCGCCATGTCGGGGACTGCACTGGCGCGAAACCGCGTCGTCACGTCCGCGATAGAGCATCATGCCGTCTTGCGCTCTTGCGGGGCGATAGAGCGGGAAGGACACCCGGTCGCGTATCTATCGCCGGACGGCGAGGGCGTGGTCTCATGCCGCGTCCTTGAGAATTCTATTGGCGGCGATACCGCCCTCGTTTCCATCATGTATGCCAACAACGAGATGGGTACTATCCAGCCGATCCGCGAACTTGCGGAGATTGCCCATCGGCATGGCGCTCTGTTCCACACGGACGCCGTCCAGGCGGCCGGGCATATCCCTGTCGACGTCCGAAAATCCGGAGTGGACCTGCTCTCCGCGTCGGCCCATAAATTCAACGGCCCCAAGGGTACGGGCTTCCTATATATCAAAAATGAAGTAAGGAACGGCAGCCGCATTCTGCCATATCAGGACGGAGGCGCACAGGAGTCCGGATTGCGCGCCGGGACAGAAAATATCGCGGGAATAGTCGGGATGTCCGAGGCGTTGCGCATAAGCTGCGCGGAAATGGAAGAGCGCGCCGGCCATTTGGCGCGATTGGAGGAGGAATTCCTGGGGAGGCTCAGGGGGCATGGCCTTGATTTCCGGAGAAACGGCGCCGGCGCCGCCTATGGCCGCATCCCCGGGAACATTAGCGTTTCCTTCAGGGGCGCGTCCGGCGAGGCGCTCATGCACAGGCTTGATCTGATGGGTGTCTGCGTCTCGACGGGCTCCGCCTGCGATTCTAATTCTACAGAGCTATCCCACGTCCTGCGGGCTATCCAGGCGCCGCCGGAATATGCGTATGGGACGATCCGCGTCAGCCTGGGATATGAGAATACCGCCGGGCAGGCTGCCTATATCGCGGGCTGCATAGCGAAGATACTCTCTTAGGCGGTGGTCCTGCGAATGCCCGGAGCGTCTGCAAATCCCCCGCCTCCTGCCATCCGTGGCATGTTCTAAGGTATTGACAATGCCTGGGAAGTGTGAGAAAATGACAGAAATGTTTTCTGGTCCCAGTATAACTCTATTGAAAGGAGACTTACCATGATTTACACGAAAGAAGTTCAGAACATGTGTCCGGTAGCGAAGGGCGCGAAGCATGAGCCGGCCCCCATCCCCGAGGAGGGCAAGTGGGTACACGCCAAGAAGATCGAGGACATCTCGGGCTTTACGCACGGCGTGGGCTGGTGCGCTCCCCAGCAGGGCGCCTGCAAATTGTCGCTGAACGTGAAGAACGGCGTTATCGAGGAGGCATTGATAGAGACCATCGGATGCTCCGGGATGACGCATTCCGCGGCTATGGCGGCAGAGATCCTGCAGGGCAAGACGATTCTAGAGGCGCTCAACACGGATCTCGTCTGCGACGCTATAAATACCGCCATGCGCGAACTGTTCCTGCAGATCGTCTACGGCCGCTCCCAGAGCGCGTTCTCCGATGACGGGCTGGCGGTCGGCGCCGGCCTGGAGGACCTGGGTAAGGGCCTCCGCTCCCAGGTGGGCACGATGTACGCGACCAAGGAAAAGGGAGTCCGCTACCTGGAGATGGCAGAGGGCTATGTCACTGGCATCGCGCTCGACGAGGACAACGAGGTGATTGGATACCAGTTCGTCTCCCTCGGCAAGATGACAGACTTCATCAAGAACGGCGACGATCCCAATACCGCGTGGGAGAAGGCGAAGGGACAGTACGGCCGGGTAGACGACGCGGCGAAGATCATCGACCCCAGGCGCGAGTAAGCGGCAGACAACGGAAGGAGGAACCAAATCATGGCTTTGTTTGAATCATATGAAAGAAGAATCGACCAGATAAACGCTGTCCTGAACAGCTATGGCATCGGCTCCATCGAGGAAGCGGAAAAAATAACGAAGGACGCGGGCCTCGACGTGTACGGCCAGGTGAAGAAGATCCAGCCTATCTGCTTTGAGAACGCGTGCTGGGCGTATACGGTCGGAGCGGCGATAGCCATCAAAAAGGGCGCGACACGCGCGGCGGACGCGGCGGCGGCCATCGGAGAGGGCCTGCAGGCATTCTGCATCCCAGGCTCAGTCGCCGACCACAGGAAGGTAGGCCTAGGCCATGGCAACCTGGGCAAGATGCTGCTGGAGGAGGAGACCGAGTGCTTCTGTTTCCTGGCGGGGCACGAGTCGTTCGCGGCTGCGGAGGGCGCCATAGGCATAGCGGAGAAGGCGAACAAGGTGCGCCAGAAGCCGCTGCGCGTCATCCTCAACGGCCTCGGGAAGGACGCCGCCCAGATTATCTCCCGCATCAATGGGTTCACCTACGTGGAGACGCAGTACGACTACAAGACCGCGACGCTCAATACGATATTTGAGAAGCCTTATTCCAAGGGCATCCGCGCGACCGTGAAATGCTATGGCGCGGACGACGTGCAGGAGGGCGTGGCCATCATGCACAAGGAGAACGTCGGCGTGTCCATCACCGGCAATTCGACGAACCCGACGCGCTTCCAGCATCCGGTGGCGGGCACCTATAAGAAGGAGTGCCAGGAGCTGGGCAAGAAATATTTCTCCGTTGCGAGCGGCGGCGGCACAGGGCGCACCCTGCATCCGGACAACATGGCGGCTGGTCCCGCTTCCTACGGCATGACCGATACGCTGGGCAGGATGCATTCTGATGCGCAGTTCGCGGGTTCTTCGTCCGTCCCCGCCCACGTGGAGATGATGGGCCTCATCGGCATGGGCAACAACCCGATGGTGGGGGCTACCGTGGCTGTTGCCGTATCTATCGAGGAGGCGCACAAGGCCGGAAAGTGCTGAAAAACATTCATATAACGGATAGCATGGCATGTCACGCCCGCGGAGGACAATCCCGCGGGCGTGACCACAATAAGAGGAGAATATTAGTATGATATATAGGGATTTCCAGGGAATCAGGCTCTCGGGGCTGGGGCTGGGCATGATGCGCCTGCCGGTGGTAGACGGCGACGACGCGAAGATCGACGAGGCTGCCGCCGCCGAGATCATCGACTATGCCTACCAGAACGGCGTGAACTATTATGACACGGCGTGGGGATATCACGACGGCAATTCCGAGATCGTCGCGGGAAAATGCCTCTCGCGCTATCCCAGGGATTCGTATTACCTGGCGAGCAAGTTCCCGGGCTATGACAATTCGAACATGCCCAAGGTCAAGGAGATTTTTGAAAAGCAGCTGGAAAAATGCCAGACGGAGTATTTTGACTTCTACCTATTTCATAACGTGTACGAGGGGAACATCGACGATTACCTGAATCCGTCGTTTGGCATCTACGACTACCTGATGGAGCAGAAGAAAAACGGGCGCATACGCCATCTGGGCTTTTCCGCGCACGGCGGCCCCGACGTGCTGCGCCGCTTTCTGGACGCTTACGGCGAGAGCATGGAATTCTGCCAGCTGCAGGTCAATTATAAGGACTGGCATTTCCAGAACGCGGAGGAGAAGGTCGCGATGATCCGCGAAAAGGGCCTGCCGGTGTGGGTCATGGAGCCGGTAAGGGGCGGCAAGCTGGCCAGCGTGACGCCGGCGATGGATAAGCTGATGAAAGACATGCGTCCGGACGAGACCCCGGCGGGATGGGCGTTTAGGTTCCTGCAGTCGATAGACGGCGTCGGAGTCGTGCTATCCGGCATGTCGAGCCTGCAGCAGGTCAAGGAAAATATCGCGACGTGGCAGGAGGAGAAGCCGCTTAGCGCGGATGAGTCGTCCAGGCTGGTCGCTCTCAGCGACGAGGAGACGAAAAGGGGCGGGCTGCCTTGCACGGCCTGCCATTATTGCACTCCGCACTGCCCTAAGGGGCTGCCCATCCCGGATCTGATAGCTCTCTATAACGAGCATAAGCTGACCGGCGGCGGATTTATCGCTCCGATGGCGGTCGGCAGCATGCCGGAGGACAAGCGCCCGATGAATTGCATTGGATGCAGGAGCTGCGAGAAAGTCTGTCCGCAGCAGATCAAGATATCCGAGATGATGACGGAATTCAGCGCGATGCTGGGGTTCTGATAAACGCGGGGGATGCGCCTATGGAGGCAGAAAAAGACTCGGAATTCGAAAAAATCGCGAACCGCGTGTCGCTTGTTACGATTATAGGCAATACGGCGCTGTCCGCCTTAAAGCTCGCTGCCGGCATCATCGCGCATTCGTCCGCCATGATAAGCGACGCGGTCCATTCCGCGTCCGATGTATTCAGCACGTTCATCGTAATGATCGGCATACACCTGTCGTCAAAAAAGGCCGACAAGGAGCATCCCTACGGCCACGAGCGGCTCGAATGCGAGGCGGCGATTATACTGGCGATGGTCCTTTTCATCACCGGCCTGGGGATCGGCATCGACGCCTGCAGGACGATATTTCGCGGCCATTATGACGAGCTTGAGCCGCCGGGCGTCCTGGCGCTCGCGGCGGCGGTCCTCTCGATTGCCTGCAAGGAGGCCATGTACAGGTACACGGCGTATCATGCGAAGAGGATTGATTCCAGCGCGTTGATGGCCGACGCCTGGCATCATAGGTCCGACGCGCTCTCGTCGGTAGGCGCCCTGATAGGCATAGCCGGAGCCATGATGGGATATCCGGTCATGGATGCCGTCGCGAGCCTGGCGATCTTCGTGTTTATCGCGAAGGCCGCCTACGACATTTTTAAAGAGGCCATGGACAAGATGGTGGACAAGTCCTGCGACGAGGAGACGGAGCGGGAGATCCGGGCCTGCGTCCTGGAAAATAAGGACGTTTTGGGCATAGATATGCTCCATACGCGCATATTCGGAAACAAGATATACGTGGACGTGGAGATCCTCGCGGACGGCTCCCTGCCGCTGCGGCAGGCCCATGCCATCGCGGAGGACGTCCATGTGCGCATCGAGCGCGGCTTCCCTAAGGTGAAGCATATCATGGTGCACGTAAACCCGGCGGATTCGCCGAGGAGGAGCCGCAGGGGATGATGTCCGGCCCATGGCCGGGATATCGACAATAACTGCAGAATGGGGATGGGATATGATGAGGAAGACGGGAAAGCATTGTAAGATTGGAAAAAGGGCGGCGGCCCTCGCTTTGATCGCGGTACTTATCGCCGCCGGCGGATGCGGCGGCTCCGATTCTGGCGGGTCGGCCGGAGATGAAGCGTCCAGCCAGGAGGAGCAAAAGGATATCGCGCTGGATGAGGTGTTTAACGCCATAAAGGATGCCTATGGCGAGGACTATCTGCCGGACATGAGCTATACGCCGGAGGAGATAGAGCAGCGTTATGGCATCCCCGCGGGCTCATATAAGGAGGCCGCTGCGGAGGCCATGATGATCAGCGCGAACGTCGACGAGGTCGTCCTGGTAAAGACGAACGATGACGCGGCCAAAGAGCAGGTCCTGCAGGCCTTGACGGATTATCAGGACCAGTTGAAAAATGACACGATGCAATATCCCCTGAACCAGCTGAAGATCCAGGCGTCGCTCGTCTATGAAAAGGCCGACTATGTTTTCTTTATCATGTTAGGCCCGATCAGCAACGAGGAGCAGGAGCAGGGGGAGGACAAGGTGATCGAGGCCTACAAGGAGCAGAACCAGAGGGCGGTAGAAGTCATAGATAAATTATTCGAATGAAAAAAGGTCATAAGGGATGTTATTCAGCAGCCTGCTTTTTCTGACGCGGTTCCTGCCGTGCGTCCTTATCGTCTATTTTTTGATACCGGGCAGGATGCACAACGCCTGGCGCAACCTGGCGCTTTTCGCCTTCAGCCTGCTGTTCTATGCCTGGGGGGAGCCGCGTTACATATGGCTGATGCTCTTTTCCACGGCGGTAGATTATGTGAACGGCGGGCTCGCGGGATATTTCGCGGAGCGCGGCAGGACGGGCGCGGCCAGGATCTTCGTCATATCGTCGGCCGTCATAAACCTGTCGCTTCTGGCGGTATTCAAATACGCCGGGAGATATGCGCTCCCGATAGGCATTTCGTTTTATACGTTCCAGTCGATGTCGTATACGATAGACGTCTATCGGGGGAGGGCGCGGGCGGAGCGCAATCCAGTCAATTTCGGCGCGTATATCTCGCTGTTCCCGCAGCTGGTCGCGGGGCCTATAGTCCGCTTTGCCGATATAGCCGGACAGCTGCGCGACAGGCGCGCCGACGCCGCCATGATTCGCGACGGGGCCATGCGCTTCATATGCGGGCTTGCCAAAAAAGTATTGCTCGCTAACCGCGCCGGGGAGATTTTTCAGGCCGCGGTTGGCGGCACGCGTTCCATGGCCGGAGCCTGGCTTGGGATCCTGGCGTACATGTTCCAGATATATTTTGATTTTTCGGGATATTCCGACATGGCCATCGGGCTTATGGGAATATTCGGATTCCGGATACCGGAAAATTTCAATTATCCTTATGAGACGGAGAGCATAACGGACTTTTGGCGGCGGTGGCATATATCCCTGGGGAACTGGTTCAAGGAATATGTATATATCCCGCTTGGCGGCAGCCGTGGGAGCAGGCGCCGCACCTTCCTGAATATCTTCATAGTCTGGCTTTTGACCGGGCTGTGGCATGGCGCGACGGCGAACTTCGTGCTGTGGGGGCTGTATTTCTGCTTTTTCCTCATAATGGAAAAGACGTGGCTGCTGCGGGCTCTGGAGCGTCTGCCGGCCGCGGCGCGGCATATATATTCGCTCGCGGTGATCTATTTCGGGTGGCTGATATTCGCCTGGGAGGACATACCAGGGAAATCGGGGTTTATCAGGTCGATGGCGGGGCTTGGCCCCTCCGGCATGATGGATGCGGATACGCTGTATCTGATTATCAGCAATGCGGTGTTCCTGGGCATTTTCGCGATTGGCTGCACGTCGCTGCCGAAACGAGCATGGACGCTGCTCAGGAAAAAGGCCGGCGCGTGGTTCCTTCTGCCGGAGTGCGTGTTTGCCTTGGCGGCGGTGGCGCTGTGCATCGCCTGCCTGGTGAACGGCAGCTATAACCCGTTTTTGTATTTCAGGTTTTAGAGGGGCTGGCAATGCAAAAAAAGTCTGGCATTATCCGCATGCTGCCGGCGATTTTGCCGGCGGCCATGATCCTCGCCCTGGCGTTTGCCGGGATTTTCTCGGAGGATAAGGCATATTCCGCCACGGAGCGCAGGCCGCTGCAGACGCTGCCCGCGCCGTCTGCGGAGGGCATATACGGCGGCTCTTTCCAGGAGGAATACGAGGCATATCTTAGCGACCAGTTTCCCGGCCGGGACGGCTGGGTGCGGCTTAGGACTCTCGCGGACCGGCTGGCCGGACGGACGGAGTGCAACGGAGTATTTTTCGGCAGGGACGGCTATCTCCTGGAGCGATATGCGGCGGAGGACTTCGAGTCCGAACGCGCCACGGACAATATCGCGGCGCTCGCCGGCTTTGTCGGCGCTGCGGCGAGTACCGCGGACGTGCATGTCATGCTGGTGCCCACGAAGACGTGGGCCATGCGGGATAAGCTGCCTAGGTTCGCGCCTGCTTACGACGAGCGGCAGTTTTATGAAAGGCTGGAGGGCGCAGGGCTTCCGGACGATGTCCTGATCCGCGTTGACCTCGTGTTGGAGGAGCACGCGGACGAGGAGATATATTACCGCACGGACCACCACTGGACCACCCTGGGCGCGTGGTACGGCTACGCTCAATTCGCCAGGGCCGCCGGCATACCTTTGGAAAGAGTGGAGGAGAAGCGTGAGTTTGAGCTATTGAAGAGCGGTTTTTATGGCACGAGCTATGCTAAGGCGCTCCAGGGAGGGAGGGCCGACGATATATACGGATACATGCCCGTCCTGCCTCTGCGGCTGGACATAAACATGGGGGAGAAGTCCGCCGACGGCATTTACGACATGGATTATCTGCAATCGTCCGACCCGTATAGCGTATTCGCCGGTGGAAACCAGGCGGTGATAGAGATCTCCGGAGGGGAGAGGAACGGGCGGACGCTGCTGCTCGTCAAGGATTCGTTCGCGAATTGCATGATGCCGTTCCTGGCTGAGGATTTTGAAAAGGTGGTCGCGGTCGATCCGCGCTATTTCAACGCCGGCCTTTCAATGGCGCTGGAATGGTTCCGGCCGACGGATGTTTTGGTTTTATATAATACGGCGCAGTTTGCCGCTGACAGATATCTGGCCAGGTGATGGCGGGAGGCGTTCCTATGATATCAATGAAGAAAATGCGTAGATTTTTGCTGTGCGTCCTGATAATCGTGATTGCCGCGGCGCCCATCGGGGCTCCCGCGGCCGAGACGAGGCGCGTGGTGACTGTCGGCTTTTTCCCGATGCGCGGATATAACGAATATGACGAGGCGGGGAATTGCGTAGGCATGGACGTCGATTATCTGAAGGAGGTCTGCCGCTATACCGGCTGGGACTTGCGCTTCGTTAACTGCGACAGCTGGGACGACGCCCTGGAACGCCTGGAAAACGAGGAGATCGACCTGGTGGGTTCCGCGCAATTTACGATGGAGCGTTCCGCGAAGTTCCGCTATGCCAGCCTGGCGAGCGGGTCCACGTACGGGGTGCTGGCGGTGAAGGGCGACAGCGATCTCGCATATGAAGATTTTTCGCGGATGGGGGATCTGACGTTCGGCCTGGTGGAGACATACGTGCGCAGGCTGGAATTCGAGCAATACCTGCGCAAGAACGGCGTCACGAATATAAAGATGAAGCTGTATGACGACACGGATTCGCTGGCGCAGGCGCTGGAGGACGGCGAGATAGACGTGTTCGTGCACTCTTTTTTGGAGATTCGCGACGGCTGGCGCATGGTGGGGCGTTTCGCGCCGACCCCTTTTTATTACATCACCTATCCCGGGAATGAAGATCTGCTCGAGGAGTTGGACCAGGCGATCGCCGATGTGAAGATGGAGTCGCCGGATCTGGAGAACGAGCTGTTTGCCAAGTACTACCAGAGCCGCATGGACCAGAGCGTCCTGCTCAATTCCGAGGAGAAATCATACATAGAGCAGGCCGGGACTTTAAAGGCGGGCTACATCAAGGACCAGTATCCGTTCTCCTATGAGAGCGGCGGGGAATGCATGGGGCTGGCTAAGGACGCGCTAGAGGACGTGGCGGAAAAGACCGGCCTGAAATTCGAATATGTGCCGATTGACGATTTCACATCGGTACATCATGCCCTGGCGACGGGGGAGATCGACCTGTTCAGCTATAGCGGCCCGCAGGATGGCGACCTGTCCGAGGAGGGGCTCACGCTGACGCGCAGCTATGCCATGATGCCGCGGGTGCTGATAATGCGCAAAGACCAGTCTTCGAAAAATGTAAAGCGCGTGGCGATGACGTCCAATACGGACGACGCCTCGGGCGCCTACGGCGATGACGACGACGTGTCGGTCGTATATTACAATAGCTACAGGGCATGCCTGGATGCCGTGAAGAATCAGGAGGCGGATGCCGCGGTGTGCGACAGCTACCTTGCGGCATATCTTCTCAGCACGGATGCCTCATACGGCGTCCTGAAGGTGCAGAACGCCATAAGCGGGGATCACGCTGTGCATATGCTCGTCCACGCGGACGGGAAGTCGCCGTTAGTCAGCATCTTGAATAAGGAGCTGCCGACGATTACCGACAAGGACGTCAATGATTACATGCTCCAGGATGATTTTTATTCGGGGATGAGCATACAGCGCTTCATCGAGCAGAACAGCATGGCGATCATCGCGCTGGTTCTGATATTCGTGTCAATCATTGTGGCAATTATGGGCTATCTTTTGTACAATAGCTGGCACATCCGCAAGCTGACATACAAGGATCCGGAGCTTGACGTGTGGAACCAGAGCTATTTTGTCTACCGCGCGGAAAAGCTGCTCAAGCGCAAGGGGGCGCGGCATTACGCGGTCGCCTATACGAATATCAACCTGTTCAGCCGTTATAACACGCTATATGGCTGGAACAAGGGGCAGAGGCTGCTTGAGATCTGCGTCGAAGTGTTCGGCAAGGCGCTGGGCAAGCATGAATTCCATGCCAGGAGCCACAATGCCCATTTCCTCATTATGTCTGAATACACGGACCGGGCGGAGCTGGAGGCGCATTACCGCCAGATCCTGGATATGATATCGGAGCAGATTTTTGCCGAGACCGGCGTGCATATGGTGGCGACGATGGGAGTCTGCTACCTGCCGGATGACAGCCACGATCTGCAGGAACCTCTGGCATACGCGATTCAGGCAGCGGATAATCTCAAGGACATCCGCAAAAACGACCTGCAGGTATATGACGACGAGCTGCTGCAGAACTTGAAGCAGCGCCATGAGCGTGAGAAATTGCTGGAGTCTGTCGATATCACGGACAAATATTTTACGGTATTTTACCAGGCGAAGGTGGACATCCGCACGGAGCGGGTCGTAGGCGCGGAGGCGCTGATCCGTTTCAAGGATCCGACAGCCGGGGGCATGATACGTTCGCCATATTTTTTCGTGCCGTATTATGAAGAGGTCGGGAGGATTACCGAGATTGATTTCTTCGTCCTGGAGGGGGTCTGCAAGATGCTCAAGACCAGGCTGCAGGAGGGGAAGCGGGTCGTCCCGATTTCCTGCAATTTCTCCCGGATGCATTTTACCGACGAGAAATTCCCTGACAAATTGAAGGGGGTACTGGACAGCTACAATATCCCGTCGGACCTTATCGAGGTGGAGATCACGGAGACGCTAGTCGTGGACGAGATGCAGGCGCAGACCGCGAAGGCGACGGTGGACGAGCTGCACGACAGGGGCATCAAGCTCTCAATCGACGACTTCGGTTCCGGCTACTCTTCGCTTGGCGTGTTCGAGTCGATCCCGGCATCCGTTATCAAGCTGGATCGCTCGTTCCTGACGAACAACGAGAACCACGACCGCCAGGTCAAGATAATGTCGAACATCGTCAATCTTGCCAGCTCGCTGGACGCGCAGATCGTCTGCGAGGGCGTGGAGACCGAGGAGGACATCGAGGTAATGCACGAGATAGGGGCGAACATCGCGCAGGGATATCTTTACGCCAAGCCTGTCTCCCAGTGGGAGTTCGAGCAGCGGCTGGATGCTGAAGATAGCGCGATTGACAAATAACAGGTTAGGGGGTTGTTTTTTCCCCGATGATTTGGTACAATGTCTAACAGTAGTGTCCGGCGGCATCCGCCATTGTCGCGGCTGTAATGGCGCGGCGATGGCGCGTGCCGGCTTTCCGGGAAACGAAAGAATATAAAAAGGGGGGCTGATAAGGGCATACTTCTCCTAAAAAATATGCAACCGTAGTCTAATGGATAGAACGCAGGACTCCGACTCCTGTAATGCGGGTTCGATTCCCGCCGGTTGCATTTTTCATCCAATTTCCACTTCAAAATATTTTAGGAGGTAGTAACGCGCATGGCAGGAAATAACGCTAAAAACCAGAATTTGGATTCTGCTGGGAATAACGGCAATAAGCCAACCAAGACCGATTACAATAAGAAAGATAACAATAAAAATAATAACAATAAAAACAATAACAATAAAAACAATAACAATAAAAGCAATAACAATTCCAATAATATAAATAAAAATAATGCAAAGGAAAAGGACAGGGATAAGGATAAGAAAGAGTTTGTAAAGAAGAATTTGAATAAAGGAAAGACTCCGGGAACTGATAATGGGGCCGGCGGAAACGATTCGCCGGCGGATAATGGCGCGTTCCATGGCGCGCTTAACAGTTTTTTAGAATTTATTAAAAAATATAAACGTTATATCGCCGCCTTGGTGCTGTTCGCGGTGATGGCGGCATTGCTCGTATATGGGAGGCCGAAGCCGGACGGCGTCGCGCTAGAGGAGCCGGCCTCTGAAGATTCTGACGACGTCGCGACGGATGAGCCGCAGGACGCGGACGAGGAGTTCCAGGTCAACGGGATACCAGAGGTCAACGCTCTGATTGCCAGCTATTACGAGTCATACGCGGCAGGGGACGTGTCCGCGCTGGATGCGATTGCGCGGCCTATGTCAGATAATGAGAAGAGCTATATAAAGCTGTTCAGCGAGTACCTCGATTCGTATGAGAATATCTCCTGCTATACGAAGTCAGGGCTTGCGGACGGTGAATATGTCGTGTCTGCCTATATGGAGATGAAATTTAAGGATGTCGGCACCGCCGCCCCCGGCCTGGATTTCTTCTATGTTCGCACCGATGATAAGGGGTCGCTGTATATCGACAATGCCTATAGCCAGTTCAACCAGTCTAACATGGAGGAGAGCACCGAGCCCGACGTGCAGTCGCTGATCAACGACTTCGAGCAGGAGGACGATGTGGTCGCTCTGCAGGCGGAGGTCCAGCAGAAATATGACCAGGCGGTAGAGTCTGACGAGAAGCTGCGCGACATGGCGTCAAAGACGATTCCGGATGCTATCTCCTCATGGGTACAGTCGGTGGCGAAGGAGGACGCGGACGGAGAAGATTCCAGCGGGGATGACGATGCCTCTAAGGACGATGCCTCCGCCGGGGATGACGGCGGGGGAGACGACGCCGAGGGAGATAGCGGAGACGGTTCCGAAGGGCAGGACGATGACGGAGAGGGGAATTCCGCCGGTGAAGAAGGCGGGGATGGCTCCGGCTCTAAGAAAGATGACGATGGCGAACCTAAGACGGCATATGCTATGGACGGGGTTAATTTGCGCAAGGGTCCGGATACGGACGAGGGCGTCATCACGCTGATTCCGCTCGGCGGCAAGATGCGGATCTATCCCGACACGCTGAAAGACGGCTGGGTCAAGGCTAGATATGACGGACATGACGGATATGTAAAGCGCGAATTCGTGACGACCAAGCGCTCCAAGGTGCCGGAACCCGAACCGGAGGAGGAGGACGAGCCTGCTCCCTGGCTTCCCGAGGGCGAGGAGGTCACGCTGACAGACACGATCAACGTGCGGGCCTCGATGAGCGAGACCGCCGAGCGCATAGGGCAGGCCGCTCCTGGCGATACGGTCAAGGTGATCATGAGCTATGCGGAGGGCTGGACCAAGGTCGAATGGAACGGCCAGACCGGATTTATGAAGACCGAGCTGATTAAATAAACGAAAATGTAACTTTTGGAGCGGTGGCCGGGAGGCGGTGCGTGATGCATACGCGCGACCGGCCGGCCGCTTTTTTATCGAGGATAGGGCATATGGGAGACGGGATAAGGATAAATAAATATTTGAGCGAATCCGGCGTGTGCTCGCGCCGCGAGGCCGACCGCGCGCTCGAGGCCGGGGAGGTGCGCATCGGCGGACGGACGGCGGTATTAGGAGACATGGTGATGCCCGGAGACGATGTTTATTATTGCGGAGAACCGGTGCGGATAGAGGAGGAGCGCATACTTATAGCGTTCCATAAGCCGCGGGGGGTAGTCTGCACTACCGCGAAGCGCGAGGGCGTCAACATTGTGGACTATATCGGCTATCCGAAGCGGATCTTCCCGATAGGCCGGCTGGACAAGGATTCGACCGGACTTATATTGCTCACGAACGATGGCGGGCTGGGAAACAGGATAATGCGCGCCGCGAATTTCCATGAAAAAGAGTATGTGGTGTCAGTAAGCCGAGACATAGACGAGGAATTCGTCAGGATGATGGCGGGCGGAGTGCCGATATTGGATACGGTGACGCGCCCGTGCAGGGTCTGGCAGACGGACCGGCGCGAGTTCCACATTATCCTGACGCAGGGCCTGAACCGTCAGATCAGAAGGATGTGCGAGGCGATGGGGTGCACGGTCCGTTCGCTAAAGCGCGTGCGCGTCATGAACATACGCCTGGGAGATCTAGCCGAAGGTGCCTGGCGGGACGTGACGCAAGAGGAATACAGGGAGCTGACGCGCATGCTCGACGAGCCGGAGACGCCGTCTAAGCCTGAGAAAAACGAAAAAACCCTGAAAGCCGCGCGATCCAGGGACGAAAAAAAGTACCGGAACGGCGGTAATTCACGGATTTCTACCCGGACTTCAAATAAGACTTCTAATAGGACTTCTAATAAGAGCGATAAGGGCGACGGAAATGGCAAAAAAGACAGAAGAGACAGGTATTCCGGAAGTGCAAGAAAAGATAGAAATGACAGAAGTGCCAGAGATGCCAGAGATAACAGAAATGCCGGAGATAACAGAAATGATAGAAAAGACAGAAAAGACAGAAACGGCAGGGACGGCGGGCGCCGCGATGGGAGGAGCGGACGGGACGCCCATAGATACGGGAATGGCGGAAACGCGGGCAGCGGGCGGAACAAGCGATGAATATGGCCGGTATCTCCTGCTGCGGCAGGAGATAGAGCGGCACATGGACCTCTATTATAACCAGGATTCCCCCGAGGTCTCCGATTACGAGTACGACATGATGATGCTGCGGCTGAAGGAGATGGAGCGCGACCATCCGGAATGGCGGGACGGCGATTCTCCGACGCAGA
Organism: uncultured Eubacterium sp.; assembly: GCA_964450965.1. GTDB lineage: Bacteria > Bacillota > Clostridia > Lachnospirales > Lachnospiraceae > W0P33-017. Next base: position 27,844 of record CAYVFF010000010.1, on the reverse strand, counting down.
AGGTCGGGGGCAAGGCAAAGCGCGAGGCGGGCGTGAACATCGCCCATAACGTGCCGATGCTCAGTATCCAGGATGTTTTTTCAAAGGATGATGTGGAGGCATGGGTAGCGCATGTCTTAGCGGCGCATCCCGACGCCATGTTTTCGGTCGAGCACAAGATAGACGGCCTTAGCGTGTCGCTGCGCTATATGAATGGCGCGCTGGAACTCGCCGAGACGAGGGGGGACGGCATAGTCGGGGAGGACGTGACGCTGAACGCGCTCGCCATTCCGGACGTGGCAAGGCATATCGATGCGCCGGATTATGTGGAGCTGCGCGGAGAGGTCTACATGAGCCATGATGATTTCGACCGCTTTAATGATGCTCAGGAAAAACAGGGCAAAAAGCCGGCGGCAAACCCGCGCAACCTGGCGGCCGGCACGCTGCGCCAGCTGGATCCCGGGATAACGAGGGAGCGGGGCCTGCGAATGTCGGTCTTTAACGTGCAGGATGCCAGCGGGGCCAGCGCGCATCTCATGGACACGCAGACGGCGGGCCTTGACGAGCTTTCCGCGCTCGGAGTGGCTGTCGTGCCGCACGTGCTTTGCTCCGGCGCGGAGGAGGTGCTGGCGGCAATCGACGAGATCGGCAGGAATCGCGGCGAGTATGATTATGACATCGACGGCGCGGTCGTCAAGATAGACCAGATCGGATACCGAGCGGATTTTCCGGCGGGCAGCAAATATTCCGCCGGCCATATCGCCTATAAATATCCGCCGGAGGAGAAAGAAGTGACGATCGAGGAGATCGAGGTCGGCGTGGGGCGCACGGGAAAGATGACGTTTAGGGCGCGTTTCCGGGAGTCCGTGCGGCTGTGCGGGACGAGCGTCCGCTATGCCACGCTCCACAACATCGATTACATAAAGAGCCTGGGCATCGACGCGGGATGCCGCGCCGTTTGCCGCAAGCAGGGCGAGATTATCCCGGCGATTATCCGCGTGACAAGGTCCACGGGGACCGTTTTCCAGGCGCCGGCAGCCTGCCCGGTATGCGGCCATCCGCTGATACGCGAGGAGGGGACGGCAGACTTATACTGCGCGAACCCTTCCTGCCCGGCGCAGTTAAAGCGCACGCTGGCATATTTTGCCAGCCGTGACGCCATGGATATCAAGTCGTTCGGCGAGGCTTACGTGGAAGAACTCGTGGAGCGGGGGTATCTGTCCGATTATACGGACATTTACCGGCTCGCCTCGCACCGCGAGGAGCTGATAGAGAAGGGCATTCTGGGAAAGGAAAAAAATACGGACCGGATTCTATCGGCCATCGAGGAGAGCAAGAATAACCCGGCGGACAGGCTGCTGACCGGTCTTGCGATCCGGAATGTCGGGAAGGCATCCGCAAAGGAGATAATGAAGCACTTTTCCGACCTGAACGAATTGGCGGACGCGGGGGTGGAGCGCCTGCGGGAGATACCGGATGTCGGGCTGGTCACGGCGGAGTGCATCCATGATTATTTTGCCGATCCGCAGAACCGCAGGCTGCTGTCCGACGCTGAGAGCCTGGGACTCAATCTGCGCTCCGCCGGCGCTTCGGCCGGCTCCGCGCTGGCCGGGCTGACGTTCGTCGTGACCGGGACGCTGCCGACGCTGGGCCGCAAGGAAGCGGGGGAGCTCATCGAGGCGAACGGCGGCAGATGTACCGGCTCGGTCAGCGGGAAGACGTCATACCTGGTGGCCGGAGAGGCCGCCGGCAGCAAGCTGGACAAGGCCGTATCTCTCGGCATCCCGGTCATCTCCGAGGATGAACTGCTCGCCATGATACGCTAGTCCCCGCGGGCAGTTCCAGCCTCTGCGGATCCGCGCCGTCTTGATTCGGGGAGAGCATACGAATGGTAGGGAGGGATAGTTATGCCAGTAAAGATAAAAAGCAACCTTCCGGCGAGGGAAATACTTGAGAACGAGAACATCTTCGTGATGGACGAGACCAGATCCATGCATCAGGACATCCGCCCTATCGAGATCGGGATACTGAACCTCATGCCATTGAAAGAGGACAACGAGCTGCAGACGCTGCGCTCGCTGTCGAACACGCCGCTGCAGGTGGGAGTGACGTTCATCACGGTTTCCAGCCACGAATCCGCCCACACGTCTCAGAAGCACCTGGAGCAATTCTACGTCACGTTAGACGACATCCGAGAGCGCAACCTGGATGGGCTCATCATAACCGGCGCGCCGGTGGAGCAGATGGAATTCGAGGACGTCGACTACTGGGGCGAGCTGTGCGAGATCATGGACTGGGCGGAAACGCACGTCACGTCGACGTTTCACGTATGCTGGGGTGCGCAGGCAGGCCTGTACCACTATTACGGCATAGGAAAACACGCGATGGACAAAAAGGTATTCGGCGTATACGAGCATAGGGTCATGAACCGCAAGATACCGCTGGTGCGCGGATTCGACGACTACTTCATGGCGCCGCATTCCAGGCACACCGAGACTCGCCGCGAGGACATAGAGGCCGTGCCGGGGCTTACGATCCTGGCGGAATCCGAGGAGGCCGGCGTCTACCTCATCATCGACGACGACGGGCGCAGGATCTTCGTGATGGGGCATCCCGAGTACGACAGATTGACGCTGCACAAGGAATACATGCGCGACCTTTCCCTGGGGCTGCCGATAGACGTTCCGGCCAATTATTACCCGGACGACGACTGCACGAAAAAGCCGCGCCTGCAGTGGCGCTCGCATGGAAACATCCTGTATTCCAACTGGCTGAACTATTATGTTTACCAGCAGACGCCGTACGACTTCATCAATCCGTACAGGGGGCGGTAACGGCCCTAGCAAAAAAGTTTTGAAAAAAGGCGTTGGATGGTTTATACTGTTGGCGATGTTTATAATTTTTGGAAGGGATGGTGGATTATGGCATTATTACAGGAATGGCAGAAGATTTCCATGGATCCGAACGCGGACAAAGGGAAATTAAAAAAATTATGGGATGATTACTTCCTGGTGGAAAAGGGCATATATGAACAGCTTCTGTCCGCGCCGGACGAGAAGCCCGAGGGCACGGTGGAGGAGCTGGCGGAGCGCTATCACGTCAGCCTGATGGAGATGACGGCCTTTTTGGACGGCATAAACGACTCGCTAGCGGAGCCGAACCCGATCGACACCATGGAGAAGGACACGCGCGTTTCCCTGGCTTTCGACAAGGAAAAATTATATAAAAACATGGTCGAGGCAAAGGCCGACTGGCTCTACAACCTGCCGCAGTGGGAGGATATCTTCGACGAGGAGACCAGGAAGCGGCTATATCTGGAGCAGAAGAAATCGGGCACGGTCCGCCGCGAGGGCAAGAAGGTAGGGCGGAACGACCCCTGCCCCTGCGGCAGCGGGAAAAAATACAAATATTGCTGCGGCAGGAACGCCTAAGTCCGCGATTTACGATAAGGAGATGTTTTTTTTATGAAGATCACGTTAAAAGACGGCTCGGTAAAGGAATATGCCGCGCCTATGTCCGTCTATGACATAGCGAGGGACATAAGCGAGGGGCTCGCCCGCGCGGCTTGCGCCGGGGAACTGAACGGGGAGATAGTCGACCTACGCACGGAGATTGCGGAGGACTGCGCATTGAATATCATCACGCAGGACGATCCGCGCGGGCTCCGCGTGATCCGCCATACAGCGTCGCATGTCATGGCGGAGGCCGTAAAGAGGCTCTTCCCGGAGGCGAAGGTGACCATAGGGCCGGCGATAGACGAGGGATTTTATTATGATTTCCAGTCAGAGCCTTTTTCCAGGGAGGATCTGGACCGGATCGAGGCCGAGATGAAGAAAATCATCAAGGAAGGCCATGAGCTCAGGCGTTTCACGCTCCCCAGGGAAGAGGCAGTAAAATTTATGGAGGAGCGCGGGGAGCCGTTCAAGGTCGAGCTGATCCGCGATCTCCCGGAGGATGCCGAGATCAGCTTTTACGACCAGGGAGGGTTCGTCGACCTGTGTGCCGGGCCGCATCTGATGAGCACTAAGGGCATAAAGGCATTTAAGCTGACGTCGTCCTCCATGGCATACTGGCGCGGCGACTCGAACAAGCCGCAGCTGCAGCGGATCTATGGGACCGCCTTTACCAAAAAGGACGAGCTGGATGCCTATCTGGAGCATCTCGAGGACATCAAAAAGCGCGACCACAACAAGCTGGGCCGCGAGATGGAGCTGTTCACCACGGTGGACGTCATAGGCCAGGGCCTGCCGCTGCTCCTGCCAAAGGGCGCGAGGATGATTCAGAAGATGCAGCGCTGGATCGAGGACCTGGAGGACAGGGAGTGGGGATACGTCCGCACGAAGACGCCGCTGATGGCTAAATCTGACCTGTATAAGATATCGGGCCATTGGGATCACTATACGGACGGCATGTTCGTGCTGGGCGACAAGGACAGTGACAAGGAAGTCCTCGCGCTGCGTCCCATGACATGCCCGTTCCAATATTATTGCTATAAGAACAGCCAGCATTCGTACCGCGACCTCCCCCTGCGCTATGGCGAGACTTCCACGCTGTTCCGCAACGAGGATTCGGGAGAGATGCACGGGCTGACCCGCGTGCGCCAGTTTACTATCTCCGAGGGGCATCTCATAGTGCGCCCCGACCAGATGGTGCAGGAGTTCAAGGATTGCATCGCTCATGCGCAATATTGCCTGAAGGTGCTAGGCGTGGAGGAGGATGTGACCTACCACCTGTCAGCATGGGATCCGGACGACCGCGAGAAGTACATAGGCGAGCCGGAGGTCTGGGAGGAGACGCAGCAGCATATGCGCGACATGATGGAGGAGCTGCAGATCCCCTATACGGAGGACGTGGGCGAGGCCGCTTTCTATGGGCCTAAGATAGATATCAACGCGAAGAACGTCTATGGCAAGGAGGACACGATGATCACGATCCAGTGGGATGCCCTGCTGGCCGAGCAGTTCGACATGTATTACATAGACGAGAACGGAGAGAAGAGGCGTCCCTACATCATCCACAGGACGTCCATGGGATGCTATGAGCGCACATTGGCCTGGCTGATCGAGAAATATGCCGGCAAGTTCCCCACATGGCTATGTCCGGAGCAGGTGCGCGTCCTGCCCATCTCCGACAAATATAACGATTACGCCCAGAGCGTGCGCGACGAATTGTTCCGCGCCGGAGTGGACGCGACGGTGGACGCGCGTTCGGAAAAGATCGGCTACAAGATCCGCGAGGCGCGGATGGACAGGCTGCCGTATATGCTCGTCGTAGGCGGGCAGGAGGAGGCCGACGGTACCGTTTCCGTCAGGAGCCGTTTCGCCGGGGACGAGGGAGTAAAGCCGCTCGGGGAATTTATGGATCAGATTCTGGAGGAGATCCGCACGAAGGAGATCCGCAAGGAAATCCAAAAGGAAGGGGCGGGCGAGTAGGTCTCACGGGGAAAACGCATCATGGACATGAATATCAATTTCCCTCACCTGCACATTTATCTGGAGCACGTGGGGAAATCAATAAGCATAGGCAATTTTAAGATCGCCTATTATGGCATCACGCTGGCGGTCGCCATGCTCGCCGGGACATGGCTGGCCATGCGCGAGGCCCGCCGAAGCGGCCAGGATCCGGACGATTATTTTAATCTGGCGATTATAGCGATTGTCTGCTCGCTTATCGGAGCGCGCGCGTACTACGTCATCTTCGCCTGGGATCGCTATAAGGACCATCCCCTGCAGATATTCAACATAAGGCAGGGCGGCCTTGCCATATACGGGGCCGTGATCGCGGCGATCATCACGACGTTCATCTTTTGCAGGAAGAAGAAGATGTCTTTCCCGCTCGTATGCGACACGGCGGGCCTGGGCCTCGTCCTGGGGCAGGTCATAGGACGCTGGGGCAATTTTTTCAACCGGGAATGCTTCGGCGGCTATACGGACAACATATTGGCGATGCAGCTGCCGGTGAGCGCCGTGCGCTCAAACGAGATCACGGAGGATCTCGCGGCGCATATCCAGACGATCGACGGGGTGGCATATATCCAGGTGCATCCGACATTCCTGTACGAATCGCTCTGGAATCTGGCCCTCCTAGCCTTCCTCCTGTGGTATATCCGCCGGAAGAAGTTTGACGGGGAGGTATTCCTCATGTACCTTTTAGGGTACGGCGTCGGGCGGTTCTGGGTGGAGAGCCTGCGCACGGACCAGCTGCTCATCCCGGGGCTGGGCATCCCGGTCTCTATGGTGGTCGCGGCGGTCGCCGCGGCGGTCTCGCTGGTCTGGATAGTCATTATGAGGGTCAGGCTGGCAAGGAAATAACGAAAAGAAATGCGGCAGGTCCTGCCGTATTTTTTTTGCAAAAAAATGCGTAAAAGAACGCATGTTCCGTTGATTTTTGAAAAAAAAGGGCGTATAGTATGGGCAGAAGTGGTGGAAAGTGGATGAAATGTGGCAGATAGTGGTGGATAAGTGCATAACTTGTGTATAACCGCGTTCTGCCAAGGCATGCGGCTGCCGGATGGGAATGCCCCGGCGATAGGATGTGGCGCGGATGTTTACCGGAGAGTACAACCATAGCATTGACGCGAAGGGCAGGGTTATTGTCCCGGCGAAGTTCAGGGAGCTGCTAGGAGACGAGTTCGTCGTCACCAAGGGCCTAGACGGGTGTCTCTTCGCGTATCCCACGTCCGAGTGGGAGGGCATTGAGGAGAAATTTCGCACGCTGCCGTCGAACGCGCAGACGCGGCGCTTCATGCGGTTCTTTTTCGCGGGGGCGGCGTCGTGCGAGGTCGACAAGCAGGGCAGGATCCTCATCCCGACCAATCTGCGCGAGCACGCCGGACTCCAGAAGGACATCGTCTCTGCCGGCGTTCTCAACCGCGTGGAGATCTGGGACAGGGAGCGCTGGCTTGGCAGCAGCAATTACGACGATATGGACGAGGTGGCGGAGCACATGGCGGAGCTGGGCTTCAGCTTCTAGCCATCGGGAGAGCCAAAAAGGGGTGGTTCCATTGGAGTTCCATCATACTTCCGTCCTTTTGGAGGAGACGGTAGGACAGCTTAATATCCGCCCTGACGGGACATATGTGGACGGGACGCTGGGCGGGGGCGGCCATGCCCAGGCGGTGCTTGAACGGCTGGCCGACAGGGAGCATGGCAGGCTGATAGGCTTCGACCAGGACGGGGACGCGGTCGCGGCTGCGTCGGAGCGGCTGAGGGACTACGCGGGGCAGTTTACGGCGATACGGGCCAATTTCGCGGATATGCGGGAAATGCTAGGCAGGCTGGGCATAGCCGGAGTCGATGGCATAGTGCTGGACCTGGGCGTGTCGTCGTTCCAGCTAGACGCGCCGGAGCGCGGATTTGCCTATAGCGACCCGGACGCTCCGCTCGATATGCGCATGGATCAGAGGCAGTCCCTGAGGGCATATGATATCGTAAATGGCTATAGCGAGGACGAGCTTGCGAGAATCTTTCGGGATTACGGCGAGGAGAGGTTCGCCAGGCAGATCGCGAGGCGCATAGCTTACGAGCGGAACGCGTCGCCAATCGCTACGGCGGGGCGGCTCAATGAGATCGTCAAGTCCGCGATAAAGAATCCGGCGAAAACCGGAGGGCATCCGTCAAAACGCGTATTTCAGGCTATTCGCATCGAATGCAACCGCGAGCTGGAGGTATTGCGGGACCATCTGGGCGAGATGATAGGGCTCTTGAACCCGCACGGAAGGATATGCGTCATCAGTTTCCATTCGCTGGAGGACCGCATCGTCAAGACGTGCTTTAAGACGGCGGAGAATCCCTGTATATGCCCGCCGGACTTCCCGGTATGCGTATGCGGGAGAAAGCCGGAGGGATTCGTGGTCACGAAGAAGCCTATCCTGCCGGACGAGCGTGAGATTGAAGAAAATCCGAGATCCAAGAGCGCGAAGCTGAGGGTCTTTGAAAAGGCATAATGGCAAGGGGAACATTATTTGGGGGAAGCGTTATGGGAAACGAGAGGGGTTCTAGGGACTCCGGCAGGCAATGGCCGTATGGTTATATAGACGGGAATACGGTAAGGCATGCCGACGCGCTGCCGGATGACTGGGAGGAGCGCGAGGAGCGGCGCAGGCAGCGGGAGGAGCGGGAGCTTCGCGAGCGCAGGCGGCGACGCAAGATCCGGGCCATCGCGCGCCGCAACCAGGACAAGGCGCTGATAATGAGCGGCGGCTATGTGGCTTTTTTGACGATGGCGGCAATTGTGACTTGCATTACAGCGGTGTTTTATATTAAACTACAATCAGACATAACTATCCGGCTTGAACATATCGCCTCGCTGGAGGCCGCGGTGGAAGAGCTGAAAGCGGACAACGAGGCTACCGACAAGCGCCTTGCTACGGCGGTCCGCATGGAGGACGTGAAAGACCAGGCGCTAGGCAAGCTCGGCATGGATTATCCCGATGCCGGCCAGATCGTCTACTATGAGATGGATCATGCGGAGTTTATGTCGCAATATGGGGATATACCGTGACGCGGCTCTCGCGGCGGTTTGATATTCGCGCGGATTCTGGTGGTTGATACGGCCTTTGGCAGCCTCGCCGGATGCCGCTATGGGAGACAGGATGCCGAAAAAAAAGAAAAAGCCCGTTAGGCCGAAAAGATTTACCATCCGGATGAAAAAGAAGCTGGTCGTGTTTTTCCTGGGGATTTCGGCTGTATTGACCGTCCTGATAGGCCGCATCATGTACATACAGCGCGTCAAGGGGGCTACATATGAGAAGGTCGTCCTTTCGCAGCAGGCCTACGACAGCGAGACCATCCCATGCCGAAGGGGCGACATACTTGACGCGAAGGGGACGATACTGGCGACCAGCGTCGACGTCTATAATCTCATCTTAGACTGCAAGGTGCTCAATACCGAAGTGGGCGGGAAGCAGCCATACCTCGCGCCGACGCTCGAGGCGCTTTTTTCCTGCTATCCCGAGTTGAAGGAGAGGGAGGAGGAGATCCGCGCGCTAGCGGCCGATTCTCCGGACAGCCAGTACAACGTCCTGCTCAAAAATATCAGCTACGAGGAGATGTCGAAATACGCGTCGCTAGAGGCGGACCGCGAGGCGAATCCCAATCTCCGGGGCGTGTGGTTTGAGAAGAACTATATCCGTACATATCCATACGGGACGCTCGCGGCGCCGGCGCTCGGCTTCACGCGCTCCGACAACGTCGGAATGCTGGGCCTCGAGGCTTATTATGAAGACACGCTGAGCGGCACGAACGGCAGGCGGTACGGATATCTGAATTCGGACAACGATCTCGAAAAGACGCTGCGCGAGGCGGTCGACGGCGATACGATAGTCACGACGCTCGACGCGAACCTGCAGTCGATAGTCGAGGAGAAGATAAAGGAATTTTGCGAGACGTTCGAGGATAATCACAGGAAGGGTCCCGCGGCGAAAAATATAGGGGTTATCGCCATCAACCCTAAGAACGGCGCGGTGCTTTCCATGGCGCAGTATCCTACATTCGACCTGGCAGATCCCTGGAATCTGGAGCAGGCCTATACGAAGAAAGAGATCAAGGCGATGAGCGACAAGGAAAAAACGGACGCGCTCAACCGCCTCTGGACGAACTATTGCATATCTTCCACTTACGAGCCGGGTTCCACGGCAAAGCCTTTTACCGTGGCGTGCGGGCTGGAGACCGGGACGCTGAAGGGGGACGAGACTTTCCTCTGTGACGGGAAGGAGACGATATCCGGGCATGACATACATTGCGTCGTGCCCAGCGGCCATGGCATGGAAACGATAAGGACCGCGCTGATGGATTCGTGCAACGACGCGCTGATGCAGATGTCGTACAAGATTGGAGTCGAGAATTTCTGTGAATACCAGAGCCTCTTCGGCTTCGGGCTGCGCACCAATATAGACCTTCCGGGGGAGGCGCGCACGGATACGCTGCTGCACCGCGCGGATGATATGAAGACGGTGGACCTCGCGACGAACGCGTTCGGCCAGAATTTCAACGTCACGATGATCCAGATGGCCGGCGCATTTTCTTCGCTGGTGAACGGCGGGGAGTATTACCAGCCGCATATGGTTTCAAAAATATTGGATGAGAACGGAAACGTGATCCGGACGATCGATCCTGTGCTGCTCAAGCAGACCGTCTCGAAAGAGACCTCGGACCAGATCAAGGGCTATCTATATGATACGGTTTCCGAAGGAACCGGGCGCTATGCGAAGGTCGACGGCTATTCGATGGGCGGAAAGACCGGAACGGCGCAGAAATCCACCGCCGACGGCAAGGACGAGAGCAATTATCTGGTATCGTTCGTCGGCTTCCTGCCGGCGGACGATCCGCAGCTATTGATATACGCGGTCGTAGACGAGCCTAACGCTGAGGACCAGGCGCATAGCACATACGCGCAGAACCTGGTGCGCGAGATTCTGGAAGAAGCGCTGCAATACCTGAATATATATCCGGACGAGAAGCCGGCGGGCATTCCGGCGGATGAGACGGATTACTTTACCGGGCTGGATGGATCGCCTATGTCGGCGGCGTCCCGGGATTCCGAGGATGAGGGCAAGCAGGAAGAAGATGGCGCGGACTCCGGAGATGACAAGCCTGACGGCGAGGGCGGTTCCGGCGAGGATGGCGGCTCTGGCGAAGATGGCGGCTCCGGCGAAGGCGGCGGGGCCGGCCAGTAAGGCTCCGGCGGGGAGGGCGGCGCGGGATAAACCGGCGCCGGCCATGAGATGAAGAGAGGTTGAGAGATGTTACGGTCAAGCATATATGCCATCCTGATTTCGTTCGCCGTCTGCGCGCTGCTGTCTCCCGTCGTGATCCCGTATCTGCGCAGGCTGCACATCGGGAACACGGAGCGCAAAGAGCTGCAGTCGCATCAGTCAAAAAACGGCACTCCGACGATGGGGGGCATAGTGATTATATGTGCCGTCGCCGTGACCTGCCTCATTTTCGGCGGAAAATATCCCGAGGTCTGGCCGGTCATGCTGCTGACGCTGGGTTTCGGCGCGATCGGCTTCGTGGACGACTTCCTTAAAGTGGTGCTGAAACGCTCGGACGGACTGCTAGCATGGCAGAAGATGCTCTGCGAGATAGCGGTGACCGGCATTTTTGCCGTATATCTTCATCAGTCGGACGTGCCGATGTATATGCTGGTGCCGTTTGGCGGGGGAAATCGCATAGAGCTGGGATTCATGGCATATCCGGTCATGTTCCTGGCGGTAATCGGCACGGTAAACGGAGCGAACTTCACGGACGGGCTGGACGGGCTGGCGGGCGGCGTTACGGTGCCGATAGCGGGTTTTTTCGCGGCGGCAGCCATCGCAAGGGGCAGCGGCGTGTCTATCGCAGCCTCGGCCGTCGCGGGGGCCCTGCTGGCCTTTTTGCTGTATAACGTCTATCCGGCGAAGGTGTTCATGGGGGATACCGGCTCGCTCGCGCTGGGCGGCTTCGTCGCGGCGGCGGCATATATGATGCAGATGCCCATGTTCATACTTATCGCCGCGGCGGTGTACTGGATAGAGATCCTCTCGGTCATGATCCAGGTCGGGTATTTTAAGATAACGCATGGCAAGCGCATCTTCCGCATGGCCCCGATCCACCACCATTTCGAGCTGGGGGGTTGGTCGGAGACGCGCGTGGCGGCGGTCTTTTCCATATCGACGCTGCTGCTGTGCTTCCTGGCTTACCTCGGAATCTGAATCTGCCGCGAATCCGGGGCGGAGTGGCTGTGAATGGTAACGATATGAAGGAGCGTTGAATGAGATCGCACATTGATTTTGGCGGGAAAAAGGCGCTGGTCGTCGGGGCCGGCGTCAGCGGGGTCGCGGCGGCGTGTCTTCTGGCGGAAAAAGGCATAGCGTTTGACTTGTTTGACGGTAACGAACAGCTGTCAGCGGAGGAGCTGCGCTCCCTTTGCCATGTTCCGGAGGGATGCGCGGCTTATGTCGGCGTGCTGCCGGAAGCGGCTTATGGCGGATATTCCTATGCCATATTGAGCCCGGGCGTGCCGGCGGACCTGCCGATGGTGGAGCGCCTGCGCGGCATGGGCGTGAAGATCTGGGGCGAGGTGGAGCTGGCGTATGCTTTTTCCGAGGGAGACGTGCTGGCGATAACCGGAACGAATGGCAAGACGACTACCACCGCGCTCGTCGGCGAGATCTTGGAAAGATATACCGGAGACGTTAGGGTCGTGGGCAACATCGGCGTGCCTTATACCGGCATGGCGTCCTCTATGACCGAGGATACTGTAACGGTCGCGGAGATCTCGAGCTTCCAGCTGGAGACGATAGAGTATTTCAGGCCGCGCGTGTCGGCCATACTCAATATCACGCCCGACCACCTGAACCGCCATCATACGATGGAGGCTTATATCGCGGCAAAGGAGCGCATCGCGGAAAACCAGGGGCGGGGCGATACATGCGTGCTCAATTATGAGGACGGCGTCCTGCGCGGGTTCGGAGAACGGCTGCGCGGGAAGATTCAGGTCGTCTTTTTCAGCAGCGCGCGACGTCTTGAAGACGGGCTGTATCTTTCCGATGGGAGGATATATGCCGCGAAGGACGCGGATGCGCGCCTTCTCTGCCGCGTCGACGAGCTCAACCTGCTGGGACGGCACAATTATGAGAACGTGATGGCGGCGGCCGGGGTCGCGATGAGCTACGGCGTCCCGCTGGAGACGGTCAGGGAGGCGCTGCTCGCGTTTACCGCGGTGGAACACAGGATAGAGTTTGTCGCGGAAATCGGCGGAGTGCGGTATTACAATGATTCAAAGGCAACGAACGTGGACGCGGCCATCCAGGGCATCCGCGCTATGGATCGCCCGACGTGCCTGATCGGCGGCGGTTATGACAAGCAGTCGGAATTCGATGAGTGGATAGCGGCTTTCGACGGCAAGGTGAAGAAGCTGGCGCTGATCGGAGCCACGGCGGGAAAGATAGCCGACGCCTGCGAGCGGAACGGATTCCGCGACTATGTATTTGCCGGATCGCTGCGGGAGGCCGTGGATATATGCCGCGATTCGGCGGCCGCCGGAGACGCGGTGCTGCTGTCGCCAGCCTGTGCGAGCTGGGATATGTTCGAGAATTATGAGCAGCGGGGCCGCATGTTCAAGGAGATGGTGAAAGACGCGCGATGACCGTCGCAGCGCGGCTTTTGCATTGCGCGTCGATTGCGCTGGAGGTGCTGGCGGATGGCCCGCAGATCTAAGAAAAAGCGAATCAAATATTTTGACTACAGCCTGCTGTTCATCATCATCTTCCTGATCTGCTTCGGGCTGGTCATGCTATATAGCACCAGCGCCTATGATGCCCAGAATACATTCGGGGATCCCGCGCATTACCTGCGCAAGCAGGCTCTCGCCTTCGGCCTGGGACTGGCAGGGATGGCCGTCATCTCTATGATTGACTACCGCAGATGGAAAAACGCGGGATTTCTCGCATACATCGTTGCCGCCGCGCTGTGCACCATGGTTCTCATACCCGGGATAGGCATAGAGCACAACAATTCCAGGCGCTGGCTAGGCATACCGAACAGCAGCCTGGAATTCCAGCCGTCTGAATTCGCGAAACTGGCGGTCATCATGTTCCTCGCGAGCGTCATCAGCAGGTTTCCCAGGAAAATGGCGAAGTTTTCCACGGTCGTGAAGGTGGTGCTGCTGATATTGCCGCTGTTCGCGCTGATCGCGTACAACAATCTCAGCACGGCCATTATCGTTCTCGGCATCGGAGTCGCTATGATCTTCGTCGCCAGCCCCAAGTATATGCAGTTCGTGGTCGTCGGGGCTGTCGGCATCGCCGGCATCGCCATTTTCCTGCTGCTGCCATCGGCTGGCTACCGTGGGGAGCGCGTCGAGATGTGGCGGCATCCGGAGGATTTCGCCAAGGGGTATCAGACATTGCAGGGCCTGTATGCCATAGGCTCCGGCGGCCTGTTCGGAAAGGGGCTTGGCAACAGCATGCAGAAGCTGGGCTTCGTGCCGGAGGCCCCTAACGACATGATTTTTTCCATAATATGCGAGGAGCTGGGGCTTTTCGGCGCGGTGTGCGTTATATTGCTGTTCATGCTTATGATGTGGCGCCTCATGGTGATCGCGAACAATGCCAGGGATCTGTACGGCTCGCTGCTCGTGACCGGCATCATGGCGCATATCGCGATCCAGGTCATATTGAACATAGCGGTCGTGACGAACACGATCCCGAATACCGGCGTGACATTGCCGTTTTTCAGCTATGGCGGCACGTCCGTGGTATTCCTGATGGCGGAGATGGGGCTGGCATTGTCGGTCTCGCGCGGGATCAGTTTCGAGCCGGAGGCCGCGGAGATTGCCTATGATTAGGGAACAGCGCAGGGAGGTGCGCCGCAGGCGGCGGAGGAGGAGGCGCGTCCTTTTGCTCATATTGCTGCTGGCGATGCTTTCCGGCATCGGGTATCTTTTGGTCACGCGCGTCTATACGGTCGAGACGATTTCCGTGGAGGGAAACGAGCTCTACTCTGACGAGCGGATCCGGGAGCTGGTGACCAGCGGCGAATACTCATGGAGCACGCTCTATGTCTACCTGAAGTATCGCTTTTTCAATACGGAAAAGCTGCCGTTCGTGGACTCCCTGGAGGTCGCAATCGACCTGGCCAGGCCGCATGAGCTGACCGTCAACGTCTATGAAAAGGGCATCCTGGGATACCTGTATATCAGCTCCATCGACCAGAACGCCTATTTTGACAAGGATGGATTCGTGGTGGAGACTTCGCAGGACGTCATAAAGGGCGTGCCTAGAATCGACGGGCTGGAGTGCGACTCGGTCGTCTTGTACGAGAAGCTGCCCCTCGAAAACGACGCGGCGCTCAAAGACCTGCTTTCCCTGACGCAGCTCCTGCAGAAATATGGGATAGAGTCGGAGAGCATACGTTACGACGAGGCGGCGGGCGCCATGACGGTAGAGAGCGGCGGCATCAAGATCGAGGCGGGCAGCGCGGACAACCTGGCGCAGAAGATCATGCGCCTGCAATACATCCTGCCGCAGCTGTCGGGGGAAAAGGGCACGCTGCACCTGGAGAACTGGACGAACGAGACGAAGGACATCATTTTCGACCCTGACGGCAAGAAAAAGAAAAAAGCAAAAAAAGGTTGATATATTTTACGAGTAAGGCTATTATAGAAATGATTAGGTGTTTATAAGCTGGAATAGAGGAGGAGAAGCCCTTGTTAGAGATTACTACCACCAGTGCGGACAGCCACGCGAAGATTATCGTGGTCGGCGTCGGGGGCGCCGGCAACAACGCTGTAAATAGAATGATTGATGAAAACATAGGGGGCGTCGAGTTCGTTGGCGTGAACACGGATAAGCAGGCCCTGATGCTGTGCAAGGCTCCGACGCTCATCCAGATAGGCGAGAAGCTGACGAAAGGCCTTGGCGCGGGAGCGCAGCCTGAGATAGGGCAGAAGGCGGCGGAGGAGAGCATGGAGGATCTCTCTAACGCGGTTCAGGGCGCCGATATGGTGTTCGTTACGTGCGGCATGGGAGGCGGCACCGGCACCGGGGCGGCGCCGGTGGTCGCGAAGCTGGCCAAGGACATGGGGATACTTACCGTGGGCGTCGTGACCAAGCCATTCAAATTTGAAGCGAAGCAACGCATGCTAAACGCGACGTCGGGTATCGAGCGGCTCAAGGACAGCGTCGACACTCTGATTGTGATTCCTAACGACAAGCTGCTCGAGATCGTGGACAGGCGGACTACGATGCCGGACGCGTTAAAAAAGGCGGACGAGGTCCTGCAGCAGGCCGTGCAGGGCATCACGGACCTCATCAATCTGCCGGCGCTTATCAACCTGGACTTCGCGGACGTGAAGACGGTCATGCAGGACAAAGGCCTAGCGCATATCGGCATAGGCGAGGCGCACGGCGATGAAAAGGCGCTGGAGGCTGTAAAGCTGGCGGTGGCGAGCCCCCTGCTGGAGACGACCATCAACGGCGCATCTCACGTGATCATCAATATATCCGGCGACATCTCCCTGATGGACGCGAACGACGCGGCCAGCTACGTCCAGGAACTCGCCGGGGACGACGCGAACATCATCTTTGGCGCGAAGTACGACGAGGGCATGACGGACATGGCGAAGATTACCGTGATAGCCACCGGCCTGGAGGCCAATAAGAAGCCTTCCGTGACCCCGCTTATGAGCAGCCTCAAATATGCCAGCCCGGTCACTCCTAACAGGACGATGAACGCCGGCCTGACGAGCCGCAGCGGGCTGTCGTCCGCTTCGGGGGCCGGCTATGGCAGGTCTAACGGCGCGGGGGCCGGCATTGGAGGCCAGCAGTCTTCGGCGACGCCGTCCGCGACGCCCGCGCAGGGCGCGAATCCCGCGCTAAACGGCATCCAGAAGCCCAAAAAGCCCGAGAGCAGCGTGCCAGAGAAGAATATCCAGATTCCTACCTTTTTGAAAAATACAAGGAACAAACCGGTTTGAAACGAGGCGCTGAAGTGATAGAATGGAACTACGGGATTTCCCGTAGTTCTTTTTTAATGCATGGGCCAGCGAAAGGAAATATGCCGCTACGCGGCACGCGGGCCGCGCGCCGGGCAGGAGAAGGCTCTTCCACGCTAGACGCGGATTCTGAAGGGAGGACGTATTATGTTACTTGAGTTTCTAGGGGCCGCCCACGAGGTGACCGGCAGCTGCCACTTCCTGCAATATGGCGACAGGCATCTTTTGGTGGACTGCGGCATGGAGCAGGGGCCCGACCTGTACGTGAATCAGGAGATTCCAGTAAATGCCGCGGCGATAGACACCGTGCTGGTGACGCACGCGCATATAGATCATTCAGGGCTGCTGCCGATGCTGTATTCGCATGGCTTCAGGGGAAGGATATATTGCACGAGGGCCACCTATGACCTGTGCGTGATCATGCTGAAAGATTCCGCGCACATACAGGAGTTCGAGGCCGAGTGGCGTAACCGCAAGGCGAAGCGTTCCGGCGGCGGGCAGGTTGAGCCGATGTATACAATGGAGGACGTGGAGGGCGTGCTGGAGCATTTCGTCCAATGCGACTACGGCGAGGAGGTCCGCGTCGACGACGATCTGCGCGTCCGCTTCGTGGATGCCGGGCATTTATTAGGTTCTTCATCGATAGAGCTGTGGGCCACTGAGCATGGAAAGGAAATCAAGCTGGTGTTTTCCGGCGATATAGGCCAGGGAAACCGGCCGCTCATAAAGCCCCCCACGTTTATAGAGGACGCGGATTATGTCGTCATGGAGTCGACATACGGGGACAGGGAGCATGCCGAAATGCCCGATTTCGCGCCCGCGCTCGCGGAAGTGATAAAGCGCACGTTCATGCGCGGCGGCAACCTGGTCATACCGGCTTTTTCAGTGGGCCGCACGCAGGAGATACTCTATTTTATCCGCAGGATCAAGACGGAGCATCTCCTGCCGGAATTCGAGGGTTTCGAGGTCTATATAGACAGCCCGCTGGCCATTGAGGCCACGAATGTCTTCAACAGGAACGTTCGCGATTGCTTTCGCGAGGATGCGCTCGAGCTGGTGGACCGCGGCGTCAACCCGATCCAGTTCCCGGGCCTGAAAGTGGCGGTCGACAGCAACGCGTCAAAGCAGATTAACTTCTTGAAGAAGCCGGTAGTAATCATCTCCGCGTCCGGCATGTGCGAGGCCGGCCGGATCCGCCACCACCTAAAGCACAACCTGTGGCGGGAGGAGTGCACCGTGCTGTTCGTGGGATACCAGGTGCCGGGCACGCTAGGCGCCTCCCTGCTAGATGGGGCCAAGGAGGTGAGGCTGTTCGGCGAGACGATCGAGGTCCGCGCGGAGATCGTGAACCTGCCGGGCATCAGCGGCCATGCGGACCGCTCCAAGCTGACCGAGTGGGCGGCGGCCTTTTCCGGGAACAGGCCGCCGAAGCGCGTGTTCGTCGTGCATGGCGAGGACAAGGTGACGGATGGCTTCGCGGAGCATTTGCATGAAACTCTAGGCTACGACGCGGTCGCGCCATATAGCGGCGATATCTATGACCTTTTCAACAATTCCTGCATCAAGCAGGGAAGCCGCGCGATGCAGCCGAAGAAACGCAAGGATTCGAGCAAGGCGTCGAGCAACGTCTTCGCCAGGCTGCTCTCGGCAGGGCAGCGGCTGCTCGTGGTCATTAATAAATGCGAGGGGCTGCCGAATAAGGAGCTGGGGCGCTTCACGAGCCAGATTAACTCGCTTTGCGACAAATGGGAGCGGTAACGGCGCAGTATGAAAAAATTTGAAAAAAGGACTACCATATTTCCCCGTAGTGTGTTAGTATAGTGGGGATGGAAGCATAGCTCAGCTGGGATGAGCGCTCGCCTGACTAGCGGGAGGTCAAGGGTTCGAGCCCCTTTGCTTCCATTTTTTATTGCAAAAAGGAGGTAATTTGCGATGGGACACGTCAGGGCCTGCGGCACGGAGGACGCGGTCACGCTTTTCTGGGATAAGCCCGAGCGGGGAGGGGCATATACGATCCTTATGGATGGGCGTGTCCTGGGCGAAGCCGATAAGACGCATTTTACGGCGGAGGGGCTGGAATGTGACACGGCATATCGCTTCGAGGTCATGGCGGGCGGCGTGCCAATCGGACGGTGCGAGGCGCGCACGCTGCGCAGGAAAAACCGCATAGACGTCAGGAAATATGGCGCGGCCGGAGACGGGCGGACTGTGGATACCGCCGCCTTGCAGCGGGCGATCGACGCCTGCGGGCCGGACGACGAGCTCTATCTTTCGCCCGGGACATATCTCACAGGGGCGCTCCGGCTGCATGGCGGGATGTCCGTATATCTGGAGCTAGGAGCCGTCCTGCAGGGGACGGATCGCCCTGAGGACTATCTGCCGAAGATTCCCAGCCGCTTCGAGGGTACCGAGATGATGTGTTTCAGCAGCCTGCTGAACCTGGGAGAATTAGACCATGGCGCGGGAGCGAACTGCAGCGATGTGCTGATATATGGGAAGGGCACGATCGAGAGCGGCGGACAGGCGCTGGGGATGCGCGTGATAGAGGCCGAGCGGGCAAGGCTCGCGGAGTATATGGCACAAAACAAGGAGCTGGTCGATTCCTGCGAGAACGAGTCCACGATTCCCGGGCGGGCGCGGCCGCGGCTGATCAACATGAGCAATTGCAGCAACGTCCGCATCACGGGACTGACGCTGAAAGACGGGGCCAGCTGGAACGTGCATATGATTTATAGCGACCATATCGTCACCGACCATTGCGCCTTTTACTCGGACGGCGTGTGGAACGGAGACGGCTGGGATCCGGATTCCTCGGAGGATTGCGCTCTGTTCGCCTGCGAATTTTATACCGAGGATGACTGCGTCGCCATAAAGTCCGGCAAGAATCCGGAGGGTAACGTCATCGGCCGGCCATGCAGGCACATCCGAGTGTTTGACTGCAAGTGCGTGTTCGGCCATGGGATCTGCATCGGCAGCGAGATCTCCGGCGGCATAGAGGATGTCGGGATATGGGATTGCGACCTCGCGAATTCCTCAAACGGCATCGAGGTCAAGGGAACGAAGAAACGCGGCGGATACGTCAGGAACGTCCGCGCATGGGATAGCGTGCTGCCGCGACTTATGATCCACACGGTCGGATATAACGACGACGGCATAGCCGCCGAGCATCCCCCGGTGTTCGAGGGCTTCGATTTCCGGAGGCTGGAGATAACCGGGCGGGCTCTGGATGGCGGGGAATGGCGCGACGAGGCGCCGCTTCAGCTGGCAGGATTTGACGAGGACGGATATCATCTTCGCGACGTCGAGCTGCGCGACTGCGTTTTTTCCGGCGGATGCCGTGGCGCAAGCCTGCAAAATTGCGCGGGCGTCACGCTGGCAAACATTACCTGCAGGTAGAGGAGGGCAAATGCCAAGGAGAGCGAACCAGAAACTCAAACTCTATTATCTGGCCCGCATCATGACGGAAAAGACGGATGACTCGCATTCCCTGACGATGGCCGACATCCAGCGGCAGCTGGAGGAATATGGCGTCACGGCCGACCGTAAGAGCCTCTATGACGACATGGAGGCCCTGCGTGTTCTGGGTATAGACGTGATCGGCGAGAAGGTCAGCCGGGGCTATGTCTACCATGTCGGGAAAAAGCGGTTCGAGCTCGCGGAATTGAAGCTGCTCGTGGACGCGATCCAGTCGTCAAAATTTATCACCGAGAAGAAGTCCCGCGAGCTGATCAAGAAGCTGACCGGCCTCGCGAGCGACTACGAGGCCGCGCAGTTAAAGCGCCAGGTCGTGGTGCAGGGGCGGATCAAGACGATGAACGAGAGCATCTATTATAACGTGGACGAGATTCACAGCGCCATCTCGGACAACCGGCAGATTTCGTTCGAGTACATGCGCTGGAATCTGGACAAGGAGATGGAGCTGCGGCGGGACGCGCCATATGCCGCCAGCCCTTGGGCTCTGACATGGGATGACGAGAATTATTATCTGATCGCGTATGACTCCGCTGATAAAAAAATTAAACATTACCGCGTTGACAAGATGCGCAATATCTCGCTATTGGATGAGGAGCGCGAGGGGTATGGCCTGTTCAGCCAGCTGGACATGGCCAGCTATGCGCAGAAAAATTTCAGGATGTTCGGCGGCGAGGAGACAAGGGTCAAGCTGGAATTCAAAAACGAGATGGTCGGAGTATTGATAGACCGCTTCGGCAAGGAGATTCCTATCCGGCCCATGCGGAAAAAAGGCTGGTCTTCGACCTGCGTGGAGGTGGCCGTGAGCGACCAGTTTTTCGGGTGGGTATTCTCGCTCGGCCCGTCCGTGCGCATAGCGGGGCCGGGACGCGTGGCGGAGCGCTTCGCGGAGGAGCTGCGGGACATCTCCGAAATGTATCCAGGGTGAGTTCGCGGACCGGCCGTCCCTTTTCCCGACCTTATCAAAGTAGAAGAAGACGTCGGGCGCATGCGCGACGTATCCGGAGATCAGTATAGGTAGTGGCAGCTCTCGCGTATGACAAGGCGGCATGGCAGGCTGACGCGCAGGTACGCCGAATGCCCGCCGTCCATGCGGTCTCCTAGGATCGCGACAGCCAGGCGGGCCATCTCTTCCTTGGGGATGTCGATAGTAGTCAGCATTGGATGGCAAGTCTCGCTCTGGCGGATATTGTCGATGGAGATGACCGAGGGCATATAACCTCCCTTCCTGCCGCGCGAGAGCTCCTGCAATACGCCTATGGCGGTCGTGTCATTCGCGCAGAACAAGGCGGTGGGGCGGTTCTCCATGGCGCGTATGTCCGCCGCGGCGTCCGCTCCCTCCTCCATCGTCTGCTTTGTGGAGAATATCAGCCGGTAGTCTATGGGTATGCCGGCATCTAGCAGGGCCTCATAATATCCGATATAGCGTGCCTCATAGCTGCAGTCGCCGATATAGGCGATTTTTTTATGCCCCAGCCCTATCAGGTGCTTCATAGCGGCGACCGCGGCCTGCTTGCCGTCGCATACGATTTCGTCCAGCTCGTAATCGGTCGGGTTGCGGTCGATTGCCACAATGTGGCGGTAACTGGCGTGCAGCGGCGCGATAAGTTCATGCGGGCATCTTCCCAGTATGATAAGGCCGGTGTTTTTCCCGGCATTTCCAGACTTGCCTGGACGCGCCTTGGCGGATCCTCCGATGGCTTTCTGCATGTCCGGCACGTCATATGTCCTCCCGGATAGGAAGCCCTTCTGCATGAGGGCGCATTGGACGCTCTCGAACAGTTCCCGGAGGAAATAATCGCTCTCCAGGGAACGGAACCGCGCGAGCAATATGTCTGCCGCGGCGGCGGCAGGAGCGTTTTTTTTCATTTTCAGATCCCGCGCGGCGGCATTGGGCATGTAACCCGCATTGCGCGCGGTCTCGCGGATCTCCCGCGCGAGAGATTCGTCGCGGCATTGGTGGGACGGGTCGTTGAGGACGCGCGAGACGGTGGCTGTCGAGGTATGGCACATATGGGCGATTTCTGACAAGCTGGTCATGTCTGCTCCTTTCAATCTGAAAGCCCCGCTTGCCATGCAGGCTTTGGGGTAAATATATTTGCAAACGTTTTCATACATTCTACAGTATCCTGCCGGAGTTGTAAAGGAAAATGAGAAAAATTTCAGGAATTCAGGCTCTGCAGCATATGATAACGTTTGCAAAATCTGCGTGGATTTTCTTTTCTAAAACTTTTATAATCGTACTTTGAGAGTCAGCCGCAGTGGGTAGTCGGATGGACTGCTTGCAGGCCAAACGACGCTAACCCATATGAGCTTTGCCCGGAGTGCGAACATGGGCAGGATCGCGGACGCCACGCCGCTGCGCAGCAATCGGCTTTCATTATGACATGCCCCGGTTGCGGGGCAAGGGAGTTTACTTTGTCAAAAAGGTAACACAACATGCTATTCTAGTTAGGAGGAAAGAACGGAAATGAAATTCAACAGGAAGAAGATTGGTACTTGCATAGCTCTTGCCGCGGCATCGCTCACGCTGCTCATGGGGTGCGGGAGCGGCGGCTCGGATTCGAGTGATTCGGGTTCGGAGGACACTGCCCAGACATCGGATTCAGGAGCGGAAGGGGAAACCGAACAGGCGTCCGGCGGCGGAGATGTGGAGCTCCACATGGGATATTTTCCTAACGTCACGCATCCGCAGGCCCTGGTCATGAAGGCGCAAGGGTCGCTGGAGAGCGCGCTCGACGGGCAGGCGACCGTGACCTGGACGTCGTTTAACGCGGGTCCCGCAGAGGTAGAGGCATTGTTTGCAGGCGAGATAGATATAGGATACATAGGGCCCGTGCCGGCGATTAACGCGAACGTGAAGTCCAAGGGAGACGTGAAGGTGATCTCGGGTTCCACGGAGGCCGGCGCGATCCTCGTCAAGCGTAAGGACGCGGAGATCTCCACCGTGGCGGATCTCGATGGTAAAAAGGTGGCCGTCCCGCAATTTGGCAACACGCAGCATCTGTGCCTCTTGGACCTGCTGGCCGATAACGGCTTGAAGCCTCTTGCCGACGGCGGCACGGTGGATGTCGTCGCGGTGGCGAACGCTGACGTGGCGAACATGATGGACCAGGGAAACATCGACGCGGCTTGCGTCCCCGAGCCATGGGGCGCGACGCTGCTGCAGAAGGGCGCCGAGATGGTGCTTGACGAGAACGAGCTGTATCTCGACGGCGATTACAACGTGGCGGTCGTGGTCGTCAGGCAGGAGTTCATGGACGAGCATCCGGACATCGTGAAAACGTTCCTGCAGCAGCACGAGGATGCGACCGCATTTATAAATGACAGCCCGTCCGAAGCGCAGGGGCTGATAAACGACGAGATATACAACGCCACGCAGAAGAACCTCGACCCTGCTATCCTGGAGGAGGC
Source organism: uncultured Eubacterium sp. (assembly GCA_964450965.1). GTDB lineage: Bacteria > Bacillota > Clostridia > Lachnospirales > Lachnospiraceae > W0P33-017. The sequence goes on along the minus strand of CAYVFF010000010.1, from coordinate 4,504 downwards.
ATTTACTAGGATAAAAGTCGACACCGCCATTAACAAGGAGGCAATGGATGATTTCGCGAGGATCGGGATCGAGCAGGACTTTATCTCTGAGCTGCCCGGCGAGGACATGATTGTCGAGGTAGAGTAGGATGCTTGAATTTAAAAATGTAAGCAAGACGTTTCCCAACACAGTCAAAAGGACGCTGAAAGACATCAGCCTGACGGTAAACGACGAGGAGTTCATATGCCTCGTCGGCCCGTCAGGATGCGGCAAGACCACGATGCTGAATCTTGCGGCGGGGCTTGAGCTGCCGACCGGGGGAGAGATCCTCCTGGACGGCCAGCCGGTCACGGGCCCTGGCGCGGACCGCGTGGTCATGTTCCAGGAGGCGGCCCTATATCCGTGGCTGAACGTGCTGGAGAACGTCATGCTCGGCATGGAATTCATCAAGGTGCCAAAGCCGGAACGCCTGGAGCGCGCGAGGCATTATCTCAAGATGGTGCATCTTCTCGACTTTGCGGACTACCCGATACACCAGCTCTCCGGCGGCATGCGCCAGAGGGTGGCACTCGCCCGCGCACTGGCGATGGACAGCAAGGTGATGCTGATGGACGAGCCTTTTTCCGCGCTCGACAAGCAGACCACCAACATCCTCCGTGCGGAGCTGGAGGAGATATGGCAGAGCAATCATAAGACGATATTGTTCGTGACGCACAGCGCGGAAGAGGCGGTCTATTTTGCCGACAGGATAGTGGTATTATCCGAGAATCCGGGGCAGATCAAGGCAATCCTGCCGTGCGATTTCGAGCGGCCGAGAAAAATCGACGACGAACGTTTTATCCAGATGAGGCGGCAGCTTCTGGATTTGGTGCAGAGCGAGGTGAAGAAAATTGCAAGAGAAGAATATGACAAAGATTAGGAGGGTTGTAGAGCAGATTATCTTCCTGCTCATTTTGGTCGCGCTCTGGCAGCTGTTTTACGTGCTTTTCGTCGACGTGATGGAGCTTTGGAAACCTTACTCGGTGCCTTCCCCGGCGGGGGTCGTCCAGAGCGGGTGGTCGCTGGCGAAAAGCGGGACGCTGTTTTCCGCGATGGCGAAGAGCCTTTTGCGCGGCGCAGGCGGGTTCGCGCTGAGCGTACTGATAGGCGTGGCGTTCGGGCTGCTGCTGAACCATTTCCCTTTTCTTAACAGGAACATGAAGCCGACCATACTGGGTCTGCAGACCCTGCCAAGCATATGCTGGGTGCCTTTTGCCATATTGTGGTTCGGGCTGACCGATTCCGCGATAATATTCGTGGTCGTCATGGGATCCGCTTTCAGCATCGCCCTGGCAGTCGATGACGGCATTCGCAACGTACCTCCGCTGTACATAAAGGCTGCCAGGACTATGGGCGCCGGGAAGGGCGATCTGTACCGCAAGGTCATATTCCCCGCATGCGTGCCGGCTTTTATCTCGGGCCTGCGACAGGGGTGGTCTTTCGCGTGGCGAGCGCTGATGTCGGGCGAGGTGATGTCGTCGACCATAGGCCTTGGACAGACGCTGATGGTGGGCCGCGACATGGCCGACATCAACCAGGTCATGCTCGTCATGCTAGTGATAATACTGGTAGGCGTCCTGATCGACAAGTGCATTTTTACAACGATAGAGAACCGCGTGCTGAGGAAGCGGGGCCTGCTGTAAGCCCCGCAGGGCTGGAGATGCGCGGGTCAGCATAAGCGCCGCCCTTCATATCCTTCATATAATGAGTTTATAGCCAATAAAAAGGCTATAAGCTCTTTTTTTACCATGCGTTAGATTCGCTGAAAAACATCTTCTTTTTCTCCCCGCCTTTTGGTATAATGAAGAAAACGCATCAAGGAGAATCGAGCCCCTGGTCGCTGTGCAAGGCCTGTGCCACAGCCGGGGGAAGGACTGGCAGCAGCGCAGAACCGACCATGGGGCAGAGCTGGAGGCAATGTGATGGCAGAGACGATAGAGCAGAGGAGGGAGCGGGAGCACCGGGAGGACCTGCAGCGTCTGCGCGGCTTCCGGCCGATTGACGATGACTTCATGAGGGGGATGTTCCAGGGCGACCTCCCCCTGGCGCAGTTTGTCCTGCGCATCCTCACCGGGAATCCTGACCTTGTCCTGACGAGGTGCGAGACGCAGGCGGACATGAGGCGGGTGACCGGAGCCAGGTCCGTCTGCCTGGACGCCTATGGGACTGACTCCTCGGGGAAGAAGTACGACCTGGAGATCCAGCGTTCCGACTGGGGAGCGGACCCGCACAGGGCAAGGTACTATTCCAGCGTGGTCGACGTGGAGAACCTCGACGCCGGGCAGGACTTCCGGGAGCTGCCGGACACCTATACGATCTTCATCACGGAGAGGGACTTCTATGGGATGGGGAAGGCGGCCTACAAGATACAGCGGACAAACCTGACGACGGGGGAACCGTTCGGCGACGGCTCTCTCATCCTGTACGTGAACGGGGAATACCGGGGAGAGGACGACCTGGGGAGGCTCATGCACGACTTCAACTGCGCCGACGCGAGGGACATGAACTTCGAGATGATGGCAAGCCGGGCGAGGTATTTGAAGGAAAATCCGAAGGGGGTGGAGACGATGTGCAAGGTCATGGAGGACATGAGGGATAATGCCAGGGCGGAAGGCTGGGCGGAGGGCCGGGAGGAAGGCCGTGCGGAAGGCCGTGCGGAAGGCGAGGCAGAGGGCATGAACCTCTTTGCTTCCCTCATCCATAAGCTCACCGAAACTGGCAGGACGGAGGACATCGAGAGGGCGGCGGCCGACGCGGATTACAGGAGGCAGCTGCTGGACGAATTCGCCCTGCGGTGACGGCCGGCCATGGGATGACGGCGAGGCTGTCCGCCGACGAGATGATTGAAATGCCCATGTCCACCGGGGAAATCCTGGGACTTCTGCCGCGCAAGGCCGGCGAAGATTTTGACCATGCGCGTATGGCGATTACTGAAATCACAGAATGAGAACCTCGGACATTTCGTGGCTTGGCTGCGCGTTCGGAAGGCGAACGCTGAAAGACTACTGAAGGATTATTTTTTCTCTGTCAGCTGCCGGTACATCTTCATAAGTTCCGCCACGCACTGGCTCTCGGTCATATTTTTTACTGAAAATCCGTAAGCCTGCATGACGGCGCGGTCGTTGTCCTGATGGGCTTTGCGCAGCTGCGGCGGCATGGCCAGCTCATCGTACAGATCCGCCAAACTGGAATCCGGGTAGAGCGCGCGGGCGTCAAGAATCGCCTTTGCGGTCTGCCCGATACGGGCTTTTTGCTCGCCAGTGGGAGCAGGAAAAGGAAAGTTATTGTAGACAGCAGGCGAATATCGGTATGCATTGCCGAGCCTCCCGCATATTAGCCGCATCCATGCCATATGGACATTTGAAGTCAATATCCCAAAAAGATATAAATCCGCGCCCGGAATGATATAACAAGCATTTCCTACTACAATATCCGGAGACATAAATCCGATCGGAATATATCTTCTTTCACTGGTAGAATGTTGCGGAAACAACAAATAGCTTTCTTTCGGTTGACGTATCTGGCAAAACAAGTAGGGATAAACCGCCCGTTTTCTTATCCTGTCCGCACTGCTGCCATTTCTTTTTTCTGTTATCTGTGCAAGACGTAGCTTGATTTCAGGAATATGGGCAAAGTCAGACGGATTTCCGCCTTCAAACCAAAGGCAATACCTCGTATACCGTCCCGGCTTGTTGCTAATATATTCATCTCCCCCGACAAACGGCCTTATATAGTCGGCCAACTGAGGATATTTCCCTGTCAAATTATTTTTTTCAGTTTCATCTAAAAAGAGGCGGCCCCCGTCTGTCGGCTCGCTCCCCTTTGTCATTTTGGGGAAACCGTCAGGGGGTATGTTTTTTCTGCTTGATATCCAAATATCGGGGGCGTTTTGCAAATAGGCATTTATGTGCGTAACCTTCTGGGGTCTGCCGTTTTCAAACAAATACTTTTCCCCCGTCCAGAATTTACCCGCAAATCCGACAATAACGCAAACTACTTCAGCATTGGTGCTTGACTCGCTGCTCCATTTAAAAGGTTTATGTGCAAAACCGATGTCAATGCCTTCATCAGCCATTCGTTTCCAAAACGTAGGCACGGATTCTCCCTGGCAGATGGAACTCGTTGAAACAAAAGCCGTCTTTATATTGTCGCTTGTGTTTAAGTGCATATAATCAAGAGATTTTTTATACCAGCACAAGACATAATCCAGTTTTGTTTCCGGGGCGCCCTGTCCGAAAACAAAACTCATATCCTCTGATTGGGTTTTACTTCTGAGTTGCTGCCCGATGAACGGAGGATTTCCCATAATGTAAGAAAGCTCATTCTTCGGCACGATACTCTCCCAATCCAGCCGCAGGGCATTGCCCTCCACGATATTCGCATTCGTTTTCAGCGGCAGAAAGTCGAGCGCCATGTGGACGATCGCCTCAGTCTCCTTCATCATCTGGCTTTCGGCGATCCACAGCGCGGTCTTCGCCACCGTCA
>CAYVFF010000009.1:0-70732 GCA_964450965.1 uncultured Eubacterium sp. | reverse complement strand
TTTTCAAAGTTCTTTAAAATTTAGCTTGACTTTTTATTTGCAGGCTTAGTTATGAATACATACCGCTGAGGTATCCAAATGGCTTAGATCAATCCTGTCCACATCCCTGCGTTCGCTCAGGATTTCGCCCCGTCGTTTCCTGCTTCTGTTTGCGCTTCGTCTTTATCCTTCTTATTCTTTTTATCGGCAGCCTTTTTCGCTGCATCCGGGTCGGCCTCGACCTTGGTCCTGAACTTGCCGCCCTTGCCGGCGTCGTTCATCATAAACGCGACGACCTCCTTGCCGGCCTTGTGCTTCTTGGTCAGCTCTATGGTATATACATAGCCGCCCAGCTCCTCCTTGTATACGCCAGCTGGCTGCTTGTAATATTTGTCCCCGACCTTGACGACCGCCGTGGCCTTGTCCACGCAGAATACCTTAACCTTCTTGGAGGTATCATAGACGGGATCCGTCAGAATCAGCGGCGTGTCGGGCAATGCCAGCGTGACCTCCGTCTTGTTCGCATCTACTATAGAGCCGTCTCCGTCACGCGCCATCGCCATTATGGACGTCCCGACCGCCAGCGGCGCATCCAGTTCGCAGGAGAATCCGCCGTCCGAACCTACCTCGGCCTTTTCAAATGCATCGCCAATCAGCAGATTGATGCCCCCCTCATAGCCGTCCATATGGCCGGAAAGGGTAGTCGCCTTGCTGTCTATCGGATTAAACGCGATCTGCGAGCCGGCCGTGTCGATTCCGTCGCAGGATTCCACCACCGCTTTTGCCCTTGCGCTGTTCCTCGTCTTTCCGTCCAGGACATCGGACGCGGTCACGACGACTTCGGAACCCTCCTTCATCGCATCAGCCTGGATAGCGAAAAATCCATCCTCATCCGCGCTGCCTGTATAGGTCATGCCGCCATTTTCCACTGTAATCGAGTAAGGGCCATCTTTCGCGCCCGGAATCTTGCCATAAATACAGTCATCCACCGCGTAGACCTGCTCCAGCTTCGGCTGGTTAGGCCCGGCCTCCGTGGCCTTCACAGATTTGGCCACGCTCTCCTTGTTCGTCCAGTCCACGCTATAGACCTTGAACGAGGTTCCCGTGCGCGGCACCGGCATGTACAGGAAGAACTGGCCATCGAGGACCTCGTATGGCACTTTTACGACCTTTTTGTCATAATCGTAGACGGAACTGCCCTCGTATGCCTCTACGCCGCCATCCTCCGGCACGTAGACGACATCGTCGCTGGAAATAGCGATGACCCTGCAATATTTCGAATCATTCAAAAAGCCGGTCAGCGCCTCGCTTGTATTGGTCAGATCTTCGACGTCCGGCTCGTTCGCGCCGGTCCTCTTTACTTCCTGGTAGAGCTTGGCGCTCTTTTTACCTTCGCCCTCAGCCCAGATTGCCACGGTAGAATCCGCCGGTAATTTTGGCGTGCTGATGGCGAACTTGCCGTCAGCCCCCGCCTTTGCGGAATACATCTCATCCTCCGCTATGGCGTAGACCATTGCGCCCGGCTCGGCGACTCCCAGTATCTGTTTCGAGCGGTTCGTGCATTTCGTGACGTCGGGTATCTCCAGCACGCCGGGATCATAATTGTCCACGGATATATGCTTCACTATGCGGTTGCCCCTGGCATCCTCCGCCATGACCGAGTAAGTGCCGTTTTCGCTCACCGTAAAGCTCCTGCCGGTAACGGACTGCGCGGTCTGCCATACCGGAGAGTCCGCCTCCGCCACGCCGGCGTAATATTTGAGCTGCCGTATGCCCGACTTGTCGCTGGCCTGGACAGCTATAGGGATCGGATGGCCAGTCGCCTTCGCGTTTCCCAGCCCCAGCACGAGCATCGGCGGCGAGTCGTCGTCATGTTCTGCCTTCAGCTCGGCCTGGTAGTAGGCGCTATGCGAATTTTTTTTCAGCCTGGCTACATACCAGTCCGCCTCGGGCGCGCTGTCAACGGACTGCCATGATGCCTTGACGAGATAGTCCATCCCCTCCGGGAAATCGACGCACCAGTTCTCGTCCGTCCTCGCGCTGAGCGGCCCGTATTCCCCCTGCTCCTCCAAATAATCCTGCAGGAGGTCGTTGATATATACGCGCTTATTGCATATCACATATTCCGCGATGCTGGCGGGTACCGCGCAGAACGAACTGTTCATGCGCTGCGTGACAATGGCGAATTCCATGTCGTCGTCCACCTCGACTCCGTTGCACGTCAGGCTCGTCACGCGGTGCGCTTTTTTATTTATAATCTTTCCATCCTTATTGTATCGGGGGCTTTTTGACGGATCGATCTCATATTCGATGCCGTCGAACACCAGGAAGCCCGACCAATTGTCGATCCAGTCCTTATTCAGGACCGGCATCATGTTCTCCTCCTCCACATATTTCTTGACGACCGGATCCTGCCAGCCGCCTCCGACCGAGGATGGCTTCTGGTAGGCGCTCGCGAGCCACTCCAGCCATTCCCTGATCTGGTCGCCGTTTATGCTGTATATAAAGGCAAATTCCTTATTCATGTTCTGGATGTTGAGCGTATCGGCGACCGTGACCTCGTCGTATATGTCCACGAAGCCCTGCGTCGCCAGATTATCATCCAGGGCATACGGCGTGACGGCTATGACCGGGCAATCTTTGAATTCGGGCTTAAACTGATTGATATATTCCAACCCGTAATGTATCTTCGCCTCGTTAGCCGCCTGTACGATGGCATTGTCTTCCAAAGGGCCAAAATAATCCGTGAGGTGCGCGTCCACGTCTATAATGCCTGTATTGAATATCTCGTCCAGCTGATCCTGATACGCGTCGTTTACCTTGGTAACGACCGGATCTTCTTTTGTAGATTTATCAACATACTTCAAGCTGGCGCTGCTGCCGGCGACCTCGACCTTGCCGCCGTTTTCCCGCAGCGTGAGGTCGATCACGCCAATCGCCGCGCCATGATCCCTGACTCCGACATAAGGCTTGCCATTCAGATGCCCGTCCTTGCTGACGCCGGGATATTCATAAAATTTCTGCACATCCTCGTCGTCCGACGGGAAATTCACATGCGCATGGCCGCCTACTATCGCGTCGAGCCCGTCTATCTTGGACATCTCATAGGCCGCATTCTCGGACATCTGGACGTACTCCTCGCTGCCGATGCCGGTGTGCGCAAGAGCGATGACTATATCCGCCCCCTTAGCCTTCAGCTTCTTTACCTGCTCCTCCGAGCTTTCCACTATATCCTTTGTGGACAGTAGCTTGGAATGGTCGTAATGCGTGGACAGCTCGGGCAACGTCACCCCGAAAATGCCTATATCGACCGTGAGCGTCCGGCCGCCGGCGGTCTTTAGCTTTTTAGTGACGAGCATGTTCTCAGCCCATACGGTCTCCCTCGTCTTGGCGTCGTATACGTTGGAGAGCACGGTCTTATCCTCTAGCCCCGCGTCGCCTATCTGATCCTGGAGGTAATCATAGCCATAGTCGAAATCGTGGTTCCCTATGGTCAGGGCGTCATATCCCAAGGCGGCAAACTCCGCATACATATATTCAACGCCGTCCACGACGCCCCTGTTTATGCAGTCCGAACCATATCCGTATATCGCGTCGCCGATATCTACCAGCAGCGTATCGCCATATTTTAACGACTTCTTCGCCCCATTTATCAGCGTCGCGGCCTGCGCCAGGCTGCCAGCCGGATGCGCGCTGGCCGAATCATAGTTCATCGTCACGCTCTGCCCATGCAGATCCGACGTTGAAATAATCCTGAGCGTCGTCGTATCGGCGCCATCCGCCCGCGCGGGAACGGCCGGAGCCGCCCCGAAAAATATGCCGCACGATAAGAGCCACGCGGCCGCCTTGCAAAAAATACCTTTCTTTTTCATGTAGTACCTGTTCCTTCCTAAGAATAATACCTGCATTTCCAGTGCTTTTGACAGTATAACATAACTTTCCGTTTTATTTCAACCGGTTTTGACTTTTTCAGCCCCATATGGTATGATAGGCAAAAAGGGGGACGCCGCATGAAATTCGGGGTATTGTTAAACAAAAGCAACATCAATCTGGGCGACGACATACAGGCATACGCTACCGCCCGTTTCTATCCGACTCTGGATTATTTCGTGGACCGCGAGCATATCAATGATTTCCAGAGCGAAAACAACGAACCCGTCGCGGTCATCATGAACGCGTGGTACATGTGGGAAAAATGGCACTGGCCGCCGGCGCGGTGCATCGTGCCGCACATGGTCGGATTCCACTATGCCGACCACGTACTGTCGCTGCAGGCCGGCTCGCCATTAAAATACGAGGCATTGGAGGGCCTGGGCGGGGATTACCTGAAAGCATATGAGCCGATAGGATGCCGCGACTATTTTACGATGAACAAACTGCGGGATCTCGGCATAGATAGCTATTTTTCAGGATGCATCACGATGACGCTGCCGCAGATGCCGATAGTCGAGCACGAAAAAGAATATATATGCATCGTGGACGTCGACCTAAGGGTGAAGAACAAGTTGCTGAAGCTGCTGGACGGGAAAGGTTACGAGCTGAAATTCGTCACCCACAACGGAGAGGCCGACAAGGAGCGCACATGGGAGGAGCGCAAGGCAAAAGTGGAGGAACTGCTGACCATTTACCGCAACGCCAAATGCGTGATTACCAAAAGGCTGCACTGCTCCCTCCCGTGCCTGGCTCAGGGGACTCCGGTGGTTCTGATAAAGCAGATGGACGACGACATACGATTTTCGCCTTATTACGATTATCTGCACTATATAAAGACCAGCGACTTTCTGGCTGGCAATTACGATTACGATTTCACGAATCCTAAACCAAACAAGCCGGATTTCATCCCGGTGCGCGACGCGCTAGCGAAGTCATGCGAGGATTTCGTGGCGCGGGTATCGGCGGAGGAGCGCACTACGGAGGAGCTGGACAGATTCTGGCACACCGACGAGGAGGTGTACCGCTGGCGCTACGACCTGATGGAGCGGACGCTGCGCATGTGGCTGACCCGGTCGAGACAGGATTTCAACAACATGAAGGAGATAAAGGCGGAGCGCAACAGGCTAAACTCGCAGGTCGCCAAACTCACGGCCGAAAACGAGTCCCTGGCCGCGAAGGACAAAGCGCTCGAAGAAGAAAACAAAAAGCTGCAGGATCGCCTGCTCGGCAATAGTTTCACGCATAGGCTGAAAGCAAAATTTCAAAACAAATGACGGCCAGTTATGGCATGCCCCGGTTGCGGGCGCGGAGGTTTAGATGCACTTTACCAGCCATTATATGTCTCCGCTGGGCAACATGCTTCTTGCGGCAGATGAAACCGGACTTACCGGCCTGTGGTTCGAGGGCCAGAAATATTTTGCCCGCTATCTTGACAGGGAGCATGAGGAGAAGGACATTCCCGTTTTCACGCGGGCGAAACGCTGGCTGGACATATATTTTTCGGCAAAAGAACCGGATTTTTCGATTCCGCTTCATTTCATAGGGACCGATTTTCAAAAAGAAGTATGGGAGGTCCTTCTCCAGATTCCATATGGGCGCACGATGACTTACGGCCAGATAGCGAAGCTCCTCGCCGGCAGGCGGAATTTGCCGTATGTGTCCGCGCGGGCGGCGGGCGGCGCAGTCTCGCGCAACGGGATATCCATCATCGTGCCATGCCATCGCGTTGTCGGCGCAAACGGCAGCCTGACCGGATATGCCGGCGGAATCGACAGAAAAACCGCGCTCCTCAAATTGGAGGGCGCCATCCGGACGTAAGCTTCCAGCATAGTATATGGCCCGGTATAATAATTTTTAACCCAGATTTCCGCGCCGTTTTGGCGTGACAACTCTAAAAATCAATGTTCTAACGACCAGGCTGCCACCGGCTAAAGCCGGTGGCAGTTTTGTTTCCAATGCCATGCAGCGAAAAGGGCGGATTAGCCCATGAGCCTGCCAGGAGAGCCCGGACTACTGCGGGATCACGAAGTGCAAAGCAGCGGCCCTCATTTATGGCATGCCCCGCTTGCCGGGCATGGGAGCTTACTATCAACTATGCTGCCAAGGCTATATTCCGCCAAAGACAGGAGTTTATAAAATTTTTCCTTGCGTTCCTTCAGGCTTTGTGTTATGATGGGTAATGCTTTATTGTGGTAAATAGGCGTTTTTTGCGCAATTTTGCTATGAAAGCCCGGTCAAGTGGCCATGCAGATGGCAAGCAAGCTTGCCATCTGAAAAAGTGAAAATTCATTCGAGAGGTGAAACGTCAATGGAGAAAAACAGAATACGTCCGGTGCAAGCTGGCAAGAACCTGCGTATGAGCTACTCGAGACAAAAGGAAGTCCTTGAGATGCCCAATCTGATAGAGGTGCAGAAGGACTCCTATCGCTGGTTTCTGGACGAAGGCTTAAGGGAAGTGTTTGCCGATATCTCGCCTATCACGGATTATAGCGGACACCTGAGCCTGGAGTTTGTTGACTTCAAATTGTGCGAGGATGGCGTGAAATATTCGATTTCCGAGTGCAAGGAACGGGACGCGACCTACGCGGCGCCTTTGAAGGTAAAGGTTCGCCTGCATAATAAGGACGCCGACAAGATCGAGATTGACGAGCACGAGATTTTTATGGGCGATCTGCCGCTGATGACCGAGACGGGGACGTTCGTAATCAACGGCGCGGAGCGCGTCATCGTCAGCCAGCTCGTCCGCTCGCCCGGCATCTATTATGGCATCACTCGCGACAAGGTAGGAAAGACGCTTTATTCATGCACGGTCATTCCCAACCGGGGCGCGTGGCTCGAATATGAGACCGATTCCAACGACGTTTTCTACGTCCGCGTAGACAGGACCAGGAAAGTGCCGATTACGGTGCTGATCCGTGCGCTGGGCCTGGGCAGCAACCAGGAGATTATCGATTTTTTCGGCGAGGAGCCGAAGATTCTGGCGAGTTTCGGCAAGGACGTGGCCACGAATTATGAGTCGGGCCTGCTCGAATTATATAAGAAGATACGCCCCGGCGAGCCTCTGAGCGTGGAGAGCGCCGAGAGCCTGGTCTCTTCGATGTTTTTTGACCCGAGGAGATACGACCTGGCGAAGGTCGGGCGGTATAAATTCAATAAAAAGCTGTTATTCAGGAACAGGCTGCGCGGCCATGCCCTGGCGGAGGACGTGTTAGATCCCGCTACCGGCGAGGTACTCGCTGAGGCCGGGACACAGCTGACCAGGGAGATGGCGGATGAGATCCAGAACGCCGCCGTTCCCTGCGTCATCATCCAGACGGAGGAGCGCAATGTAAAGGTCATATCGTCCATGATGGTAGAACTGGGTTCGTGGGTACCCGAACTCTCGGACAAGGCGGCCCAGAGGGAACTCGGCATCACGGAGCTGGTCTATTATCCAGTGCTGAGACAGATTCTGGATGAGAATACCGAGCTTGACGATATAAAGGAGGCTATCCGCAAAAACGCGGGCGAGCTGGTTCCCAAGCATATTACTAAGGACGATATTTTTGCTTCTATTAATTATAACATGCATCTCGAGTGGGGCGTCGGGAGCAATGACGACATCGATCATCTGGGCAACCGGCGCATACGCGCAGTGGGAGAGCTGCTCCAAAATCAGTACCGCATCGGCCTTTCCAGGCTGGAGCGCGTGGTGCGTGAACGCATGGCGACGCAGGATCTCGAGGGCATTTCCGCGCAGAGCCTGATCAATATCAAGCCGGTGACCGCCGCGATCAAGGAATTTTTCGGCTCATCCCAGCTGTCGCAGTTTATGGATCAGAACAACCCGCTCGGCGAGCTGACGCACAAGCGCAGGCTTTCCGCTCTGGGTCCGGGAGGCTTGAGCCGCGACCGCGCAGGGTTCGAGGTCCGCGACGTCCATTATTCGCATTACGGGCGGATGTGCCCTATAGAGACTCCCGAGGGGCCGAACATCGGCCTCATTAACTCGCTGGCATGCTATGCCCGCATCAACGAATACGGATTCGTGGAGGCGCCGTACCGTAAGATTGATAAATCAGATCCAAAGAATCCGCGCGTCACGGATGAGGTCGTTTACATGACCGCAGACGAGGAGGACGAGTACCATGTGGCGCAGGCGAGCGAGAAACTGGACGAGAACGGCTATTTCGTCCGCAATTCCGTCTCCGGGCGCTATCGGGACGAGACGCAGGAATATGACAAGACCATGTTCGACTACATGGACGTCTCGCCAAAGATGGTGTTTTCGGTGGCGACCGCGCTCATCCCGTTTTTGCAGAACGACGACGCGAACCGCGCGCTGATGGGATCCAACATGCAGCGGCAGGCCGTGCCGCTGCTCACGACCGAGGCGCCCGTAGTGGGAACCGGCATGGAGTATAAGGCTGCGGTTGATTCCGGGGTCTGCGTTGTGGCGAAAAAATCAGGCATCGTCGAGAAATCCCAGGCGGATGAGATCTGGGTAAAAAATGACGACGGGACGACCAGCAATTACAAATTGACAAAATTTTTGAGGAGCAACCAGAGCAACTGCTACAACCAGAAGCCGATCGTATTCAAGGGAGACCATGTGGATGCCGGCGAGGTCATAGCCGACGGCCCTTCGACAGCCGATGGCGAGCTGGCGCTGGGCAAGAACCCGCTGATCGGCTTTATGACATGGGAGGGCTATAACTATGAGGACGCGGTGCTGCTGAGCGAGAGGCTGGTGCAGGACGATGTTTATACATCGGTCCATATCGAGGAGTATGAGGCCGAGGCGCGCGACACCAAATTAGGGCCTGAGGAGATTACGCGCGACGTGCCGGGAGTCGGCGAGGACGCGTTAAAAGACTTAGACGAGCGCGGCATCATCCGCATCGGCGCGGAGGTGCGCGCCGGAGATATCCTGGTGGGCAAGGTCACGCCCAAGGGGGAGACCGAGCTTACGGCGGAGGAGCGTCTCCTGCGGGCCATCTTCGGCGAGAAGGCCAGGGAGGTCCGGGACACATCGCTGAAAGTGCCGCACGGCGAATACGGCATCGTCGTTGACGCCAAGGTGTTTACCAGGGATAACGGCGACGAGCTCCCGCCCGGGGTGAATCAGGCGGTGCGCATCTACATCGCTCAGAAGAGGAAGATATCCGTAGGCGATAAGATGGCGGGCCGCCATGGGAACAAGGGCGTGGTCTCCCGCGTCCTGCCGGTGGAGGACATGCCGTTCCTCCCTAATGGCCGTCCGCTGGATATAGTCTTGAATCCACTGGGCGTGCCGAGCCGCATGAACATAGGGCAGGTCCTGGAGATTCACTTGAGCCTCGCGGCAAAAGCGTTGGGATTTAACATCGAGACGCCGGTTTTCGACGGCGCGAGAGAGATCGACATACAGGATACGCTCGAGCTGGCGAATGATTATGTCAACTCCGAGTGGGAGGATTTCGAGGCGAAGTATAAAGACACGCTGAATAGCGACGTGATGCAATACCTGTATGACCACAGGGATCACAGGGAAGTATGGCGTGGGGTGCCGATTTCCAGGGACGGGAAGGTCCAGCTGCGCGACGGCCGCACGGGGGAGCCATTCGACGCGCCGGTCACGATCGGGCATATGCATTATCTGAAGCTGCATCACCTGGTCGATGACAAGATTCATGCGCGTTCCACCGGCCCTTACTCGCTGGTGACGCAGCAGCCCCTGGGCGGGAAAGCCCAGTTCGGCGGGCAGCGATTCGGGGAGATGGAGGTCTGGGCTCTGGAGGCATATGGCGCGTCATACACGTTGCAGGAGATATTGACGGTCAAGTCCGACGACGTGGTGGGGCGCGTCAAGACTTACGAGGCGATTATCAAAGGGGACAATATCCCGGAGCCCGGCATACCTGAGTCGTTCAAGGTACTGTTGAAGGAGCTGCAGTCCCTGGGCCTGGACGTAAAGGTGCTGGACGAGAACCGCGAGGAGGTCGAGCTGCTGGAGATCAGCGAATATGGCAATACGGATTTCAACGCTATCATAGCGGCGGATAAGGATTTTGCGTTCGAGGACGGCGAGAGTTTCTCAAAACGCGGATTCTCAAAGGTGGAATTCGACAAGGACACCAAGGAACTCGTGGCGGTCGATGATGATGAGGAGCCGGAGGATTCCGAGGACGACTTTGCGGATGCGATGGACGGCAATCTGGATGACGGGTTAGGCGGGAATCTGGATGAAGATTTCAAAGACGAAGATTTCAAGGATGAAGATTTCAAGGATGAAGATTTTGACGACGCCCTTTTGGACGATGAAGAATAGGAGGGAGTGCCGACATGCCTGAGGCAGCAAACAAGGAGACTAAAGAGCAGGTCGCGTTCGACGCGATCCAGATAGGGCTGGCCTCGCCCGAAAAAATCAGGGAATGGTCGCACGGCGAAGTGAAAAAGCCCGAGACCATAAATTATAGGACGTTGAAGCCGGAAAAAGACGGACTGTTTTGCGAGAAGATCTTCGGGCCCAGCAAGGACTGGGAGTGCCATTGCGGGAAATACAAGAAAATTCGCTATAAGGGCGTGGTCTGCGACAGGTGCGGCGTCGAGATTACCAAGGCGAGCGTCCGCAGGGAGCGGATGGGCCACATAGAGCTGGCCGCCCCGGTATCGCACATCTGGTATTTCAAGGGCATTCCCTCGCGCATGGGCCTGATCCTTGACATATCTCCGCGCGTTTTGGAAAAAATATTGTATTTCGCCAGCTATATCGTGCTGGATCCCGGCAAGACGGACCTGTCGATGCGGCAGATCCTGACCGACACTGAATACTATAACGCGAGGGAAAAGTATGGCAACGCCTTCCGCGCCGGGATGGGGGCAGAGGCTATACTGGAGCTTCTCGAGGCAATCGACCTGGATAAGGAATCCGAGGAGCTTAAAACCGCGCTTGCTGATGCTACCGGCCAGAAAAAGGCGCGTATCGTCAAGCGCCTGGAAGTAGTCGAGGCGTTCCGCGAGTCCGGAAACAGGCCGGAGTGGATGATTATGACGGTCATACCTGTCATCCCGCCGGATCTGCGCCCCATGGTCCAGCTCGATGGCGGACGTTTCGCGACGTCGGACCTAAACGACCTGTATAGGCGCATCATCAACAGAAACAACCGCCTGCGCAGATTGCTGGAGCTCAACGCCCCTGACATTATCGTGCGCAACGAGAAGCGCATGCTGCAGGAGGCGGTGGACGCGCTGATAGACAATGGCAGGAGAGGCCGTCCGGTCACCGGTCCTGGCAACCGCCCGCTGAAATCGCTGTCCGACATGCTGAAAGGCAAGTCAGGACGTTTCCGCCAGAACCTGCTGGGGAAGCGCGTCGACTATTCCGGCCGGTCGGTTATCGTCGTCGAGCCACAGCTCAAGATATACCAGTGCGGCCTGCCCAAGGAGATGGCGATCGAGCTGTTCAAGCCTTTCGTTATGAAGGAGTTGGTGGCGAACGGCACCGCGCACAATATCAAGAGCGCGAAAAAGATGGTAGAGCGGCTGCAGCCCGAGGTATGGGATGTCCTGGAGGATGTCATAAAGGAACATCCAGTCATGCTGAACCGCGCTCCCACGCTCCACAGGCTGGGCATCCAGGCTTTCGAGCCTATCCTAGTGGAGGGCAAGGCGATAAAGCTGCATCCCCTGGTATGTACCGCGTTCAACGCCGATTTCGACGGCGACCAGATGGCAGTCCATCTGCCGCTATCGCAGGAGGCGCAGGCGGAGTGCCGCTTTATGCTGCTCTCCCCCAATAATCTGCTAAAGCCCTCGGACGGCGGCCCGGTGGCGGTGCCGTCCCAGGACATGGTGCTTGGCATCTACTATCTGACGATGTTCAAGCTGCCGGATTATACGGGCAACGGGGCGGAGCCGGTAAATGAAAAGGTATACGAATCCAAAGACGAGGTAAGGGCGGCGTTGGATGCGGGAGAGATCCATGTCCACGACATGATATATTATCACACGCATGACGAATCCGAGCGCACCGTAATATGCATGCCGGAGGATGCCCTGGGCCGCTTCTTCAGCAGCACCAACCAGGCGCTGCTGGCATATGAGAATGGCGGCGTCAGCCTCCACCAGTCCATCAGGGTCGGGCAGACGGCGGTCACCCCGGATGGCGAGACGGTCTCCGGCACGATAGAGACGACGCTGGGTCGGCTGATTTTTAACGAGATTATCCCGCAGGACCTTGACTTCGTGAAGCGGGAGAGGCCCGAAGATTATCTGAAACTGGAGATAGACTTCCATGTCGGCAAGAAGGATCTGAAGAGGATTTTGGAGAAGGTCATAAATATTCATGGCGCGACCAGGACCGCCGAGGTGCTAGACGACATCAAGGCGATGGGCTATAAATATTCGACGAGGGCCGCCATGACCGTGTCCATTTCGGATATGACAGTGCCGGAGAAAAAGCCGGAGCTGATCCAGAACGCCCAGGATACGGTAGACCGCATCACGAAGCAGTACAAGCGCGGGCTCATCACGGAGGAGGAGCGTTATAAGGAAGTCGTCGATACGTGGAAGGATACGGACGACGAGCTGACGGCCGCGCTGCTCTCCGGATTGGATAAATACAACAATATCTTCATGATGGCTGACTCCGGGGCGCGCGGTTCCGACAAGCAGATCAAGCAGCTTGCCGGGATGCGCGGGCTGATGGCCGATACGACGGGCCGGACCATCGAACTGCCGATAAAATCAAACTTCCGCGAGGGCCTGGATGTGCTGGAGTATTTCATGTCCGCGCACGGCGCGCGCAAGGGCCTTTCGGATACCGCGCTGCGTACCGCCGACAGCGGATACCTGACCAGGCGCCTGGTGGACGTATCGCAGCACATGATAGTTCGCGAGTCCGATTGCTGCCAGGGGACCGACAGGGAGATCCCCGGCATCTATGTAAAGGCGTTCATGGACGGAAAAGAGGAGATCGAGAGCCTGCAGGACCGCATTACCGGGCGTTTTGCGGCGGAGGATATATATGACAAGGATGGGAACGTCATAGTCAAGGCGAACCATATGATCACGCCGAGGCGCGCGGAGGCCATTATAGCGGACGGCGCGGATGCGGACGGAAATCCGCTGACCCGCGTGAAGATCCGCACGATCCTGACGTGCAGATCCCACATGGGGGTCTGCGCCAAGTGCTACGGTTCCAACATGGCTACCGGCCAGGCTGTGCAGGTGGGCGAGGCCATAGGCATTATCGCCGCGCAGTCCATAGGCGAACCGGGCACGCAGCTGACTATGCGCACGTTCCATACCGGCGGCGTCGCCGGCAATGATATCACGCAGGGTCTTCCGCGCGTGGAGGAGATATTTGAAGCCAGGAAGCCTAAAGGGCTTGCCATAATCACCGAATCCGGCGGTATTGCCACCATAAAGGACACTAAAAAGAAGCGCGAGATTGTCGTCACCGACCCGGAGACAAATGAGTCGAAAAGCTACCTTATCCCGTATGGCTCGCATATCAAGATCTCGGACGGCGCGCTGCTGGAGGCTGGCGACGAGCTGACCGAGGGCTCCGTGAACCCTCATGACATCTTGAAGATCAAGGGCGTTCGCGCCGCGCAGGATTATATGCTGCGCGAGGTCCAGCGCGTATATCGCCTGCAGGGCGTGGAGATAAACGATAAGCACATCGAGGTCATAGTGCACCAGATGCTGCAGAAAGTCCGCGTGGATGAAAACGGGGATTCCAATTTCCTGCCGGGGACTATGGTGGATGAGCTGGATTTCGAGGATGTTAATGAGAGGCTGGTAAGAGAGGGCAAGACGCCGGCGGAGGGCACGCAGATCCTGCTGGGCATCACCAAGGCGGCGCTTGCGACCAATTCGTTCCTGTCGGCCGCGTCCTTCCAGGAGACTACCAAGGTGCTGACCGAGGCGGCTATCAAGGGCAAGGTGGACTCCCTGATCGGAATGAAGGAGAACGTCATCATCGGAAAGCCGATTCCGGCGGGAACCGGCATGAAACGGTACCGCAACATCAAGCTGAATACCGACGAGCGCATGGAGGCGCTGCTGCGCCAGGAGGAGATGTTTGAACAGGCGGATTTCGACGATGACGATGAGGATTTTAGCGACGCTGCTTTCGTAGACAGCTTCGATGACGATGGGGATCTGCCGCCTGATGGAGAAGACGATTTTCTCGATGACGAGCTCATCGGGGACGAGGATTTCTTCGATGACGACGAGCTGGACAGGGCGGCTGAGGAAGCCGGCGGGCTAGAGGATGACGCGGAGGAGCCGGAGGAGGCTGCAGAGCCGGAGGCCTATCCGCGAGATCCGGAGGTAGCCGAGGAGCCGGAAATAGCCGAGGAGCCGGATGGAGCCGAAGAGCCGGAGGCGGCGGAGGATGCCGTGCATGCCGCGGGGGATGAGGAAATAATCCCTTGACATGGCGCTTTATCGTGTCTATAATTGATAAGCGTGCAGTCTTCGCCGAAAGCCGGCGGGCCTGCAATGCATATGCCGGACGGTTTTTTGCCGCCCGCAAAATATTAAAAACAGGAGGTGAATAGAATGCCGACATTTAACCAGTTAGTGAGGAAGGGAAGGCAGACTGGAGTCAAGAAGTCAGCCGCGCCGGCTCTGCAGAGGGGTTTTAATTCTCTGAAGAAAAGGCCAATCGATACTTCTTCCCCTCAGAAGAGGGGCGTATGCACCGCGGTCAAGACAGCCACTCCTAAAAAGCCTAACTCCGCTCTGCGCAAGATTGCCAGGGTGCGCCTTTCAAACGGGATAGAGGTGACCAGCTACATTCCGGGCGAAGGACACAACCTGCAGGAGCACAGCGTCGTCCTGATTCGCGGCGGGCGTGTCAAGGACCTGCCCGGTACGCGTTACCACATCATCAGGGGCACGCTGGATACCGCAGGCGTGGCGAACAGGAAAAAAGCCCGTTCGAAATACGGCGCGAAGCGTCCCAAGGCGGGAAAGTAATTTCCGCATGAGTTAGGGCAGTACCACAAACAGAACTAAGGTAAGTGTTGGAATTTTCTATTCCCATAAATGATAGATTTCCGCACGGACACATTAGAGGACACATGTGAGTACCGATGATTTAATACGATTATTAAGGAGGGAAGTATCGTGCCGCGTAAAGGACATACTCAGAAGAGAGAGGTATTGGCAGATCCGATATACAATAGCGTCGTGGTCACCAAACTTATCAACAACATAATGCTTGACGGTAAAAAAGGGGTCGCGCAGAAGATTGTATACGGAGCGTTCGCCAGGGTGGAAGAAAAGACCGGCAAGCCCGCGCTGGAGGTTTTCGAGGAGGCGATGAATAACGTCATGCCGTTGCTCGAGGTTAAGGCGAGGCGTATCGGCGGCGCCACGTACCAGGTGCCGATCGAGGTCCGCCCGGATCGCAGGCAGGCCCTGGCCCTGCGATGGCTGACCATGTTCTCCCGCAAGAGGGGCGAGAAGACCCAGGAAGAGAGGCTGGCGAACGAGATAATGGATGCGGCGAACAATACCGGCGCGTCTGTAAAGAGAAAAGAAGACATGCACAAGATGGCAGAGGCGAACAAGGCTTTTGCGCACTACAGATTCTAGGAGGAAAAAATCTTGGCTGGAAGAGAATATCCGTTAGAGAGAACCAGGAATATAGGGATTATGGCTCATATCGATGCGGGTAAGACCACTATGACAGAGCGTATTCTCTATTATACCGGCGTAAATTACAAGATTGGCGATACGCACGACGGCACCGCCACCATGGACTGGATGGCGCAGGAGCAGGAGCGCGGGATTACCATAACCTCGGCCGCCACGACATGCCACTGGACGCTGCAGGAGCAGGCAAAGCCCAAGCCGGGCGCCCTGGAACACCGCATCAACATCATTGATACGCCGGGACATGTGGATTTCACGGTAGAAGTAGAGCGCTCCCTGCGCGTCCTGGATGGAGCGGTCGGCGTATTTTGCGCTAAGGGCGGCGTGGAGCCGCAGTCGGAAAACGTATGGCGCCAGGCGGACACATACAACGTGCCGCGGATGGCTTTCATCAACAAGATGGATATCCTGGGCGCGAATTTTTACGGCGCGGTCGACCAGATCCGCACCCGTCTGGGGAAGAACGCAATCATACTGCAGCTGCCAATAGGAAAAGAGGACACTTTCAAGGGCATCATCGACCTGTTCGAGATGAAGGCCTACATCTACAATGATGAAAAAGGCGAGGACATCACGGTCACCGACGACCTGGGCGACATGGCGGAGGAGGCGGACCTGTACCGCACGGAGCTGATAGAAAAAATCTGCGAGCTTGACGACGACCTTATGATGAAATACCTCGAGGGCGAGGAGCCCGGAGTGGACGAGATGAAAGCGGCCCTGAGGCTCGCGACGTGCGAGTGCCGCGCGGTACCCGTATGCTGCGGTTCGGCGTATCGTAACAAGGGCGTGCAGAAGGCGCTTGACGCGATCGTGGAATATATGCCGTCCCCGCTGGACGTGCCCCCGATTAAGGGCGTCGACCTCAAGGGCAACGAGGTGGAGCGGCATTCATCGGATGAGGAGCCGTTTTCGGCGCTCGCGTTCAAGATTATGGCAGACCCGTTTGTGGGGAAGCTGGCATATTTTCGCGTCTATTCAGGCACATGCAAGTCGGGTTCATATGTATTGAATGCCACCAAGGACAAAAAGGAGCGCATCGGCCGCATACTGCAGATGCACGCGAACAAGAGGGAGGAGCTGGATATCGTATATTCCGGCGATATCGCGGCGGCGGTCGGCTTCAAGCTGACCACGACCGGCGACACGATCTGCGACGAGCAGCACCCCGTCATCCTCGAGTCGATGGAATTTCCGGAGCCGGTCATCGAGCTCGCGATCGAGCCGAAGACCAAGGCCGGCCAGGGAAAGATGGGCGAGGCCCTCGCCAAGCTGGCGGAGGAGGATCCCACGTTCAGGGCGCATACGAACCAGGAGACCGGGCAGACGATTATCGCCGGCATGGGAGAACTCCACCTGGAGATCATCGTAGACCGATTGCTGCGCGAATTCAAGGTAGAGGCGAACGTTGGCGCGCCGCAGGTGGCATACAAGGAGACGTTCACGAAGACCGTGGAGCAGGAATACAAATACGCGAAGCAGTCGGGCGGGCGCGGACAGTACGGCCATTGCAAGGTGCGTTTCGAGCCGATGGACGCGAACGGCGACGAGCTGTTCAAATTTGATTCCGAGGTTGTCGGCGGCGCTATTCCAAAGGAATACATCCCCGCGGTAGGCGAGGGTATCGAGGAGGCCGCGAAGGCCGGCACGCTCGCGGGATTCCCGGTGCTGGGCGTCCATGCGACCGTGTTCGATGGCTCGTTCCACGAGGTCGACTCATCGGAGATGGCATTTCATATCGCGGGCTCCATGTGCTTCAAGGAGGCCATGCGCAAGGCGGCGCCGGCAATCCTGGAGCCGATCATGAAGGTGGAGGTGACCATGCCGGAGGAGTACATGGGCGACGTCATCGGAGACCTGAACTCCCGCAGGGGCCGCATCGAGGGAATGGACGATGTTGGAAACGGCAAGATAGTCCGTGCTTTCGTGCCGCTGGCGGAGATGTTCGGATACTCCACAGACCTGCGTTCCAGGACGCAGGGGCGCGGCAACTACTCGATGTTTTTTGAGAAATACGAGCAGGTTCCGAAGTCCGTGCAGGACAAGATTATATCTTCGCAGGGCAAATAATTTCAAGAGTATTTCCTATGAAATACTTGAAAAACTCATAGTTTCTGATATAATCAATGCTATGGGCGGCTTTATTAACGTAGGTAACGCCCCGGAGGGGCAGAAAATCAAGGAGGACACTTCGAAATGGCAAAGGCTAAATTTGAAAGAACAAAACCGCATTGCAATATCGGCACCATCGGTCACGTCGACCATGGCAAGACCACGCTGACCGCAGCTATCACCAAGGTGCTGGCAGAGCGAGTTCCCGGAAACCAGAAAGTAGATTTCGAGAACATCGACAAGGCTCCCGAGGAGAGGGAGCGCGGCATCACGATTTCTACCGCTCACGTAGAGTATCAGACCGAGAAGAGGCATTACGCTCACGTTGACTGCCCCGGCCACGCGGATTACGTAAAGAACATGATTACCGGAGCGGCGCAGATGGACGGCGCGATTCTCGTGGTCGCCGCTACCGACGGCGTCATGGCTCAGACGAAGGAGCATATACTTCTGTCCCGCCAGGTGGGCGTTCCCTATATCGTCGTTTTCCTTAATAAATGCGACATGGTGGACGACGACGAGCTGATCGAGCTCGTGGAGATGGAGGTTACCGAGCAGCTCGAGGAATACGGCTTCAAGGATTGCCCTATCATCAAGGGCTCCGCGCTCAAGGCGCTCGAGGATCCCGGCAGCGAGTGGGGCGACAAGATTATGGAGCTGATGGACACGGTAGACAGCTACATACCGGATCCGCAGCGCGACACCGACAAGCCGTTCCTTATGCCTGTCGAGGACGTATTCACCATCACCGGCCGAGGCACAGTCGCTACCGGCCGCGTGGAGCGCGGTACGCTGCATCTCAGCGATGAGCTGGAGATTATCGGCGTCAAGGAAGAGACGCAGAAGACGGTCGTTACCGGTATCGAGATGTTCCGCAAGCAGCTTGACGAGGCTATGGCCGGCGACAATATCGGAGCTTTGCTCCGGGGCATCAACCGCGACCAGATCGTCCGCGGGCAGTGCCTGTGCAAGCCCGGTACCGTGACCTGCCATCACAAATTTACCGCGCAGGTCTACGTCCTGACCAAGGACGAGGGCGGCCGCCATACGCCGTTCTTCAATAACTATCGCCCGCAGTTTTATTTCCGCACCACTGATGTGACGGGCGTATGCAACCTGCCCGCAGGCACCGAGATGTGCATGCCCGGCGACAATATCGAGATGACGATCGAGCTGATCCATCCCGTAGCTATGGAGCAGGGTCTCACCTTCGCTATCCGCGAGGGCGGCCGCACCGTAGGATCCGGACGCGTTGCTTCCATCATCGAGTAACGTGGGTTCAGTGCCATAACGAAAATAGCAAAACAGCCGTTCCTGGTTCGCCTGGGCGGCTGTTTTTTTCAGGCTGCGATGTATAAGGGGTGTTTATAGGACAGATAAACTGGTAAAATTTATTCATACGCATACCGGCGGCTGGATGTGAGATGAGATAGAAGGGCGCGAGTCCAGCCCGTGGAGAGGGGGATGTTTATGTTTCTGGCCCACAGGTCGGAGGATGGCAGGGAGCAGCCATTGGAGGAGAAAATACGCCCGTGGCTTGCTAGCTGCGCATCGCTTTCCCACATGGGGAGCATGGATTGAAATGTTTATCCTAACTACTCAGTTTAGCCGCTAAACTTGTCGTTCCCCGCATGGGGAGCGCGGATTGAAATGATGAGCAGTACCGCAGACCCAGTGTCAGCCTTTTAGGGCTGACATTAAGAGCGAGGCATCCACGGTTGTTTGAAGAGCGGGAGGCGGTGAATATTTTCATGGAGGAATTGACATTCGAGGATGGCATGAAAAAGATGCCGCTGGACTACGTGAAACCGGTGGGCATAGAGATGGCGCGGTGCCCAGTTGGACACCGCGCCATCCGGCATATCAGAATATCTTGTTTCTTTTCGGCAATTACACGCTGATAAGCGTCATCTCTGCTTGTCATTTCTTCACTTTAATTTTCTTCACTGCGCTGTACTTGCCCACCACCTTGCCTTTCCCTTTTCCAGCGTAGGCCCGCGCACGAACGTAATAGGTCTTGCCGGGCTTCAGTCCGCGGATCTCTACATCTCCCTCTCCGACAATTTCATCATCGCTCTCCTCGCTCTTCAGGCTTCCCGTCTTCACGTTCTTCTTGAACTTCCTGTCCGTCGACCACTGGAACTGGTAGCCGGTCACGCCATCAGGCTTGCCCATATCGCAATACCATTCCACGCCAATTGCCTTTTTCCTGGTCGGCGTATATAAGTCGATCGACATCCCGCACGGCTTCACCGTAAGCGTGACTTTCTTGGTCGCTTCCTTATACTTTGCGGTCTCCGACGCCGTGATCGTAATGATGACTTTGCCAGGCTTGTAGATAAGCACAGTCCCGTCCGGGAGCACGCTCGCCACCTTTGAATCCGAGCTATTATAGCTCAGCTTGCCGTTGCCGCTTGTCTTTGCCTTAAAGGCTTTTACATTGAAACTAACAGAACCACCATACTTTGCTACCTTCGTCACGTTCCTCGCCGTGATTTTCTGCGCCTTTTTCTTCGTGGTCGCCGAGGAGGATTCCCGCGGCTTGACGGTCAGCGTGATTGTCTTGGTCGCGGCCTTGTACTTCGCGGTCTCCGACGCCGTGATCGTGATTTGCGCGGTTCCAGGTCCATTGATAAACACTTGTCCGTTCGGGAAAACGGATGCTACTTCCGAATCTGAACCCTTGTAGCTCAGCTTGCCATCGCCGCTCGTCTTCGCTCCCAGATAGAAATCCTTATCTCCCTCTGTCTTCGTCAAGTCGCTCGCGGTGATTGTCTGCGTCTTTTTCGCGCTGCTGGAGGAGCCGCTCTCCGAGGAGCTGCCGGACGTGCCGTTCGACGACCCGCCATTCGACGACCCGCTGCTGCCTGACGATCCGCCGGACGGCTTCTGGCCTCCCGGCGCGCTCACGGTCCCGGCCATCTTCCAGCCGGACGAGGAGAGATTCAGGTGCAGGGCGGGGCGCACGCCTGCGCTCCCATAGGCGTCTTCAGGATATACCGTGCCCGTGGATTTAATGAGCGCCGCGACATTGGAATACGTTGGCTTCCCATCCGCTTTTTTATTGAAGTAATGCGGGGAGCGCAGCCACCAGGAGTCCGCATAGCCCTGTGGCTCCACATGGCTGTATTTATATACGCTCGCGGGATATTCCGTATTCAGCGCCACCCGCACCTCTGTCGCGCCAATATCCGTATTAAATCCATAAGCGGGCGTGCATGCCTCCTCGGTTGACAGCAGGAACACTTTATCGCGCGTGTCCGGCCCTCCCTCTATGCGGCCGTCGTCCCCCGTCAATTTGTCGGGGGTTACGACATCCGTAGTCGGGATTGCCGCCTGCTCAGAATCCGAAAAGGCGTTTTTTAGGAAGCCGTTTTCCTGATAATCCTCCCCATTGTAGTTCTCGGATGAGCCGTATGCGTTTAGCCAGCTACGCACGCTGCTCATTTCCCACGTCATCGCATCGGCCAAAGGGCCGCCATATTCCATATAATACAGATTGCGGTCGGCGAGCAGGAACGCATCGTTGCCGTCCACCGACAGCACGCGCCACTTTATCGGCTCCTTCTCATCGGTTTCGTCCACCTTGCCGTCCCCGTTTGTGTCGCTCTGCCAGAAGTTTCCGAACTGCACGCAGTCCCACGTGACCATGCCGCTGTCCGATATGGCGGGATTCTCCGGAGACGTGTGCCCGTTGGAGACGGAACCGCCAGATCCAGATCCCGTGCTATCGCCATCGTTTTTCCATGAGCCGGACGTCCCGGCGCTGCTCCAGCAGCTGGACGAGAGATCCAGATGCAATGCCGGCCGCACCGCATGGCAATCGTCCTCCACTATATACCCAGAGTCTGGGACACGGCTACCATAGACCCTAAGAGCATCGTACTTCTTCTCGCCCGTCGTCCTCAGCCAATAGCCCAGGTCGTATCTTGTGCCGAGACTTCCGCCGTCTTTTACATATCCCGTCTCCGTTGCCTCCCTGGTCTGCGAGGCGTCCCTGTTTCCGGCAAACCCATAGGACGGATTCATTATCTCCTCCTCGGAAAGGAGGAACACTGAATCGGTAGTGTCGTTCCCGCCATCGGTCCCATGCGTCTGATTGTCCTTATTTTCCAACAGCGTGGCAATTATCGCGTCCTGCTCCTCCGAGGAGAATGCCATGCTTATGAAGTTATGGTTCTTGCCCTGGTAATTCTGATTCTGCCTGTTCTCCGAGGCGCCATAGCCGTTCAGCCAGCTGCGTATCGTGGACGTCTCCCATGTGACTTCAGCCCTTTTCTCGTTATACCGCTGCTTGTCCAGGACTTGGTCGGCGAGCAGGAACGCGTCGTTGCCGTCCACCGACAGTACGCGCCACTTTATCGGCTGCTTGTCGTCAAACGTCGTCACTTTCCCGTCTCCGTCCGTATCCTCCTGCCAATACTTCCCGAACCACACGCAGTCCCACGTGACGGTCCCGTCGGCGGCGACCCGCGGGTTGCTAGGCCTGCTGCCGCTAGCGGAATATGCGTGCGCAATCTGCGCGCCCTGCTCGAGTGTCAGCAAAAACGCGAGCAAAAGCGCACCGATAAGTTTGATGGGGTTTCGTTTCTTCATTCTCATTTCCTCCTAGCCAAAGTCTAGCCGTTTCACAAAGCAGACTTTTTGAAACAGCGATGGTATAATGCGATTTGCAGCCGTAACCGCGCAATCCGGGCAGGGAAAAGCACATTCCGAGGCGTTTCTTATAGTCTACTACTTGCTACAACTTTCTTCGCGTCCCATCATCTCCCGGCAACGCCGGTAAAACGTGGAATGGCTCATTCCCAAGGCCCCTGCCGCCTTGCGGGTCGAGACATCCCCATCGCGCCATAGGCGGAAATATTCCTCGAAACCATCGGGAACGTCACACTTTTCACGGCCGAACCGTATGCCGTTTGCCCTGGCGACGGCGATGCCCTCGGCCTGGCGCTGCCTGATAAACGCGCGCTCGGTCTCGGCCACATAGGCGAGGATCTGCAGGACCATGTCCGCGATAAATACTCCGGTCAGGTCGCCATGCCGCGCGTCCGTATCGAGGAGCGGCATATCAATCACGCGGATATCCGCGCCTATTTCCTTGGTAATCCTCCGCCATTGCTCCAGGATCTCGCCATAGTCCCGCCCCAGCCTGTCGATGCTTTTGACGACGAGCATGTCGCCTTGCCTGAGCCTCCCCAATAGCCGCCGGTATTGCGGCCTGTGGAAATCCTTGCCCGACATGCGGTCCATATAGATATTTTCCCTGGATATGTCGCATTCCTCCAGTGCGGCATACTGCCGTCCCGGGTTTTGTTCCTTTGTCGAAATCCTTATGTAGCCATATCGCTCCATCGCTTTTCTCCTCCTGTTTCATCTTTTTATTTTCCAAGCGCGGGGTTAAAACCACCGCCTTTAGGCGGTACGGCGTAAGCCGTGTTCCCCTAAAACGAAGATTGTGGCATACTGTATCGGGAGGCTTGAAGCCATGGCAGAATACAGGAGCGGCAGCCACACGGTGTACGACATAAAGTACCACTTTGTCTGGATAACGAAATACAGATATAAAATATTAAAGGGGAAGGTAGCGGAGAGGGATAGGGAAGTACTGACGCAGGGATGCGAAGCGAACGGCATCACGATACTGAAGGGAAGCGTTGGCGTAGATTATGTGCACATGCTGCTGTCATGCCCGATGGATTTAGCACCCAGCAGGATTATGAAGTCGCTAAAAGGCAGGTCATCGAAGATGTTGCAGGAGGAATTCCCCGAGCTCAAGAAAAAATATTGGGGACAGCATATTTGGGCCAGGGGGTATTTCTGCGGGACTGTCGGTGAGGTCGATGAAGAAACGATAAGAGAATACTGTTATGGGAAAGAATGTAATGTTGGTAACCATCGCGGGCATGACGACATCCAGCCGGAGCGGATGGAGCATGATCCGCCCCCTCAAGGGACATATTGCTCATCCAGCGACACGATCTCGCCGTCCCTCAGTTCATATCTATAAGGGATATTAGAGCCGGCCTTGGCGCGTTCCGCTATGGCATCCCGGAATTCTTCAGGAGTCGCGTCAATCCGCTCGTAATTTCCCTGCCAGTCCAGCAGCGTATACCGGCAGTCTTTCGCTAGCGGGTATGTCTCCCAGCGCTCTTCCTCGTTGTATACAAAAAATCCGCTTTCATTTTCTATGCCAAGCTCCGCCGCGCGCCTGCCGGGAACCGTCACCCATTCAACTATATCTATGAGCGCAGATTCTTCGTCCGCATGCCTGACATAGCAGCATTTTATATCCGAGGCTTCTGCGGATCCGCTGAAAAAGCCATAGGTTTGCGTCTTGACTACATCGCCGCCGAATTCGAGTTCTAGCCAGGCATGCCCCTCTCCCTTCTGTCTTAGCGCGTCGGCATTGATGAGCGCGTCGCTATCCCCTTCCATGGCCGGCTCCGTCAGCAGCAGTTCGGCGCGCTGCCCGGTATCCGTTCCGATAGGGGTATAGAACAGCCTGATATTCTCCGGCGTGCCGCCAGCCCAGCTAACGAGTATGCTGTCGATTTTCTCAAGGTCGTACCAGGAATCCTCTCCTCCCACGATATCCTGGCCATCGTCATAAAATTTGACTCCATTGATTGACGGCAGGATTTCAGGTTCCTCCGGAGGCAGCATCTCGTCTTTGGCGGAGTCCGCCTGCCCCCTGCCTATAAAAATCCCCGCGGCTGCGCCTATGGCAAGGCCGATCCCTATGCCGGCAAATAACGGCAGGAACCGCCCGCGGCGCTCGCGCTCACCGGACAAAGATGCGGCTTCGTTCGCAGGAGACGCCCCGTGTCCTGCAGACTCCTCCTCCCCGGGAATATCCAGCACCTGCGCCAGAATCTCCCTGTTTATCCCCTGCGGAATCGAAGAATCATTTTCCCACTTGGATACCGCCTGCCGGGTGACTCCCAATGCCTCCGCCAAGTCTTCCTGCGATAGGTTTTTCTTTTTTCTGGCTTCCCTGATCTGCTCTCCGTTCATGGTAGGCGCTCCTCCCATATAGACTATGCGTACATTATAGCCGCAACCAGCGTTGCGGTCTACCAATTTTAAGCAACAGCCGGGTTGCGCGCCATGCCGGTTCCCGCATTATCTAAAGTATGCCACCCCGCTCTCGAATATCTTCATGTCCTGCTCGCCGTATATATTTATCGCTACGCCATCCCCGCGCCTCTCGGAGTGCGCCATCTTGCCCAGCACGCGTCCGTCGGGGCTGGTGATGCCCTCTATAGCCATGTACGATCCGTTTACGTTCCACTCGCCGTCCATGGTTGGATTGCCCGATTCGTCGACGTATTGAGTCGCGACCTGGCCGTTCGCAAACAGGCGGTCCAGCCATTCCTGCGTGGCCACGAAGCGCCCCTCTCCGTGCGACGCGGGATTCGTGTATACCCCGCCCAGCTTCGCGCCCGAGAGCCACGGCGATTTATTCGACGCCACCCTGGTGTATACCATCTTGCTGACATGCCTGCCTATGGTATTGTACGTCAGGGTCGGCGAAGAGGGCCGCTGCTCCGTTATCTCGCCGTAAGGGACCAGCCCTAATTTAATCAAAGCCTGGAAGCCGTTGCATATGCCGAGCATCAAGCCGTCGCGCTCATTCAGCAGCTTCATGATCTCCTCTGCGATTTTCCCATTACGGAACGCGTTAGCGAAAAATTTCGCGCTGCCCTCCGGCTCGTCTCCTGCGGAAAAACCTCCCGGGAACATGACAAGCTGCGCCCTCGCTATCGCTCTCGCGAACTCGTCCACGGATTCGCGGATGCCGGCGGAATTGAGATTTCTAAACACCTTCATCTCGACGTCCGCGCCTGCCAGCTCAAAAGCCCTGGCGCTGTCGTATTCGCAGTTCGTGCCTGGAAATACAGGGATGAACACCATAGGCCTAGCGACCTTGTGTTTGCATATATAGACTCCATCCGACTCGAAAAGCCCGGTCTCTACGGTATCCCTGCGGTCGTCCGCTAATGTGGGGAATACCTTTTCCAGCGTGCCGGTCCAGGCGGCTAGCGCCTCGTCCATAGGCAGCGCCATTCCCGCATATGCAAAAACCCTCGCATCATTGACGTGTCCGATAACGGCGCACGCGTCCGCTATGCCGGCCGAATCAAACGCCTCTTTTACTCGATCCGCGAGGCCTTGGGGCACCTCCGCCAGAAGGCTTCCGAACGCAGGAGCGAACAGCGTCTCTTTATCGACCGATCCGTCTATCGTCACGCCGAGCTTGTTGCCAAAGCCCATCTTGCTGACGGCGGCGGCCACTCCCTTTCCATCCAGCGCATAGGCGGAGACTATCGCTTTTTCCAAAATCAGCCCATGTACGGCCGCATAGAGCTTTTTGAGCTGCCCGTAATCCGGCAGATCGTATTCGTCCCTCGCCATCGTAAACAGCATCAGAGTATTTCCGGACGCCTTTAATTCAGGCGTGATTATATCCTGCTGCCTTGCCACGTTTACCGCGAATGAGACGAGCGTGGGCGGCACGTCGATCTCGTTGAAGCTGCCGGACATCGAATCCTTCCCGCCGATTGCCGGCAGGCCCAGGGCAATCTGCGCCTGGTATGCCCCCAGCAGCGCGGCAAAAGGCTGGCTCCAGCGCGAACGGTCCTCGTTCATCCTGGGGAAATATTCCTGGAACGTGAACCGAACCTTAGAATAATCCCCGCCCGACGCCACGATGCGCGAGAGTGATTCGACGATTGCGTAGGCCGCGCCATGAAACGGGCTCCAGCTCGAAAGATATGGATCGAAACCGCATGCCATCATCGTCACCGTGTCGCATTTTCCGGATAATACCGGCAGTTTCGCGACCATGGACTGCGTCTCTGTCAGTTGATAGAGTCCGCCGTATGGCATATATACGCTGCCGGCGCCGATAGAGCTGTCGAAACGTTCCACCAGCCCCTTCTGCGAGCAGACGTTCAGGTCTTTCAATGTCTCGATCCATGCGGACCATACGTCCCCGCGCTGCATCGCGGATGCGACCCCTGGCAGCTCGTATCTTTCAAAAAAGTTCTCCGAACGCTCCGGCATATCCACCGCGACTCCCGCCTCCTGATGGGCTCCGTTCGTATCCAGGAACGCCCGCGATATGTCGACGACCTTGCGCCCGCGCCACGTCAGCACGAGGCGCGGCTCTTCCGTCACCATGGCTACCTGGACTGCCTCCAGGTTCTCCTCGGCGGCATATGAGAGAAACCGCCGCACGTCCTCGGGCGCGACGACCACGGCCATTCGCTCCTGCGACTCGGAGATAGCCAGCTCCGTGCCGTCCAGTCCGGCATATTTCTTCGTCACCAGATCCAGGTCGACGCGCAGGCCGGCGGAGAGCTCGCCTATGGCGACCGACACGCCTCCCGCGCCGAAATCATTACATTTTTTTATCATCCGCGACACCTCGGGCCGCCTGAACATGCGCTGCAATTTGCGCTCGGTCGGCGGGTTGCCCTTCTGCACTTCCGCGCCGCAGGCCGAAGTGGACTGCGTATTGTGCGCCTTAGAAGAGCCGGTGGCCCCGCCGATACCGTCGCGCCCGGTGCGTCCGCCGAGCAATATGACGGCATCGCCCGGGTCAGGGCGCAGCCTTTGCACCGCATCGCGCGGCGCCGCGCCGATGACCGCGCCGATTTCCATTCGCTTTGCCACATAGCCCGGATGGTAGATCTCCTTGACATAGCCGGTCGCAAGGCCGATCTGGTTTCCATAGGAGCTATATCCCTGAGCCGCGCCGCGCACGAGCTTTTTCTGCGGCAGCTTGCCGGGGATTGTATCTTTTACCGGTACCGTGGGATCTGCGGCGCCGGTCACGCGCATCGCCTGATAGACGTAAGTCCGCCCCGAGAGCGGATCTCGGATTGCGCCGCCGAGGCACGTCGCGGCCCCTCCGAACGGCTCTATCTCGGTGGGATGATTGTGAGTCTCGTTTTTAAAATTCACCAGCCATTCCTGCTCCTCGCCGTCGATCTCCACGGGCACTACGATAGAGCAGGCATTGATCTCGTCGGATTCCTCCTGGTCTGCGAGCTTTCCCTCCGCTTTCAGGCGTTTCATGGCCATCAATGCCAGATCCATCAGGCAGACGAATTTATCATCGCGGCCTCCGTATATCTCCTCTCGCGTCCGCAGATAATCCCCGTACGCCTCCTCTATGGGGGCGCGATAATATCCCTCGCCAAATGACACTTCGGTAAGCTCAGTGGAAAAGGTCGTATGGCGGCAGTGGTCAGACCAATACGTATCCAGGACGCGTATTTCTGTAACGGTAGGATCGCGCCGCTCGTCGTCGCGGAAATATTTCCGGATGTGCAGGAAATCCTTGAAAGTCATCGCCAGCCCAAGGGAATCGTACAGATCTCGCAGCCCGTCATCCGGCATCCCGGTAAACCCGTCAAATATCTTGACGTCCTCCGGCTCCGGAAAATCCTGTACGAGCGTCTCCGGCATGTCCATGCAGGTCTCGCGGGAATCGACCGGATTGATGCAGTGCGCCTTTATCATTTCCAGCTGTCCCTCGCCCAGTTCCCCCTCGATTGCATAGACTGTCGCGGAACGGATGACGGGCTCCTCGTCCTCGTTCAAGAGCCGCACGCACTGCACCGCGGAGTCCGCCCGCTGGTCGAACTGCCCGGGCAGATATTCCACGCCGAAGACGGCCGCACCGCGCGCGTCAAACTCCTCCTCGTAGAGTTCATCGACCGGCGGTTCTGAGAATACCTCCGACTTCGCCTTTTCGTATGTCTCATCCGAGATATTCTCGATATCGTAGCGAACCAGCACACGCACGTTTGTGACTGTTTTGATCCCGAGATAACTCCTTATCTCTGATGCCAGTTCCTTTGCAGCCACTGCAAAATCAGGTTTTTTCTCCGCATATACGCGGCGCACTTTACTCATTGCCCATCCCTCCGTTTTTTATTTTTAGCAATCTGCAGTTCCAGAAATCGCGAAGCATCCCGTCCACGTCGCTTAGCGTGCATGGGCGCCAGTCGTCCCACTCCCTCGGGAATAGCCGCCTGTTCTCCCATTGCAGGAAACGGTCGTCTAACAGGGCGATCACGCCCGAATCGGTGCTCTTGCGGATTACGCGCCCGGCGGCCTGCTGCACGCGGTTCATTCCGGGGAAACGATAGACATAGTCGAACCCGTTTCCGTCACGCGCATCGAAAAAATCCTTGAGCAGCCCGCTCTCGCCGCCTATCTGCGGGATTCCGGTACCCACTATGACGGCTCCTATCAGCAGGTCGTCCGCCAGGTCCACTCCCTCGCCGAATATTCCGCCCATCACGCAGAATGCAGCCATGGACCGGCTCCTCTCCACGCTGAATTCCCCCAGAAATTCCTCGCGCTCCGGCTCCCCCATCCCGGGTTCCTGCATGATCACGTCGACCGCGCCGCAGGAGAGCCGCGAGAAATGCTCCTCCACGTCCGCCATCATCTTATATGACGGGAAGAAAGCGATATAGTTACCCTTTTTCGCGGTGGCAATCTTATATATATAGGCGGCTATCCGCCCATACTCCTCCGGCCCGCGCCTCGCATATCTGCTGCTGACGTCACGCCCGATGAGCAGCAGCCTCTGGTCGGATGTGAACGAAGTCTGCGCATAGACGGCATAATTGTCCGGATCCGTGGATAGCAGGGCCTTATAATATCCTATAGGCAGCAGCGTCGCCGAGAAAAATATCGTACTCCTTGCCAGCCCGAGCCGCGCCTGCAGGTTCGCGGACGGATCCGCGCAGAGCAGCTTTACCGTGAACGTGCCATCCTCTCCGGTAGCCGAGTATATTATATAATTGCTATCCGCCACCTCATAAATATCGAGGAAATTGCGCACGCTGAAATAAAAATTCATCACGGTATCGCGCAGCGCGGCCGGCAGCGGATTTTGCAGGAAGCGGTCCATCTCGGCCGAGAGCCTCATGAGCGGCAGCGCCAGGTCGGAAATCGACTCATGCACGGTATAATCCGCATATTCGCGCTTGTATCCGAGCAATACCCGGTTGACGCGGTCTAAGGCGCGGCAGACCTTTTTATTCAGATTCCGCAGCGCCTGCTTTACCGCAAGGACGTCCTCCTTTACGATGCTGGCGGAATACATCTGCCTGCCGCGTTCCACCAGGTTGTGCGCCTCGTCCACCAGAAAGATATAATCGCCCTTGTTCCCCTCTCCAAAAAAGCGTTTTAGGGAAACATACGGGTCAAAAACATAATTATAATCCCCGACGATCGCGTCGCACCATATCGACAGATCCAGGCATGTTTCATAAGGGCATACCATGCGGCGGTCCGCCTGGGCAGTCAGCACGTCCCTGGAAAAACAGTCCGTTTCATGCAGCAGCTCGTAGACCGCGTCGTTTACCCTGTCATAATGCCCCTTGGCATAAGGGCAGGCATCGGGGTTGCATGAGGGCTTTTCCAGCCTGCATAATTTTTCCTTTGCCGTAATCTGCACGACCTTTCCGCGGTAGCCGCGGGAACGCAGCAGCGAGAACGTGTCCATGGCCGCGAAGGCTACCACGGTCTTCGCCGTGAGGTAAAAGATTTTTTCCCCCAGCCCCTCGCCCATGGCCCGCACTGCCGGATAGAGGACGGTGAGCGTCTTTCCGACTCCGGTCGGGGCCTGGATGAAAAGGTTTTTTTTGCGAAGAATCGTCCTGTAGACGTCCGACGCGAGCTCTTTTTGCCCCGGGCGGTATGGATAGGGGAATTCCAGCGACTGTATCGACGCGAGGCTCACGCTCCTCCATTCGTACTGGAAATCCGCCCATTTGCGGTATTCCGCGATCAGATCCATAAACCATGCCTGCAGCCGCGCAAATGAATAAATCTCGAAAAACCGCCGCACCTCCTCCGTGTCCAGGTCGCAATAAGTCATCTGGACTCCGATCTCCGGCAGCCCGTGCTGCAGGGCATATATATACGCGTAGCACTTTGCCTGCGCGACGTGTACCTCCGCCGGCCCGTCCATATCCTCGACGTCACGGTATACGCCCTTGATCTCATCGATGCACCATATCTCTTTTTCCATTATCCGGGCGTCCATTCCGCCGTTTCCCGCCGGTACGGGTATCCCGGCGACGGCGAAAAAGATTCCGTCCGCGCGGCCCTCGACCGTGAGGATATATCGCTGCTGCGGCACGTCCAACGACAGCGGGACCTCGGCCATGTAGGAGCCTCCCATAGAACGCTGGATCTTTTTGTGGACGCGCGCGCCCTCCTGCATGGCGTTCTCGCGAAACGCCGGGCTTATGCGGTCGTCGATGTCCCCGGAACGCAATAAAAATTCCACCAGGCCGCGTACAGAAATGCGGACCTGCTGGAATTTTTCTTTTTTTTGTATATTTTTATTCTCTTGCAACTGTCTTTTTTCCATGTCAGGACGAGCAGACGCGGTTCTTTCCGGTATTCTTTGCATGGTAGAGCGCCTGATCCGCCTGCTCGAAGAATTTGCTCGCGGTATCCCATGGCTTGTCATATTCTGCCGCGCCAAGGCTTATCGTGAATTGATGTTCCGCGCCCGAGTCATCCTTGAAAACCGTATCGGCGAATTTGCGGCGGATAGTATTGGCCCGCGTGACCGCGTCCGGCTTGTGGCATCCGCCCATGATCATGACGAATTCCTCCCCGCCGTATCTCGCGACGAAATCCCTGCTGCCGCAATAGCTCTTGAAGATCTCGGCGAGGCCTAGCAGCACCTCGTCTCCGAACGCATGGCCGTAAGTATCGTTGACCCTCTTGAAATTATCGATATCCGCGATCAGCAGGCAGAAGTTCGCGTTTTCGCGTTCGCCCTCGCGAGTCTCCGCAAAGGTGCGCATGCGCTTTTCCAATTCCTCGTAAAAACATTCGTGATTGTACAGCCCGGTGGCGGCATCCATGCGCGTCGCGTCGCCGAGCAGCATGGTCTGGTTATGGACATAATCCACATCGTGCACGAGCATCGCGCCGATGCAGAGCATGCCGAACGCCTCCATGAGCATCCCGTACTTCGGGATGCTATATCCGATGATAAACCATGCCACGTGGCGCACGACGAACATGCAGACGAAAAGAATCGACTGCACCCTCACCCAGTGCTGATCCGTCCAGACCGGATAAGTGGCGATGACGCCGAACGCCAGTCCGTCCAATATTATAAGGCCGGACGGATGGCACAGCAGCAATATCGTAAAGACGTTCAGGATCGCATATGCGACGAGGTACGGCACTTCGCGCGATTTTTTTACCACCACCAGCTGATATATCCAACAAAAAATGCCGGTAACGGCGATATGCGCCGTCCACTGGATCATCATATCCCAGTTAAAATCCCCCGCGATAATGACAAGCAAAAGCCAGCAGGTATTCATCGCGAAATAGCAATACCACATGTACTTCATGCAGACGCCGACCAGAACGCCCAGCTTTTTCAATCTATCCTTGTTGTAGGTCTCGAGTGCCCTCATACGCAACGTTTCCTTTATCGCGGTTGATTGTTTGCCGGATTCTATGCAATTATAACATAAAATGGCGCGTTTGCAAAGAAAAGTTTATAACTTTTATACGAAATCATTCCGCGCCGAGCTTGCGGTATCTGTTCAGGCAGGCGAGCAGCTCGTGCAGTCGCGGCATGGCCAGATTCCCCGGCAAATCGCCGGTACGCGCGCCATTCCGTAGCAATGCCGCAAACCCCTCGCCCCGCAGCCTGGCATCCAGGCTTCCTGCCAGTTCGCGCAGGGACCGCCTGCCATCGAACCCGGATTCTTCCATGTACCGTAGGGCGAGGGCAAGCGCATTCAGCTGGCCCGGGTCGACCAGCTGCTCGACGTAGCGCAAGTCGACGTCCTCGCGGCCGATGGAAACAGTCTCCAGGCCCTGGGCCTTTGTCTTTATGCGCCCCTTGTAATATACGTCCGGATGCCGGGACGGGCGGCGTTCAAATCCCGGCGCCGCGGCCGGTTCCGCGCTGGCCACAGCGGGATAGTCCGCCGCCAGTTTTTTCGCGTAGGCGGTGATATCATAAGGGAGATAGCTGTCCATCTGTATTATCGTATCGGCCACGTCTATATAAGCCCCGCAGCTGCCGGCCACGAGGATGGTCGAGACGCCGTAGCGCTCCTCAAGTTCGCGGACGCGCTCGATATATGGCGTTATCGGCTCCTTGTCGCGGGCGATGACGCGCTGCATCAGTTCGTCGCGGATCATGAAATTGGTCGCGCTTGTATCCTCGTCGATCAGCAGCGCCGTCGCCCCGGCCTCCAATGCCTCCACGACGTTCGCGGCCTGGGAAGTGCTGCCGCTGGCATCCTCGCTGTCAAAGCGGGACGTAGGCTTGCCATTCGGCAGATTCCCTATGAACATGGAAATGTCGGTATGCCATATGGAACGGCCATCCTCGGCACGTATCTTTACCGCGTCCGAATCTGTCAGGACGTACTCCCTTCCGTCTCCCGCGACGTGCGGATAGACGCCGCGCTCCAAGGCTTTAAGCAGCGTCGACTTGCCATGATAGCCCCCGCCGACGAGCAGCGTGATGCCTCGCGGCACGCCCATGCCGGCAATCACCGTCCCGTCGCTTTTTTTCAAATCGACGCGCAGCGTATCCGGAGAGCGGAACGCCACCGCATCTTTCATAGGCTTGTCGGAGACGCCCGAAGCGCGCGGCAGTATCGCGCCGTCCGCGATGAACGCGACAAGCCCCCTTTCCTTCATCTGCCTGCGCATGGCGGCCTGGTCGTCCGCCAGCCGCACGGCGGCGCGGGCAGATGCGGCATCGATATTCCGGAAAATGCACGCCTGTTCCACGCATTGCGGGAGAAATTGGTAGAGAATTTTAATCAGCTCCCCGGAATTTATCGTCCGTCCGTTCGCGGGAAAACCTACCTCGAAGCGGGCGGTAAGCGCGCCGTCCGCCTCCAGCTCCATCGCGCTGCGCCGCAATATCTCCTGCCCCGGGCGCATCACGAAGATCGCGCCGCTCTTGCCGGAGCCCCTGGCCTGGAAGGAATATTTTCCGGCCGCCACATAAAACAGGCGCAGGAGATGGTCCTCCAGCGCGGTCTTTTTTTCCGGCGTATCATACAGCCCGGCCGGCATTCCGGCGACCGCGGCAGGTATCTCGACGTGCAGCCGCGACGGCGCGGCGAACGGGTCGGACTGCACATGGTCGATGCACAGCGTATAGCGGTCAAAGCGCCATGCGCCCGCGGCGTCCTTGTACGCCGGATAACCCCGGTGGTCTATGCGTTCTAACAGTTCCCTCAATTCCCTCGCAGATTTCATGTCTGTCTATCCTCCAATTTTTTTAAAAAGATCGCCGCCAGCCGCAGCGAGATAATAAACGTGATAAGGTATGCCAGGGGCTGCGCCTCCTCTATGCCGGCCAGGCCTCGCAGGCTGGACATGACAAGCAGCACGGGTATGAATATCACGCCGCTCCTCAGCGACGACGCCAGCGTGGCGAGCGCCCTCTGGCCGGTGCTCTGGAATCCCATCTCCGTCACCATGGTGGCCGGCACCGTCAGCAGAGCCAGGGCCTGCAGCCTCAGGGCACGGGCCGCGATGAGCACAACCTGCTCATCGTCTCTGAAGAGCCTCACCAGGGGCTTCGCGAAAATGAATACCGGGATTACCGCGATAACGAGCAATATCTCCGAAAGGCCGAGCGCGACCCAAAAGGCGCGCCTGACCCGCCCATATTTTCCCGCGCCATAGTTAAAGCTGCACACCGGCTGGAATCCCTGGCCTATGCCGATAGACACCGCCAGCACGAAAAACGATATGCGCGATACGATGCTCATGGCTGCCACCGCCGCGTCTCCATATACTGCCGCGCGCGAATTGAGCAATATAGTGGCGAAGCTGTTGAGTCCCTGCCGCAGGAGGCTGGGGAATCCGGTGGCCGCCACGTTCCCGGTCGTCTTCAGATGCCAGTCCGCGCAGGAAATGCGGATCTTGGACTGCGTCCTGCCGGTAAGGAACATGGACAGCAGTATCACGAAGCTGACGAATTGCGATACCGCGGTGGATATGCCGGCCCCGGCCACCCCCAGCCCGCATCCGAAGATCAATATGGCGTCGCCGGCGATGTTGAGCAGGGCGCCTGCCATCAAGCCCATCATCCCTAGCTTCGAGCGTCCCTCGTAGCGCAAAAGGTTGTTCATGGTCAGGCTCGACGACATAAAAGGCGCCGCAAGTATAATCCAGAAAATATACGTGCCGGCATAGGGCGCAATCGTATCGGTGCTGCCCAGGGCGTAGATGAGAGGCTTCAGAAATATGAGGCTTGCCGCGCCTATGCCGGCTCCAAGGAAGAATGACATAAAAAAACCTGTAGAGGCGTACCTCGTCGCCGTCTCGTCATCCTTATGCCCCAGGCTGCGCGACATGATGCTCCCCGCGCCCTGCCCGCTCATAAAAGCCACCGCCTGCAGTATTGACATATATCCGAACACCACGCCCACGGCCCCGCTCGCGCTGTTGCCCAGCGTGCCCACGAACGCCGTGTCTGCCATGTTGTATATATTGGTCACCAGCATGCTGACCACCGATGGCAGCGCCAGCGTCGCCACCAGCCGCTCCACCGGCGTCTCCGTCATCTTTTTGTATTGGCCATCTTCCTTGGCAGCGGCCGACTGCTCCATAGCCCGCACCTTCTTTCCCGAAAAATAAGTTTATCATAACCCTTGACATAATACCCCATAGGGGTATATACTGTAAATACCCTGCGGGGGTATATGGAGGAATCGCTATGGAAAACGGATGCTGCGGCGGCTGCAGGACAAAGGAACGTACCGCCGAAGAGAAAAGATGCCTCGTCAACAGGCTGAGCCGTATAGAGGGCCAGATACGCGGGCTGAAAGACATGGTGGAGCGCGACCAGTATTGCACGGACATCATTACGCAGGCATCCGCCGCCGGCGCCGCCATCAATTCATTCATCAAGGAGCTGCTAGCCGCGCACATAAAGGGCTGCGTGGCCGACGACATACGCGCCG
Source organism: uncultured Eubacterium sp. (assembly GCA_964450965.1). Lineage (GTDB taxonomy): Bacteria > Bacillota > Clostridia > Lachnospirales > Lachnospiraceae > W0P33-017. The sequence goes on along the minus strand of CAYVFF010000009.1, from coordinate 35,069 downwards.
GCAAGGACGAGACCGTCGACGAGCTCGTAAGCACGCTCCAGAAACTAATGAGGTGATATCATGGGATTATCAACGACAATGTATAACGTCACCGGAATGAGCTGCGCATCCTGCGCCGCGCACGTGGAAAAGGCCGTCTCAGCCGTCCCCGGCGTGGACGAATGCGCGGTCAGCCTGCTGACGGAATCTATGAGCGTCAAGGGCACGGCAGACCCATCCGCGGTCATCTCCGCCGTCGAGGCCGCGGGCTATGGCGCTTCTATAGAAGGAGGCGCGGCAAACGCCGGGGCCGCGGAAAGCCCATCGGCAAAGCTGGACGCGCTCGCCGACAAGGAGACGCCGGCCATCCGGCGCAGGCTCATATTTTCCGCAGGCTTCATGGTCGTGCTGCTATATATCAGCATGGGGCATACAATGTGGAATTGGCCGCTGCCCGCCTTTTTCGACGGCAACCCGGTAGCCATCGGCCTCGCCCAGATGCTGCTGGCCGCTATCGTCATGGTGATAAACCAGAAGTTTTTCATAAGCGGATTCCGCGGGCTTATCCATGGAATGCCTAACATGGACACGCTCGTCGCGCTAGGCTCGGGCGCGTCATTCTGTTACAGCGTCTACGCGCTGTTCGCCATGACCGGGGCGCAGCTGGAGGGCGGCGTGGAGGCCGCGATGCATTACCTGCATGAATTATATTTTGAATCAGCGGCGGTGATCCTGACGCTCATCAGCGTCGGGAAGATGCTCGAGGCCATGTCGAAGGGCAGGACGAAAGACGCGTTGAAAAGCCTGCTCAGGCTCGCGCCGAAGACGGCGACGCTCGTCGTGGACGGCGAGGAGCGGGTCGTCCCCGCGGAGACGGTAAAGCCCGGAGATATCTTCATCGTGCGCCCGGGAGAGAGCGTCCCGGTGGATGGGACCGTGCTGGAGGGGGAGAGCGCCATCGACGAATCCGCCCTCACCGGCGAGAGCATCCCGGTGGACAAGTCCCCGGGCAGCCAGGTCTCGGCGGCCACTATAAACCGCTCGGGCTTCGTGAAATGCGAGGCCGTGCGTGTCGGCGCGGACACGGCCCTCTCGCAGATTATCAAGATGGTATCGGACGCGTCGGCGACCAAGGCCCCTATCGCGAAGATAGCGGACCGCGTCTCCGGCATATTCGTGCCGCTGGTCATCGCGATAGCGGCCGTCACGTTCGTCGTCTGGCTGGCAGCGGGGCAGACCCCCGGATTTGCGCTCGCGCGGGCGATCTCCGTGCTCGTAATCAGCTGCCCCTGCGCGCTGGGCCTCGCCACCCCCGTGGCAATCCTTGTGGGCAGCGGAGTCGGCGCGAAATCCGGCATACTGTTTAAGACCGCCGCCTCGCTCGAGGCGGCCGGCAGGACTGTCACGGCGGTACTTGACAAGACCGGCACGATCACGCGCGGAGAGCCGTCCGTGACAGACGTCATACCCGCCGCCGGGATCACCGAGGCGGAGCTGCTGCGCGCGGCATATTCGCTGGAGAAAATGAGCGAACATCCGCTCTCTAAGGCGGTCATCAAAAAAGCCTCCGAGGCGGGCGTCGAGCCCATGGACGTCGAGGGATTCCGGGCGTCGGCCGGAAACGGGCTGTCCGCCAGCTGCGAAGGCATGCGGCTTCGCGGGGGGAATGGGCATTTCGTGGGACAGTCGGCATCCATACCGCCAGCCCTTGCGCGGACGGCGGAGGAACTCTCCGCGGAGGGCAAGACGCCGATGTTTTTCTCGCGCGACGACGAGGTAATGGGGCTTATCGCGGTCGCCGACGTCATTAAGGATGATGCCGTCCGTGCCGTCGGCGAGCTGAAAAACATGGGAATCCGCGTCGTGATGCTGACCGGGGACAACGAGCGCACCGCCAGGGCCATCGCCGCGCAGGCCGGCGTGGACGAGGTGATTGCCGGCGTGCTGCCGGACGGAAAGGAGCGCGCGATCCGCAGGCTGCAAAAAGACGGTCCTGTCGCTATGGTCGGAGACGGGATAAATGACGCTCCCGCGCTGGCATGCGCGGATCTCGGAATTGCCATAGGCGCCGGCACCGACGTCGCAATAGACGCGGCGGACATCGTCCTGGTAAAGAACCGCCTGTCGGACGTACCAGCCGCTATCCGGCTCGGCCGCGCGACGCTGCGCAACATCCGCCAGAACCTGTTCTGGGCTTTTATCTATAACGTCATCGGCATCCCGCTCGCCGCCGGCGTGTGGATCCCCCTGTTCGGCTGGCAGCTGAATCCTATGTTCGGCGCTGCGGCGATGGGCCTCTCCAGCTTCTGCGTGGTGACTAACGCGCTCAGGCTGAACCTGGTCGACATAAGCAGCGCGAAAAAGGACAAAAAAATAAAACCAAAAAAACGAGTGAGAGAAAAGGAGGAAAAAACAATGGTAAAGACTATGAGAATCGAAGGAATGATGTGCGGGCATTGCGAGGCGACCGTCAAAAAAGCCCTCGAGGAGCTGGGCGGCGTGGAAAGCGCCGACGTCAGCCACGAGGACGGCACGGCGGTCGTGACGCTCTCCTCAGACGTCGGAGACGACGCCCTGAAGGCCGCAGTCGAGGCCAGGGACTACAAGGTCCTGTCGGTAGAAGTAGCTTAAAAAGCAAAGGGGCCCGGGATTCCCGGGTCCCTTGCTTTATATGCGTCAGAATTTCTGAAAAACATCCGTCTCTTTCTGGAGCTTCTCGGCAATCTCCTGGTTTTCGCTCATCCTGTTGCTGATGTTTTCCATATCCTCGACCAGAATCTGCGTGCTCTCGGCCGCGCCGGTGACGCCGCGCGCGCCCTCCTCGATGGCGTCCGTAATAGCGCCTATGGACTCCGCGATCTCGTCTACCGCGCTCTTTAGCGAATCCGTCTTTTCATGGAATTCATTCATTACCTGCTCTATATATGACGCGTTCTCGCGGTATTGCGCGCCGCTCTCGACGAAATTCTCGAATTCCGGCAGGATCGAGCCTGTCATATACCGGACGAGCTCGTTAGCGTTCTCCGCCAGATTCCGTACCGCGTTCGTGACGACGCCGTTTATGTCCTGGATGCGGTTAGCCGTCTCGCGGCTGGAATCTGCGAGCTGCCTTATCTCGTCAGCAACCACCGCGAATCCCCGGCCCGCCTCGCCGGCGCGCGCGGCCTCGATAGACGCGTTCAACGCGAGAAGGTTCGTCTGGCTGGAGATGCTCAGGATCTCGTTCGTAAGGCCGTTTACCTGCTCGACGCTGCGGCTCTCCTCGATCGCCTCGTTCAATACGGCGAGAATCTGCTGTACCTTTGCATTCGTCTCCTGCATATTCTGGCGGGCGTTCGATTCCATCTGGTCGGCATTGTCCTTCATCTTCTTGGAATAGTCGTTGATGCTGCCGGACTTGTCCGCTATATCCTCGGTCTCGCTGCGAACGGAGTCCGCGTTTTCGTTTATAAGGGCCGCCGAATGCCCGACTTCCTGCATCGTAGCAGAAAGCTCCTCCGTCACGGCGGAAAGATCGGTAGCGCTGTCATTGGACGTGCGCACGCTGCGCTGCACCTCGTCTACGACCGTCTCCAGCTTCGTGGAATTCTCGATGATCATCCGCATGATATGCTGCAGCTTGTCCATGAACGTATTTATGCCCTTGCCCAGGTCGGAAATCTCATCATTGGAAAGGATGCTCACGCGCTTGGTCAGGTCGCTCTCCTTGTTATCGATGCCCTGGATGATGTCATGCAGCTCGCGGTTCGTGATATTGAGCTTTTTGATAATGAGCGCGAATACGCCGTAAATCGCGAATATCATCGCGATAACGCATACCGCGACTATCGCGAGATTACGGGCGACGGCCATATTGTATTCCCTGGAAAGGTCTTCGCTGGCAGCCGACGCGCTAGACTTCGCCTCATCTAACATCTTCTCGATATCGCCCTCGATAGCCTCGCTATATTGCTTTATCTCGCCATTTGCGAGCGCGAAGGCGGACTGCTTGTCCGAGTTTCCGCTGAATGCCAGGAGGTTTCCGATGGCGTATTTCATGTTCTCGTAGTTCGCTATCAGATCGTCATAGACCGCGGGATCGCTCTCGCGCATGTCGTCTCCGTATTCCGCGATATATTCGTCAAGCGAGTCCTCCTCCGCGCGCAGCGAATCTACCATGGATATCATCGTGTCAAGGTCGGTAGCGATAATGTGCGAGAGCGCCATCTTGTGTATAGCCTGCGTCCTTTTCTGCACGTCGCTAAGCTCGAGCGTATGCGCCATATGCTCGTCGGCTATCGTCACGGCCGTCCTGTTGACCCTGCCGAGATTCATGATTGCTTCGACATTGGAAAAAATCGACACTATTCCGAGCAGGAGTACCGGTACCATTATAATCACTTTGATGCTGATCCGTTTTTTCTGTTTCATGCGCCGCCTCCTATTCCACCGCCGAGGCAGTGATGCCCTCGACTAGCTTATCCATCAGATCCTGCAGCGCGATATGGTCGGGGTTGCCCGCTGCTATCGTGTCGGCGAAGTCCATGCAGGCGTTCCAATAGCTGTTGCCTACGCGCTGGAGAGAGCCGAACTGCGACTGGTCGATGACCGCCGCGATCGCGGGATTCCTCGCCACCTCCTCCATCGCGGCCGCATTGATATTCGACGGGCCTGTGCTCCTCGCCTGGAAACGCAGGACCTGGCTCTCCTCGTTCGTCAGCCATTCGGCGAGCTTGTGCGCCCATCCTAGATGCTTGGAGTAGGTGTTTACGCCATACATTTTATATCCAGTAAAGGAGGCCATCTGGACCTGCTGTCCGGCGCAGGTATAGGTAGGCAGCCTTACCGCGCCGTAATCATCCCCCCAGGCCTCCTTCACGGCCGTGGCGTTCCAGACGCCGCTGATGCCGGCGATTACGTCGCCCGCCTGCATCCCCTCGACGAACCCGTCGTCAGGCTGGGCGATGAATGCGGGGCTTGAAGTGATATCCAGCAGCGCCTGGGCGATGTCCACGCCCTTTATGGGGCCTTCCGTGCTGTTCCAATTGCAATGGTTCGTGATGCTGTCGTCGTTAATCCCGAAATCCAGGCCGGTATTGCCGAAAAACGAATACAGATACCACCCGGAATTAAACTCCATCGAGACTTTCTTGCCGGCCGCCTCCGCGGCTGCGAGGATGCCGTCCATGGTCTTCACGTCCTCGTCGGTGAAATATTTTTTATTATAATATAGGAAATAGCCATTGTCCGCCGAATACGGGTACGCGTACAGCGTGCCGTTATGCGAAGCCGCGTCGACTGCCTCGGCAAGGTTTTCTCCCTTGATCTTCTCCTGGTCCGGCACCGGCGAGAGAGCCCCGCCCGCGATTAGGCTGTACAGCTGGTCGTCCGGCATGGAAAAGACGTCGCCCGCGTTATATATGTCGCCTAATACGTCGTTGCGCGTGCTGGAGTCGCTGGTCTCCACTATGGTAATCTCGAAATCCGCCTGCCCGGCATATTCCTCCTTGAAGGACTCCACCATCTGTCCCAGGCTGTCGTCGTATGAATCTCCGGCCCAAAGCGACAGTTCGACGGTTCCCGATTCAAGCTCCAGGCCGTCTTCCCCTGTCCCGGATTCGCCGGACTCCGTGGCCTCTCCCGGCTCCTCGGTTCCGCTGTCCGCCGCAGATCCGCCGTCCTCTTTTTCTCCGCATCCGCCCAGCAGGGCCGCCGCCGTCGCTGCCGCGAGCGCCGCTGCCGCCAGCTTGCGCGCCACCTGTTTTCGCATCATATCCCGCCCTCCTTAACATGCCGCGCGGCCCTAAAGGCGGCCGCGCCATGAAACTTACGAAAACACTCACATATCCATTTTAACACAATCGAAAAACCGTTGCAAGGCGCAGTTCCCGCTCCACGCCTGCGGCCCGTTACTATTGACAACCCTCGGCTTTACGGCTATCATTGTAAACGTTCATGCCATGAATGAAAGCCCGCGGATTGCTCATATGGGTTAGCGTCGCTTGACCGGGCTTTCATTGTACACTAGCGAACATGATAGACGATAGGGAGATGCGCCATGAAAATCCAGTTATCCGATCATTTTGACTATAAGCGCCTGCTGCGCTTCGTCCTGCCGTCCATCGTGATGATGGTGTTCACGTCCGTCTACGGCGTCGTGGACGGGCTGTTCATCTCCAACTTCGTCGGCGACACCGCGTTCGCGGCGATAAATCTCATCATGCCTCTCTACCAGATATTCGGCGGCTTCGGTTTCATGCTGGGCAGCGGCGGCAACGCGCTGGTCGCCAAGGTGCTGGGCGAGAAGAAAGACAGGCTGGCGAACGAATATTTTACAATGATGACTGGCGTTTCCATTATCGTCGGCATAATTATCACCGCCATCGGTTTCGCGATCATGAGGCCCGTCTCTATCATGCTGGGCGCGACAGACGGGATGCTGCCTTACTGCGTCCTCTATGGCCGCATAATAACCGCGTTTACCGTTGCTTTCATGCTCCAGAACGCGTTCCAGAGTTTTCTGATTACGGCGGAAAAACCTGGCCTCGGCCTCTGGGCTACGGTTTCCGCGGGGCTGACCAACATGGCGCTCGACGCGCTGTTTGTCGCGGTGTTTAAATGGGGCGTGGCCGGAGCCGCGTTTGCCTCCGGGCTAAGCCAGTTCGTGGGAGCCGTCATACCCCTCGTGTATTTCCTGCGGCCGAATGACAGCCTCCTGCATTTCGTAAAAACAAGGCTAAAGGCAGGGCCGATTATAAAAGCCTGCGCCAACGGCTCCTCCGAGATGGTATCGAACGCCACGTCCGCGCTGATAGGCATCCTGTACAACTTCCAGCTATTAAGGTATGCGGGGGAGGACGGCGTGGCCTCTTACGGGGTGCTTATGTACGTGCAGTTTGTTTTCATCGCCATTTTTATAGGATATTCGATGGGCAGCGCGCCGGTCATCGGCTACCATTACGGCGCGGGAAACCATCCCGAGCTTAAAAATCTGCTGAAGAAGAGCTGCGTGATCATGTTCGCGTCGGGCGCGGCCATGACGGCGGCGGCGCAGCTTCTTGCCGTTCCGCTGTCAAAGATTTTCGTCGGCTATAATCCCGAGCTGTTCGCAATGACGGTCCGCGCGCTGCGGATTTCATCGATGTCATTCATAATCACGGGATTCGATATTTTTGCATCATCGTTTTTTACCGCGCTAAACGACGGCGGCGTGTCGGCCGCCATATCTTTTATGCGTACTTTTGTTTTCAAAATGGCGGCAATCCTTATCCTGCCCGCGCTGCTGCGGCTAGACGGGATATGGCTCGCGGACGTGGCGGCGGAGATTTTCGCCTTTGCAATCTCGTCCATGTTCATTTTTGCAAAAAGGAAGAAGTACCGGTATATGTGAGCATCGGAGGCTAAACTTTCCGCCTGAACTCTCCGACAAAAGATAGGGGGAATTGTCCTTGCAGCACAAAGCCCCATGCCCCGCAAGCGGGGGCATGCACTATGTAATGAAAGCCGATTGCTCCGTGCCTACGGCACTCTCGCAATCGCCGGCGGTATTCGCAAATCGCGTCGCTCTCTCCGGTCGCGCCGCTTTTTTGCTCATACGGGTTAGCTTCGCTAATGTCCATGCGGACTGGCTTTCATAATAAAAATTTCAGGGATGGTGGATGATATGAAAATAGGAGAGGCGCGGAAAACCTACCGGGACCAGATATCAGCATACCGGCAGCAGAAACAGGATATGACAAAGCGGCTGGACGGCCTGCGCGCGAACATCAAAAAAACGGACGACGAAGAAAAGAAGTCGGCTTTCGGAGAGGAGGCGGCCGTGCTCGAGCTGTCAATCGGCGCGCTGGACAAAAAGCAGTCCGAATATCAAAAATATCTGGACAGGCTGAACGAGCAGTATTTTGCCTATTGCAACGCGGAAACGTCCAAGCAGCAGGCGGATGCCGCCGAGGAATATGGCGAGAATCTCTCAAAAATCATGGAAGTGGCGCGCCGCCTGATGAAGGGCGCGATCGTGCCGCTGTCGGACGAACGCAAGCTGATGGAATTTGACGGCGACCTATATGAAATGGCAAAATCCATTGGCGAGATGGCCAGGATGCAGAAAAAGGAAAAAGAGAAATACGGCTCGCTCTGGGAAGACGAGGAGGAAAAGGAATATCCCGACCCTAGGGAAGCCGCAGAGGACGCCGAGGCGCCGGGCGGAGCGCCAGCCATCGAGAGCGCGGCCGAGACGCTTGCGTCCACGCCGATGCCGGAGGAATACGATGCAGGGGGAGTAGAGTAATGGGCGTGATTTTGTTTGTCCAAAATACCTATTGACAAGAAAAGATGCCGGTGTTACAATCCTACCAACCTATCTAGCAGGTAAATATACTGTAATTAAGGAGGTGGATTTTACTTGGAAAGTTACTTTGAGAAACTGGTCAGGGAAAATTTCCGTTTCGGCCGAATGTGTCCTATCTGTCAGACAGCCAGGAAACCAGACACCGAATAAACGACACATTAAACGACGCATAGAGAAAGGAAATCATCATGTCAGACTATAAATTTGAAACGCTGCAGCTCCATGTAGGGCAGGAAACGCCCGATCCAGTCACCGACTCCCGCGCGGTGCCGATTTACGCGACGACCTCGTATGTCTTCCATAACTGCGAGCACGCCGCCGCCCGTTTCGGTCTTGCCGACCCCGGCAACATTTACGGGCGCCTCACTAACTCCACGCAGGACGTGCTCGAAAAGCGCGTCGCCGCCCTGGAGGGTGGAGTTTCCGCCCTGGCCTTGGCGTCCGGCGCGGCGGCCGTTACATATACCCTGGAGGCCCTGGGCCAGAACGGCGGCCATTTCGTGGTACAGAAGACCATCTACGGCGGCAGCTATAACCTGCTGGAGCATACCCTGCCTAATTTCGGCATCACGTCGACATTTGTGAACATACATGACCTTGCCGAGGTCGAGGCGGCAATCCAGGACGATACGCGGGCCATCTATATCGAGACCCTCGGCAATCCCAACAGCGATATCCCCGACATAGACGCGCTTGCGGATCTCGCACATAAGCACGGCCTGCCCCTGGTGGTGGACAACACTTTCGGAACGCCGTATTTGATCCGCCCTATAGAGCACGGAGCGGATATCGTCGTCCATTCCGCCACGAAATTCCTGGGCGGGCACGGCACGACGCTTGGCGGAGTCATAGTGGATTCCGGCAAATTTGACTGGGCGGCCTCCGGAAAATATCCGGCTATCGCAGAGCCTAACCCCAGCTATCATGGCGTATCTTTTGTCAAGGCTGCCGGGCCTGCCGCGTTCGTGACGTACATCCGGGCGATCCTGCTGAGGGATACCGGCGCTACCATCTCTCCGTTCGCCGCATTCCTGCTCCTTCAGGGGATTGAAACGCTTTCCCTGAGAGTGGAACGCCACTCGGAAAACACGGCGAAGGTCGTCTCGTATCTGGCGAGCCATCCGCTGGTAGAGAAGGTCAACCATCCGTCGCTGCCCGAGCATCCGGACCATGAGCTATACCAGAAATATTTTCCTAACGGCGGCGGATCAATCTTTACATTTGAGATCAAGGGCGGGCAGGCGGAGGCCCACAAGTTCATCGACAGCCTGAAGATATTCTCGCTTCTTGCAAATGTGGCCGATGTCAAGAGCCTCGTGATCCACCCGGCGACGACGACGCATAGCCAGCTCTCCGAGGAGGAACTCGCCGAGCAGGAGATCAAGCCGAACACGATCCGCCTCTCCATCGGCACGGAGCATATCGACGATATCATCGCCGACCTGGAGAACGGGTTTAACGCGATACGGTAAAACGGCCGCCTTCCGGCTGATATATGGGCGATGCCCGGAATAATCAGGAATAATCAAGAGGTAATGCGATATGAACGTATATGCAGATAATGCTGCGACCACAAAAATGAGCCGCGCCGCCATCAACGCCATGCTGCCGTATATGGACTCCGAGTTTGGCAATCCATCCAGCCTGCACTCCGTCGGCCAGCGGGCGGCGGAGGCTCTGGCGGCGGCGCGGGAAGACGTCGCCGCCTGTATAGGCGCCGACCCGAGGGAAATATATTTCACCTCTGGCGGCAGCGAGGCAGATAATCAGGCGATCCTTTCCGCCGCTTACGCCGGCGAACGCAAGGGGAAAAAGCATATAATCTCCACCGCGTTCGAGCACCACGCGGTCCTGCACACATTGGACAAACTGAAAAAGCAAGGCTTTGACGTGGAACTTCTGGATGTCGGCAGCGCCGGCACGGTGACCGCGGAGCAGGTCAGCGACGCCATCCGCGAGGATACATGCCTTGTGACGATCATGTATGCAAACAACGAGATCGGGTCTATATTGCCTATTTCCGAGATTGGCGCGGTCTGCCGGGAGAAGGGCGTCGTTTTCCACACGGACGCGGTGCAGGCGGTCGGCCATCTGCACATAGACGTGAAGGCACAGAACATCGACATGCTGTCGCTTTCCGCCCATAAATTCCACGGGCCTAAGGGAATCGGCGCATTGTTTGCAAGAAGGGGCGTGCCTCTGGAAAACCTCATCGAGGGCGGGGCACAGGAGCGCGGAAAACGAGCGGGTACGGAGAACGTTCCGGCTATCGCGGGTATGGCGGCGGCTCTAAAAGAGATTGCCGCCAATATAGATGAAAACGCGGCGAAAGTGTCGGCCCTGCGGGATAAGCTGATTGACGGGCTCTCCCGGATTCCCCATTCGGCGTTGAACGGCGCACGCGAACAGCGTATGCCCGGAAATGTCAATTTTTGTTTTGAGGGGATAGAGGGCGAGAGCCTGCTTTTGCTGCTGGATGCCAAGGGCATCTGCGCATCATCCGGGTCGGCATGCACGTCCGGTTCGCTCGATCCCAGCCATGTGCTGCTGGCAATCGGAAGAGTCCACGAAGTTGCTCACGGTTCCCTGCGGCTCAGCCTCTGCGAGGAGAATACCGAAGAGGAGATCGACTATATGTTGGCGGAGATTCCAAAAGTCGTGGAATATCTGAGGAATATGTCGCCGCTATGGAGGGACAAGGTAAGCGGCAAAAAAGCGTTCATACTTTGAGGAGGTTCGAGAGAGATGGCATTATACAGCGAAAAAGTGATGGATCATTTTAGAAATCCGCGTAACGTGGGCGTGATAGAGGACGCGGACGGCATTGGCGAGGTCGGAAACGCAAAATGCGGCGATATAATGAAGATTTATCTGAAGATTGACGACGACATTGTTTCCGATGCAAAATTTGAAACTTTCGGGTGCGGTTCCGCAATCGCGTCCAGTTCCATGGCGACGGAACTAATCAAAGGAAAGCCGCTCTCCGATGCTCTGGATCTGACAAACAAGGCTGTGGCGGAGGCGCTTGACGGGCTGCCCGCCTATAAGATGCACTGCTCGGTACTGGCCGAGGAGGCAATCAAGGCGGCGGTGCAGGACTACTATGAAAAGAACGGAATCGAGTATGACAAATCGCAGTTTCCCGACTGTGCCTCCTGCGAGGAATGCGGAGATGCCTGAAACCGGCATCTCCCGCTTTCCATCGGAGTTACGCATTATCCCTTCCCGCGCCGGGAAAAGGCGCGGGCTTTCTTTTTTGCCGCGGCCTGCTCGGCAGATTGCTTGCGGCGCTCCTCCAGTATCTTGAGAGACTCCCGGTCCTGCGAAGCCATCTCTTCCACCTCGTCCATATCCTCCTCACGCAGCTTTCTGAAATGGTTGACTCCAGAAATCAATATCAGCGCGCTGTCCCTGATGCCGTCGAATGCTCCCTCCTGATACATCGAAAAGAGCATCAGGCCCAGCGGCACCGCGATAAGCATTCCTATAACGCCGCCTATACGGTAGCCTATATACAACAATAACAGCGTAGGAAGCGGCGGCACTCCGACCGAGTCCCCCACGATCTTGGGCTGGATCAGCTGGCGGGCCAGCTGCCCCACGCCCCAGATGATCAGAAGTCCTGCAGCCACCTTGTAGTCACCCGCGAAGACCTTGATTATCGCCCAGGGGATCAGGATGGTACCGGTCCCCAGGAAAGGCAGGAAATCCATTATCGCGATCAGCAGCGCGATCAGCGCGAAGTAGTTCACGCGCAGGATTGCCAGGCCGAGGACAAGCAGGAGGTACATCCATACCTCAATCTTCAGCTGCGCCTTAAGATAGCCGCCCACAGATTTCGCCAGGCTCCTGCGTATCATATCATAATAGAGCTGCACGGAACCCGGGGTATGGTTTCGAAGCCACTCTTTTATCTGCTGGTGTTCCGCCACGAAGAAATACGACGACAGGAGCGTCATGACGATGCCAATCAGTATCGACGGCAGCTGCTTGGCAAGATTGCCCGCCGCGGCTATGGTCGGCGTGCCAATCCTTCTTAAAAAGCTGCCTATATATCCGCCTACCGTGTCCAGCAAATCGTTAAACTGGACCTGAGTCTCTCCCGGGAGACGGTCAAAAAACGCCCCAAGGATCTCGCCCATCCTGTTGATATCGGACTCCATCCCCTCCCACATGCCGGGGAGGGCGACCAGCAGCCCGACCACCTGCTCTGCCAGCCAGGCGACCAGAAGATAAACCAGGAGCACCACTACTCCTATTACCGTGATAATCACAAAAGCGCTCCCGATCTTACGCTTCAGCCGGAACTTCTCCTCAAAAAAACGCACCAGGGGAGATGCCATCATGGCTATGATCCAGCCCACCACGAAGGGCAGGAAGAACATCAGGAGCCTGGGCAGTAAAAAAATGACTGCCAGGACCGCCAGCAGCGCGATGGCAAGATTCACGACCGCCTTAGCATATTTTCTCATACAGCTGCCTCCATAATCAATCTAGTATAATAATACGCCAGGCCCGTCAAAAAGGTATCTTGAACTCGACCTTTATCGGAGATATCACAAGCGACGCGAAGACTTTGCCGTCCTCCTTGCTGCCCGCGATGCTCCCGTAATGCACGGGGATAGCCACCTCGGGGCGAATCTCATTGACGAGGGCGGCGGCATTTTTCGCGTCCATCGTATAGGTCCCGCCGATGGGCACGAGCGCGATGTCGCAAGTCACTGCCCGGGATTCCGGCGTGGCATCCGTGTCTCCCGCTATGTAGACGCGCTTTCCGTCGGCGTCAATAATATATCCCACGAAGCCGGCCCCCTTGGGATGGAAAGGCTTCTTGACATTGTACGCCGGCACGGTCTCTATCTTCAGCCCGCATATCTCGTAATGTCCGCCGGGGACTACCGTCGCGATCTCTTTTACAAGCCCCGCGGCCTCTTGCGCCTTCGCCCTCATCTTCTCCGGGACCACTAACACGGTAGACTGTCCGGCGGCCTTTTCGATATCCTCCGGCGAAAAATGGTCGTAATGGTCGTGTGTGATTAATATCGCATCCGCGTCCCGCGGCTCCGCCTCCATCCGGAAGGGGTCGATATAGACCGACTTGCCGCCGGCCCTTATCCGAATGCTGCTATGCGTAAATACATCAATGTTCTCCGTCATAATGCGTAACCTCCTGGTTTTTTCACCGTCTTGCGTACGCAATTCATGTTACCACTCACATGGCAGAATTGCAAGGGGTGACGGATGGCGCGTCAGTCGTCTATTCCGAAATAATATTCCAGACTCTCCTCCGCATGGTCTAGCGATTCTTCCAGTAGATCGAGCTGCCGTTCCGCCTTGTGGTAGTCGTCGCGTGACAGCGATCCGTCGCGAACCTGCCGTTCCAGATCATTATCATATCGGTCGAGCCTGCGGTCTATCTCCTCGGACTCCTGCTTGTAGGCGAAATATTCATCCAGATCCGGATTGGAGCCGCCGTCTAGCAGGGCATCCGCCCTGGATGCATAATCGTCGACTAGCGTTTCCAGGCTCGCCATAGTATCGCCGTCCTCCGAAGACAGTGCGCTATCGGCCTGACTTGAGGCGGTATCGGACTGATTGGAATTGTCGGCGGGCGGGTTCGCGGGCGCGGCGTCGTCTGCCGGCAGGCTTTCCGCCTGTGTTACGGCATCCGTATCGTCCGGCGCATTTTCCGCGGGTACGCCGGTATCCTCGCCGCTTGCGGAATTCTGCTGCAGTTCCTCCACCTGGCTCTGTAAGTCGGCGACCTGCCTTCGCAGAGCCTCTGTTTCGGCGTCGCCGGCTCCCTGCCCGCATCCCGCGAACGCGCAGGATGCCAGGATGGCGATGGCGCAAAGCATTGTCTTTTTCATAATGAAACCTCCTTGATATGCAATCTTCTAATTCATGTGACTCCCCTATTGTAATCTTAAATTGTTAAAAAAGCGTGAATGTTCCCTCGATTGTTCAGCCGGCCAGCGGATCTGGACCGAAGGCGGGGATATCACGCGCATGAAATGTTCAGGAATATGTTGCCTTTTCGCGTGAAATTTCGTATACTCTAGAAGGGCGGCATGCCGCCGGATTCGGGGAGCGCGGGCATGGGCGAAAGGAGCGCGTATGGACGGATATGTACAGCTGGCGAAAAATACTATCGGGCAATACGTCCGCGAGAGGCGGATCTATCGCCCGAAGGAAGACGAACTGACGGATGAGATGCGCCTGACGCGCGCCGGCGCGTTCGTGTCGATACACGAGGGCGGCGAACTGCGCGGCTGCATCGGGACGATCGCCCCTACGAGGGATACGCTCGCGGAGGAGATTATCTCGAATGCCATATCGGCCGCCACCCGGGATCCCCGGTTTCCGCCGATAGGCGCGGGAGAGCTGGATCGGCTCGATATCAGCGTGGACGTGCTAGGAGAAGCGGAGCCTATTTCGTCTAAGGACGAGCTGGATGTGAAGCGTTACGGAGTCATAGTTGAGAAGGATTCCAGGCGCGGCCTCCTCCTCCCGAATCTCGAGGGAGTCGACAGCGTAGATTACCAGATATATGTCGCTAAGATGAAAGCAGGGATCCGCGAGGACGAGGAGGGCGTCCGCCTGTACCGTTTCGAGGTGACGCGCCACGCGTGATCCGTCCGGCGAGTCCCGCCGGGCTTGGAGACGGCAGGCCGGCGGCTGCCGGCCGCATTAATAGAGGGATCTGCGGAGGAGTGCCGAAATGGATAATAATACGAACACGGACAAAAAGAACGTTGTAAAAGAAAAGCTAAAAGAATATTTCCGCAGCCTGCTGGATATGCGGAGCGACATGCTCTCCTATGAAGAGCTGAACGAGATGATGGAAGAAAATACCATCATCCACGGCGCGAATATGTGGATTCTCATGCTGGCTATCCTTATCGCGTCAATAGGGCTGAATACCAATTCCACGGCGGTCATCATCGGCGCCATGCTGATATCGCCGCTGATGAGCGGCATCCTGACCATAGGCTATTCGCTCGCCATAAGGGATCTGACGATGCTGCGCAAGGCGGCGACGAGCTTCGGAACGCAGGTGCTTATCAGCCTGATTACGTCGACCATCTATTTTTCGTTGTCGCCGCTGAATATAGCGACGGAGGAGATGATCGCCCGTACCAGCCCGACCATATGGGACGTCTTGATCGCCCTGTTCGGCGGCATCGCGGGAAGCATTGGCAATACTCGCAAAAAGACGAGCAACGTCATCCCGGGCGTGGCTATCGCGACCGCGCTCATGCCTCCGCTGTGTACCGTAGGCTACGGGATCGCCACCAGGCAGGCGAACTTCATATTCGGGGCGTTTTATCTGTTCGTCATAAATACGCTCTTTATCGCGTTGTCGGCTCTGATTGTCACGAAGATGCTGGGAGTGCCCAGTTTCAAGGCTCTCGACGACAGACGGCAGAGGCGGATAAACCGCACCATCAGGACGCTTATCGTGATAGTCGTGATTCCCAGTTTGCTGGGCGGGGCGTATACCGTCTACCTCTCGGTGCTGGAGCACAATATCGCCTCATACCTCGACTCGGAATTCGCGTTCGCTGACACGCAGCTGGTGCAGAGCAGCACGGACAATCAGAAAAGGGTGATTTCCGTGTCGCTGGTCGGCGCCCAGCTGCCGGATGAAAAGATCGCCGAGTTAAGCGATAAGCTCGCCGATTACGATTTATCGGGTTATGAGCTGCGCGTCATGCAGAACAAGACGGTGGAGGGCGTCGAGGGAGACAAGGTGACTATCGCGGTTCAGGAAAATACCATACGCGATTTGCAGGAGCAGCTCGACGAGGAGAAGAGGAAAAACGAGGAGCTGTCCGCTGACATCGGCGAACAGGCGGATTGCGCGGCCATCGCGCAAAAAGCGGAGGAGATTTTTGCCGGACTGTCGGACGCGAGATGCGGGTTGATGTATGGGAAGAATGGCACGACGGTACTTTTCGAGGCAAAAGCTCCCGATACAATGCCCGACGGCCAGCTGGAGTCCATACGCAACTTTTTAAAGGTGGAAAGCGGCTTAGAGGATGTGGAGCTGCAGATAACGTCCTCTGAAGGCGGACGATAAAGGAGGGGCGGTACATGCTCATAGCGGGATATATGATGCCCCATCCCCCGATCGCGGTGCCGGAGATCGGGAGAGGGGAGGAGCGTAGGATAGAGGACACGCTGGATTCCTTTACCAGGATCGCCCGAGACATTGCGAAAATCAGGCCGGAGACGATTATCCTGACATCGCCGCACGCCGTGATGTACCGGGACTATTTCCATATATCGCCAGGCAGCGGCGCGAAGGGCAGTTTCAGGCAGTTCGGAGCGGGCAACGTGCGGTTTTCGGCCGAATATGACGAGGAGCTCTCCGAGGCTATCGCTGTGGAGGCGCGGCGGGCAGGCTTTCCAGCCGGAACGCGCGGAGAGCGGGCCGCGGACCTCGACCATGGGACGATGGTGCCGCTATATTTTGTCAATCGCGAGTATACGGATTACCGGCTGGTGCGTATAGGACTTTCGGGCCTGCCCCTGGAAAAACATTGGGAATTCGGCAGGATAATAAAGAGGGCCGCGGACCTCGCCGGGAGGCGGTGCGTGTTCATAGCGAGCGGGGACCTCAGCCATTGCCAGAAGGAGGACGGGCCTTACGGGTATCGGCCGGAGGGGCCGGAATATGACAGGCAGATCATGGATGTGATGGGCGTCGGGGATTTTGAAAAGCTCAAGGAATTCGATGAGGATTTTCTTGACAGGAGCATGGAATGCGGCCACCGCTCTTTCACGATTATGGGCGGCGCGTTTCAAGGGATCGGGGTGGATGCCGAGAGATTGTCTCACGAGGCGGTATTCGGAGTGGGATATGGATTCTGCATATATAAGCCGCGCATGGTCTCTCAGGGGGACGGGAAATGAGCCTTGCCTGCTGCGAGGTCTGCCCGCATCATTGCCATATTCCTGAAGACGCCTACGGCATTTGCGGCGCCAGGAAAAACAGCGGCGGAAAGGTGGTATGCGCCAATTACGGCAAGCTAACCGCCATCGCGTTAGACCCGATCGAGAAAAAGCCTCTGGCATTTTTCCACCCCGGCAGCATGATCCTCTCGGTCGGGAGCTTCGGCTGCAACATGTCGTGTCCTTTCTGCCAGAACCATGAGATCGCGAGGGCGCGGGAAGGGGACGCGGCTAATATATACGAGGTCTCGCCGCGTGAGCTGTGCGGCATCGCGGAGGGCGAACGCGCCCGGGGAAATATCGGGGTGGCATATACCTATAACGAGGCTCTCGCGGGATATGAATATGTGCGCGACTCCGCGAAGTTGATACGCTCGGCAGGCATGAAGAACGTCCTCGTGACGAACGGGATGGCCGAGCCGCCGGTGCTAGAGGAGATACTGCCATATATCGACGCGATGAATATCGATTTGAAGGGCTTTAGGCCGGAGATATACGAGCGCCTAGGCGGGAATCTCGAGACGGTGAAAACTTTCATAACGATGGCCGCGCGCGAATGCCACGTGGAGCTGACTTCGCTGATCGTGCCGGGACTGAACGACGGCTTGGATGACATGAGGCGCCAGGCGGAGTGGATAGCGGGGATAGATCCGGATATCCCGCTCCATATCACCAGGTATTTTCCGCGATATAAAATGCATGAGCCGGCGACCGACGCGCTGCTGCTGCGGGATCTGAAAAAGGAGGCGGAGCGCAGCCTGCGGCGCGTCTGCCTTGGTAATATTTTTTGAAGGAGCGGCACATGGCGCTACATCTGATCCTGGGCAATTCCGGCTCCGGGAAATCGCATTATCTGTATGAAAAAATACTCGCCGAGGCGAAGCTGCATCCGGACCGATCGTTTTTCGTGATCGTGCCGGAGCAGTTTTCCATGGCGACGCAGCGCGAGTTCGTCCGCCGCCAGGAGCGTCATGCCATATTGAATATCGATGTGTTAAGCTTCAGGCGGCTGGCGTACCGCGTATTCGAGGAGCTGGGCAAGGATTCATTGCGTATCCTGGAGGATACCGGCAAAAACCTGATTTTGCAGAAGCTGGCCGGACGGCTGGAAGGGCAGATGCAGGTTCTGGGCGGCAGCCTGCATAGGACCGGCTGCATCAATGAAATCAAATCATTCCTTACCGAGCTGTCGCAATACCGCGTATTGCCGGAAACGCTGGAAGATATGGCGGGAAGCGACGGCGCCTCGCCGCTGCTGCGGGCGAAATTGTCTGACATCCGCATATTATACGAGGCTTTTTTGAGGGAGATAGAGGGGGACTACCTGCTGGCCGAGGAGATGGAGGAATATATGGCAGAGCTCGTGCCGGCGTCTTCTCTATTTGCGAACGCGGTACTCGTTTTTGACGGGTTCACGGGCTTCACGCCGGTCCAGCAGGACTTTCTGCGCGAGGTATTCCCGGCGGTTATTGACATCTATGCCGCGTTTACGATAGGCGCGGAGGAGGATTTTTATCGCGGCTGGGACGACGCCGAGCAGCTTTTTTATCTCTCGAAAAAGACGATACATACGCTCCTCGTGATTGCTAAGGATACCGGAGTGGCCGTCGCAGATCCGGCGGTGCTGTCCGACGGGGCGCGGCGGCGTTTCGCGAATTCGCCGTTGCTGTATCACCTGGAGCAGAATATGTTCCGACTGGGGCAGCGGCCGTATGCCGGCGAATCTGAATGGGGGCGGCAGACGCAGCTGCGCGTAGCCGGATTTGCCAGGCCTCTGGACGAGCTGCGGTTCGCGGCGCGTGAGATAAAGCGCCTGGCGCGGGAGGGAATGCGGTATCGCGACGTCGCGATAGTCTCCGGAGACGCGCGCCTGTACGCATCTTACGTGCCGCAGGTTTTTGCCGAATATGATATCCCTTATTTTCTGGATCAATCCGACCCGATCCTGTTCCATCCGCTAATCGAATGCGCGCGCTCCCTGCTGGAGCTGGCAAAGCGCGATTTTTCCTATGAGGCCGCCATGCGGCTGGTAAAGACCGGGCTTTTGCCGATAGGGTCCGGACTGGCCGACATCCTCGATAATTACCTGCTGGCGACCGGCATTCGCGGACATCGGCGCTGGGGCGAGCTGTGGACGTATTGCCCGGGCTGGATGGACGCTGATGGGCTGGCGGAGCTTAACGAGGCGCGAGGGAGGCTCATGCAAACCCTTGGCCCCTACATGGATATAATGACGGACAAGTCGTCGACCGTGCTCATGCGTACCCGCGCGTTATACGACGTGATGGCCGCGTTTGACATGGAGCCGGACGACCCCGGAGACGCCAGGATATGGCGGGCCGCGATGGATCTTTTTGACAAGCTGGCGGCGTTGTTAGGCGGCGAGATCCTTCCGCTGGACGAATATGCAGATATCGTTGATGCGGGATTCGAGGCGGCAAAGGCGCCCGCGATTCCGCCCGGATTAGATCAGGTGATAGTCGGCGATATCGAGCGCACCAGGCTAGAGAACGTTAAGGTTTTGTTTTTTCTGGGGGTGAACGACGGCGTGATCCCTAGCGTGTCCGGCGAGGGAGGGATCCTAAGCCAGCTAGAGCGCGAGACGCTCGCGCGGGCTCATTATGAGCTCGCTCCGACGGCGCGCGAGCGGGCGTTCATCCAGCGGTTTTACCTGTATATGAACATGACAAAGCCATCCTTCGGCTTGTATCTGACGTATGCCAGGACCGGCGCGGACGGCGCGTCCATGCGGCGTTCTTACCTGATTGGCATGATTCTAAGGATGTTTCCGGGGCTTAAGGCCGAGGATTATATGGAAAATGACGCGGAGATATCCGCTATGGATTTCATGGCGACGCCTGCCGCCGCTTTCCGCTACCTGGCGGAGGGGATGGAGAGGGCCAAGGCCGGAGAGGCGCCGCCCGAATGGGGGGCGCTCTTAGCGTGGTTCGGGGCGCGGGCTCAATGGCGCGAGCCATTGGAAAGATTGTTGTCAGCGGCTTATTTCCGGATGGATAAGGCTCCGCTCTCCGCTGAGACCGGGCGTCTGCTCTATGGCAGCGTGATTGAAAACAGCGTCACGCGCCTGGAGAGGTTCGCTGCTTGCGCATATGCGCATTTCCTGGCGTATGGGCTGCGACTGCGGGAGCGTGATACGCATGATTTCGAGCCGGTAGATTTCGGAAATGTGCTGCACGCGGCTCTGGAGCATTATGCCAATGGCCTGGAGCGCGGCGGATATGACTGGTTCGACGTCCCTGAAGAGGAGAGGCTGCGGCTGGCCGAGGCGGCGATGCGCTTTGCCATGGCGCAGGCGGGAGACGCGCTGTTTTCATCCGCGAAGAATCGCTATCTCTCAAGGCGCATGCAGGATCTGCTGCATAAGACCGTGGATACCCTGA
This sequence comes from uncultured Eubacterium sp., assembly GCA_964450965.1. Classification (GTDB taxonomy): domain Bacteria; phylum Bacillota; class Clostridia; order Lachnospirales; family Lachnospiraceae; genus W0P33-017. The sequence goes on along the minus strand of CAYVFF010000009.1, from coordinate 14,405 downwards.
CCCGGCAGGTGCGCAAAGGGCGCTTTCGTCCGGCGGAGTATGAATTATCATTTGGCGCGGCGGACGGCCTGAGGACGGCGCGTTTTGCGCTGGCCGGTGGAGGGGAGATGCATCTCATGGGGCGCATCGACCGGGTCGATGTGCTGGAGCTTGGAGGAGATACGTATATCAAGGTCATCGATTATAAATCAGGCCAGACAAAATTCTCTCTGTCCTCGCTCTATCACGGCCTGCAGCTGCAGCTGGCGGTCTATCTGGACGCGGCGATGGAACTGATTGGGCGGGGCCGCGAGGGAGATATACTGCCGGCGGGCATTTTTTATTATCATGTGGACGATCCGGTCGTCGACGCAGATCCTGGCGCGGATGAGGAGGAGATTCGCCGCGCGGCGTTCGAAAAGCTGCGAATGGATGGCATCGTAAACGCGGATCCGGATATTTACGGGGCGATGGACGCGGAGTTTACGGACAAGTCCGACGTCATTCCGGTGGCGCGAACGAAATCAGGCGAGCTCTCGTCGGCGTCGAAGGCCTATACGACCGCGCAGTTTGGCGAGATTAGCAATTATGTAAACTATCTCGTAAGACGGCTCGGGCAGAGGATGATGGATGGCGAGATTGCTATAAACCCTTATGAACTGGGCGGGAAGAATGCGTGCCAGTGGTGCGTGTTCCGCAGCATATGCGGCTTTGACGAGCGCCTGGAGGGATGCGGATACCGCAGGCTCGAGAGATTCGATTCAGACGGGGCGGTATTTGAAGAGATGGAGAGAATAGAGAAGGAGCAGGAAGAGGGCGGAGAAGATGGGGACGGCATGGACGACGCGGCAGCGGCAGGTCATTGACCTTCGCGGGAGGAATCTGCTGGTGTCCGCGGCCGCCGGCAGCGGCAAGACTGCCGTGCTGGTGGAGCGAATAATAAAAAAAGTGCTGGATTCTGAGCATCCGGTGGATATCGACCGCCTGCTGGTCGTGACATTTACCAAGGCTGCGGCCGCCGAGATGCGCGAGCGCGTGGCACATGCCATAGAGGCGCGCATAGCCGGCGATCCCGGCAACGCCTATCTGCACCGGCAGCATACATTGGTCCACCACGCGCAGATCACTACGATCGACAGTTTCTGCCTATATGTCGTGAAAAACTATTTCCAGTGCATCGGCCTTTCGCCAGGATTTCGCGTGGGCGATCCCGGGGAGCTGGCGCTCCTCTCGCAGGAAGTGATGGAGGAGGTGATGGAGCGCTGGTATGATGGCGCGGATCCCGATTTTATCGCTTTCGCGGATGATTATGCCACGGCAAAGAACGATTCGGCAATCATGATGATGGTGCAGAGACTCTACGACTATTCCGAGAGCCATCCATGGCCCGCGGAGTGGTTGGAGGGACTTGGCGATATATACTCAAAAGATGCCCTGGCGCGTGCGCCGGAGGAGCGTGCCGACTGGTTTGGCGAACTGACGGACTATATCCACGCGGCTATCGAGGGCGGGCGCGCGAGGCTGGAGAGGGCGCGCCGGCTGTGCCTTTCTCCGGGCGGGCCGGACATGTACCTGGATAATATCGAGTATGTGCTTTCGCAGATGGCGGGCCTGGAGAAAATCTCGGATTTTGACGCGCTGGGCGCCGCGATCCGCGCGATAGATTTCGGGCGTCTGGGCGTTCGCAGGGGATTTGACGGCGACAAGGCCATGCAGGAGCTGGTCAAGAAAATAAGGAAAAGCGTCAGGGACGGGCTGGAGAAATTGCAAAAGGAATATTTTTCCAGGCCGCTCGCATCCAGGATGGAGGACATGGCATATACCGGGCGGGCCGTGAGAGTCCTGGCGAGGCTTACGGCGGATTTTGCCGCGTCTTTTCGTAAGAAAAAGGATGAGGAGGGTATACTCGATTTTTCCGATATAGAGCATATGGCCCTGCGGATTCTGGTGGACGAAAAGACCAAGGAGCCGACGGCCGTGGCATGGGAGTTCCGCGAGCTGTTCGAGGAGGTCATGATCGACGAGTATCAGGATTCTAATTACGTGCAGGAGGCGATACTCACGGCGGTATCCGGCGGCGGCAGGGACAATCTCTTTATGGTAGGCGATGTAAAGCAGAGCATCTACCGCTTCCGGCTGGCCAGGCCGGAGCTGTTCATGGAAAAATATGGCGAGTATACCCTGGAGGATTCTCCATGCCAGAAGATATGCCTGGAGAGGAATTTCCGCAGCCGGGCGGAAGTGCTCGACGCGGTAAACGACCTTTTTTACCGCGTCATGAGGCGCGACATTGGCGGCGTGGAGTACGACGGCGAGGCGGCGCTCTACCCCGGCGCCGAATATCCGGCCGCGGGCGAGGGGGAGTATCGCGCCAGGATTCTCATTGCCGACGCCGGGGAGGACGCGCTCGCCCAGTCCGGCGCGGACAATGCCGCGCAGGCCGAGGCGGCGATGATCGCGGAGGAGATTCTCTCCATAAAGGCTAGTCAGAAGATCGCGGATGGCGAGGGGGGCATGAGGGATATGCGTTATTCGGATATCGTGATTCTCCTCCGTTCCCCTAATTCATGGGGAGCGCAGCTGGAAGAGCAGTTGTCCCTGCGCGGGATCCCGTCGCATCGCATGGCGCAGACGGGATATTTTAGCGCGCCTGAAGTGCAGGCAGTGCTCTCGCTGTGCAAGGCGATCGACAATCCTCTGCAGGACATCCCGCTTGCCGCCGTGCTGCTGGGAATGTTTTTCGGATTCTCGGACGAGGAGCTGGCATTGGTCCGCGCGAATGGCGGAGGCGCCTTTTTGTATAACGATGTGGAAGGCTATGCGCAAAGCGGCCAGAATGACGCGCTGCGGGAAAAATGCGGGTCATTTCTTGAAAGGCTCGCGGACTATCGCGGCAGGGCGAGAACGATGCCGGTACACGACCTGATCGGGGGGATTCTGCGCGAGAGCGGCTATCTCAATTATATCCGGGCGCTGCCGGCGGGCGAAAAGAGGCTGGCTAACGTGGAGATGCTGCTGGGGCACGCGGCTAATTTCGAGCGTGCGGGCTATAAGGGGCTGTTTTCGTTCATACGCTATATGGAGCAGCTGGATCGCTACGAGGTGGATTTCGGCGAGGCGGACGTGTCCGGGGAGCATGACGACGTCGTGCGGATCATGAGCATCCACAAAAGCAAGGGGCTGGAATTTCCGGTAGTATTCGTAAGCGGCCTGGGGCGGAGATTCAACAAGCAGGACAGCACGGACGTCATGGTCCTGGATCACGAATATGGCGTAGGCCTATCCTGCATCGAGCGAAAAAAGCACAGGAAATGCACGACGCTGCTGAGGCAGACGATTGCCGGGAGGGTCGCGGGGGAGAATATCGGGGAGGAGATGCGCGTTCTATACGTGGCGATGACGCGCGCCAGGGAGCAGCTCATCCTCACCGGCGCGGTGCGCGGGCTGGAGGAGCTCTACGACTATGAACTGCAGGCCTCCGATGAGGCGGCATACCTGGACAGACGCGAGGCAGGGTGTTTTCTGGACTGGGTATTGCCCGGGGCATATGCGCACCCGGAACATTTTTCGATAGAGACATATGGGGCGGGCGAATCCCGCCTGACGGGTCAGATGCGCGAAGCCGAGCGATATATCGGGAAAGAACGGCTGGCGGACGCGGCGGCATCCGCCGATCCTTACATAATCAAGCAGATTGACGACAGGCTGTGCTTCGCATATCCTTACGAACACGAACTGCAGCTGCGCTCAAAGATTTCCGTGTCGGAGATCAAGCACCGGAACATGATTCTGGAGCCCGGAGACGAGGAGGCGCTTGCCTGGTATGCCGCGGACACGCGGGAGCATTACGTTCCGCGCTTCGTCGGCGGGGATGCCGGGGGCGGGCCTCACAAAGGGGCTTTGCGAGGCACGGCGATGCATAGGATGATGGAATGCCTGGACTATGGCGCCGCGGCAGGCTCGGGGATTTCGCGCGGCGAGGTGGCGCGGCAGCTGGCGGAGCTTGGCGTCTCGGGCCGCATCGACGCGGCCTCGGCTGAGCTCGTCGACCTGGATAAAATCTGGCATTTCCTGCAGACGGAGCTGGCGGGCCGCATTATACGCGCCAATGGGCGCGGAAAGCTCTATCGCGAGCAGCCGTTCGTCATGGGCATCCCCGCATATGAGGCGGAGCCGGGGGTTGATAGCGCCGAGCTGGTACTGGTGCAGGGCATAATCGATCTCTATTTCGAGGAGGAGGGAGGCATAGTCCTGCTGGACTATAAGACGGATTCGGTGAAAAATGCGCGGCAGCTCTTAGACCGCTACCAGACGCAGCTCGACCTCTATGCCAGGGCGCTCTCCTCGGCAACCGGCAGGCCGGTCACGGAAAAATTGATATATTCTTTTAAATTGGAGGAGGTAATATCCTGTTGAAGAGCGGGGTTGGCGGGCGCGTTAGTTATCTCACAATGGCGGGGCGTCCGGCGGACATTATTATGAATGGGAGGAATTCTGATGAGCGAGTTTAGCGAGCGGGACCTGCAGATATTTCTGGACCGGCAGCTGCAGCTTTTCCCTGAACCGGTGGCGGAGACGCTGGAGGAGGCGGAATATTTTCTCGAGGATTGCATGGCCGTCATCTGCAAGGACAAAGAAGAGGTTCTCGCCTACTTCGAGGAGGAGGGGGTCGACCTTTGCGGCATGACGGCCGACGAGCTGATCGGCCAGCCGGAGGTATTTTCCCTGCCGGGAGGCCGGTTCATGATTGTGGAGGGTTGAAACAGTGGAAAAATATGACGTAATCATCGTCGGCGCGGGGCCGTCCGGCATTTTTTGCGCGTATGAACTTATGAGGAATCAGCCGGACATGCGCGTCCTCATGATAGAAAAAGGGCGGCGGATTGAGGAGAGGAACTGCCCTAAGCGCAAGACGAACGTATGTGCGGGCTGCAAGCCGTGCAGCATCACGACGGGATTTGCCGGCGCGGGGGCTTTTTCCGACGGAAAGTTGTCGCTATCGCCGGACGTGGGCGGGACTCTGCCCGAAATCCTAGGATACGACGAGGCGGTCCGGCTGATACATGAGTCTGACGATATATACCTGCGGTTCGGCGCGGACAAGAACGTATATGGCGTCGACAAGGAGAGCGAGATCCGCGAGATCCGAAGGAAAGCCATCAACGCGGGCTTAAAGCTCATCGAATGCCCGATCCGGCATCTTGGCACGGAGGAGGGATATAAGATTTATGCAAAGCTGCAGGCGCATCTTCTGGAACGTGGCGTGGAGATGATGTTCGGCACGATGGTGGAGGAGTTCATCATAGAGGACGGCGTAATGCGCGGAGTCGTTACCGGCGGCGGGGAGAGTTTTTTTGCGGACAATGTTGTCGCCGCGGTCGGGCGCGAGGGAGCGGACTGGTTCGCGCACCAATGCAAAAAGATTGGCGTGGAGACCGAGGTGGGCACGGTCGATATCGGCGTGCGCGTGGAGGTCCGCGACGAGGTGATGGAGCTTTTGAACAAAAACCTGTATGAGGCGAAGCTGGTATATTATACGCCCACGTTCGACGACAAGGTGCGCACGTTTTGCACTAATCCGTCCGGCGAGGTGGCGACCGAATATTATGACGACGGCCTCGCGGTGGTGAACGGGCATGCCTATAAATCAAAGGACATGAAGACGGACAATACGAATTTCGCGCTGCTCGTCTCCAAGAATTTTACAAAGCCGTTCAAGACGCCCATAGCCTACGGCAAGCAGATCGCGCAGCTCTCGAATATGCTGTGCGATGGCAAGATACTCGTGCAGACTTACGGCGACTTCAAGCGCGGGCGGCGCACGACCGAGGAGCGGCTATGCCGCAACAACCTGATTCCAACGCTGAAAGACGCGGTGCCGGGAGATTTATCGCTCGTGTTTCCGCACCGGATTATGGTCGACATAGTGGAGATGATCGAGGCGCTTGACAAGGTGACGCCCGGAATCGCCAGCGAGGAGACGCTCATGTACGGCGTGGAGGTCAAATTTTACTCTAACAAGGTGGTCGTCGACCGCGACTTTGAGACGAATATTAAGGGCCTGCGGGCAATCGGCGACGGCGCGTCCGTCACGAGGGGCCTCCAGCAGGCGTCGGCGAACGGACTTGCGGCCGCGAGGAGTATATTGCAATCATCGGGGGAGGGTCGATGAAAAAAATAATTGGTTTCCTTTTAGCCGCGGCTCTCGCCCTGCCTGCGCTTTTCGTATCCGCCTGCGGGGCGGGGGACGAGGAGGTGATTATCAGCAAGGCGATGGGCGACGACGAAGTCTTCGAGATTGACGGCGAAAAGTGCCGCCTGCCGGCCATAAAGCTGCTGCTGCTCAGCGAGATGAACCTTCATGGCGAGAGTTTCGGGATAAGCGTCTTGCACAACGAGGATCTGAGGGTGCAGAAAAAATATGGGCAGTATATCAAGCAGCTCACCCTCGATGGGGCGTCGCGGGTCTATTGCATGGCGGCTCTCGCCAAGTCCAGGGGCATTGCCTTGAGCGATGAGCAGGAGGAGATGGTCCGGCTGGCGGCGGAGGACTGCTGCGGTTCCCTGTCGGAGGCGGAACTCGGCGCGCTGGATATCGCGCGGGAGGACGTGGAGGATCTGTATCGGAGATATGCCCTGGCGGACAAGCTGTATAGGACATTGATTAAAGACGTCAACGAGGAGGTCAGCGACGACGAGGCCAGGGTCCTGGAGGCGAGGCAGATATATACCGCCGACGAGGCAAAGGCGCGCGAGGCCTTAGCGGAGCTGGAGGAGAAGGACGATTTCTCTTCGGTCGCCGCGAACTATAACGAGGCGGACGAGATTGCGGTCACGCTGCAGCGCGGGCAGTTGCCGGAGGCCGCCGAGGAGGTGGTTTTTTCCATGCAGGACGGGGAGATGTCGGACGTGGTGCGCACCGACCAGGGATTCTATATATTCTATTGCGATAATAAGTTCAACGAGGAATTGACCGAGGAGCATAAGGCGGACATAGTGGAGCAGCGCAAAAAGGAGGCGTTTGAAACGGCATATGTGCCGTTCCGCGATAGGGTCTTTTCCAGGCTCAACGAGGCTGCATGGGAGCAGGCGCAGGTTCAGGAGCTGGAGCAGTTTTCCTTTGACGGTTTCTACAGGATTTACGAAAAATATCTGGGCGACGCGGTATGGGACGACATATAGCAAAAGGCGCAAAAAAGGCGGCCTCCCGATATTCGGGAAGCCGCCTGTGTGGCTTGCAGGGGTGAAAACTCCCCTGCAAGATGCCATGTGCGTCAGTCGTCTATCGGCTGGAACCTGTCCGCAAAGCTGTCCTCTCCGCAGACGTGCTTTTCATTCTCGCCCTCGCAGATGATATAGTCGCCCTCGGCGATGAATATCAGCCCGCGATGGTTCTCCACGTAGGGGCAGACTATGGTGCCGTCCGGGCGGGTGATCTTGACGAGATGTTCCGTGCTAAGCCCCGCTGTGGTTATGACTTCGCTGAACAGCCTGAAGCCATCCTCCATGCCTTTGCCGACCTCGTATTTGTATGCCGTCACTTCCAGCGGTACTCTGGTATATCTTTTCATAAGAAATGCCTCCTCATACACTTTGCTTTTCCTACAGTATACCACAGAATCCGCCGGAGTGGACATTTTTTTTGCCCTATTTTGCGAGCAGCATCATTATGTCGTTCGAGCGCTTCATAAACTTTGCCATTGCCTCGGGCGGGAGCGGCTGGTTTGCTATCATCGCGAGGTCATAAATCTGCTCGCAGAACATCTGCACGTGTTCGGAATCCTTGTTTTCGAGTATATATTTCACGAGCGGATGGTTATAGTTCAGCGTCAGCGTATAATCCCCGTCATACATGTCCATGTCATTGCCGCCCATGGAATACATCCGCATCATCTCCTGCATGCGCCTGCCCTCCTCGGACAGGGTGATGATGGAGGCGGTGTCGGCGTTTTTGAGTTTCTGCACCTTGATGGCAATCTTGTCATTATCCAGCGCTTTTGCGAAAATCTCTTTTAGGGTCTCGCTGGCGGCCTTCAGCTCGTCCTCGGAGGCATCCTCGGTCAGCGTGCCGGTCACGTCCGCGTCGATGCGCATGAACTTGTATTTGTCATTGCGGCGCTCCAGCTGCGAGATAAACGACGTGTCAATGTTCTGGTCAAGTATTACGGCGTCCATGTGCTGTTCGCGGAAGAGTTTGATATACTGGCTCTGCTGGTTCCTGTCGGTGACATAATAGACCACGGAACGCTCGTCCTTGTATTCCTCTTCATCTTCATCCTCATCCTCATCGGTATCGGACGCTTCGCCGTCCCCGCTTTCCGGCTGGCCGGATTCTGCATCACTGCCGTTTTCGCCGGATGCCGCCTCCGCGTCATCGCCATCGGCTCTTTCGGATTCCGCGCCGCCTTCAGATTTGCTGTCATCCGATTCGCCGCCGGCTGTGCCGGATTCGCCGCTGCCGGCGTTTTCTCCGCCGTTGTCGGCGTTTTCGCCATTGTCTTGTTTCTCATCCTCGACGGGCTTCAATATCTCGGGCAGCGTCAGGTATTTGTCATCGATATTTTTGAACAGTATGTAGTCGTTCATCTTGTCGCAGAACTTCTCATCCTTGAGACATCCGAATTTGATAAACGGGCTGATATCATCCCAGTATTTCTCGTAGCTCTCCTTGTCGGTCTTGCACATGCCGATCAGCTTGTCGGCGACCTTTTTCGTTATATATTCGGATATCTTCTGCACGAAGCCATCGTTCTGCAGCGCGCTCCTTGATACGTTGAGCGGCAGGTCGGGGCAGTCTATGACGCCCTTGAGCAGCAGCAGGAATTCCGGGATGACTTCCTTTATATTGTCCGCGACGAATACCTGGTTGTTGTATAGCTTTATGGTGCCCTCGATGGAATCGAACTCCATGTTTATCTTTGGGAAGTAAAGTATGCCCTTCAGGTTGAAAGGATAGTCCATGTTCAAGTGGATCCAGAACAGAGGCTCCTTGTAATCATGGAATACGTCGCGGTAAAACTCCTTGTACTCCTCGTCGGTACAGTCATTAGGGTTTTTCGTCCAGAGCGGGGAGGTCTCATTGAGCGGCACGGGACGCTTCACAATCTTCAGCTTCTCCTTTGCGGGGCTCACCTCTACCGTTTCTTTTTCGCCGTTTTCATTCTCCCTCTCTTCGGTCTTAGCCTCCTCGATGATGGTCTCGATTACCTTGTCCGTGTCCAGTTTGTCCGCGGGGTCGATGGTCTCGTACTCTTCGGGCGCGTTCGCCTTGGACAGGTAGATCGGTATGGGCATGAACGAGCAATATTTCTCCAGCACCTCGCGGGCCTTGTACTCGTTCGCGTACTGCAGGCAGTCCTCGTTCAAAAGCAGAGTGACGGTCGTGCCCACGTCCTCCTTGATGCCGTCCGACATATCGAACTCCGTGCCGCCGTCGCATTCCCAGTGCACCGCGGACGCGCCTTTTTGATATGAGAGCGTGTCGATATGCACTTCGTCAGCTACCATGAACGCAGAATAAAAGCCCAGCCCGAAATGTCCGATAATCTGGTCCTCGTTCGCCTTGTCCTTGTATTTGCTGATAAAATCGGTCGCCCCCGAGAAGGCGATCTGGTTGATGTACTCCTCGACTTCATCCGCCGTCATTCCAAGGCCGTTGTCTGAAATCGTCACCTTTTTGGCATCCGGGTCTACGACGATCTGGATCTGCGGCTTATAATCCGCGGGCAGCCCGTATTCGCCCATCATGTCCAGCTTCTTGAGCTTTGTGATGGCGTCGCAGCCGTTGCTCACAAGTTCCCGGTAGAATATGTCCTGGTCCGAGTAGAGCCATTTCTTGATGATCGGGAAGATGTTGTCGCTGTTGATGGAAAGGTTTCCATGCTTGTTGCTCATTTTAATCACTCCTTGCTGTTTCGTTTATAATATGCCTATGGGGCATCATCCGTCCCTGATTCAACAGTGTAACGCGGCGGGAGGCAAATGTCAATAGAAAATTAGCACTCTTTTTAAGTGAGTGCTAACAATCTCGCCGAGCAGCTCGTTTTTTCGCAAAAAAAAAGGCCTCCGGGAGTTCCGGAGGCCGTCTAATGCGTTATTTTTTGTTCTGGCTGACTTCCAGCATGCGCTGCGCGCGTACTTTGGACGGCAGTCCGAAGAGGGTGATAAAGCCCTGCGCGTCGTGGTGGTCGTACTGGTCGCCGGTGGTGAAGCTGGCCAGCGATTCGCTATATAGCGAGTACGGGGAGGTCGTGCCGGCCTTCGAGATAGTGCCTTTGTAGAGCTTGAAGCGAACCTCGCCGGTCACATATCTCTGAGTGGATTCGATGAAGGCCTGCTGGGCCTCGCGCAGCGGCGTGAACCATTTTCCCTCATAGACGGTCTGGGCCATGCGCCTGCCCATCTCCAGCTTTGCCGCCATCGTTTCGCGGTCTAATATGAGTTCCTCCAGCTGGTCGTGCGCCTCCATGAGGATGGTGCCCCCGGGAGTCTCGTACACGCCACGGCTTTTCATGCCGACGACGCGGTTCTCCACGATGTCGACAATGCCGATCCCGTGTTTTCCCCCGAGCCGGTTCAGTTCGCGGATAATGTCAGCGACTTTCATCTCCTTTCCGTTGACAGACCTGGGTATGCCGGATTCGAACGTCATGGTAACGTATTCGGGTTCGTCAGGCGCCTTTTCCGGAGTCACTCCGAGCACGAGCAGATGCTCGTAATTGGGCTCGCAGGAAGGGTCTTCCAGCTCGAGGCCCTCGTGGCTGATGTGCCAGAGGTTGCGGTCGCGGCTGTAGCTGCTGTCGGTCGAAAATGGCAGGTGGATGCCGTGCGCCTTGCAATATTCGATTTCCGCCTCGCGTGAATCCATCTGCCATTTGTCGTCGCGCCAGGGGGCGATGATCCGGATGTCCGGGGCGAGCGCCTTGATGCCGAGCTCGAAGCGGATCTGGTCGTTTCCCTTGCCGGTCGCGCCATGGCAGATAGCGGCGGCATCCTCCTTCCTGGCGATCTCGACCAGGCGCTTGGCGATGGCGGGCCGCGCCATGGACGTGCCGAGCAGGTATTTGTGCTCGTAGACCGCGCTGCCCATCACGCATGGCATGATATATTCCTCGGCGAATTCGTCCGTGATGTCTTCTATGTACAGCTTAGAAGCTCCTGCCAGTTTCGCACGCTCGTCCAGGCCGTCTAGTTCCTCTTCCTGGCCGCAGTCCACGCAGCAGCAGACGACCTCGTAGCCGTAGGTCTCTTTCAGCCAGGGGATGATAGCCGTCGTGTCCAGTCCGCCCGAATATGCCAGTACAACTTTTTCTCTCATTTTACAGTCCTCCAGATGGTTATTTGTTCCTATAATCATACACCTATTTCGGCCGGCGCGCAACCGTTACGCGGCCGGCGTGGATCGCGAATGCGGAGCGGACGTGAATGAAGATCCCAATTCCCCAGCTATGATGGGGAGAATGGAGCAGGTGGAAACGGTGATGATATGAATAAAAAGCCTGCTTGGCATACTTGAGAATGGCGTCACAGGCCATAATCAAGAATAGGAGGCATCCAAATGGCTCAAATACATCTTACGCTTGACCAGGAAGAAATTCTACAGCTGCTTGCAAATGACAAAGCGCCCCGATCCTGAAGGCAAAATTTTTAATTTACACCAAATTTAGGACTTGACTCGATCCCGTAACGTCCGTAAATTGTGGTGGGACGCATGGGGCGTGCGGGCAGGAGGCGAACAGGACGGCTTGGAAGTTCAAGTACAACATCGGCAGCTGGACTTGGGACGGATGGGAGGGCAAAACGCCCAGCGTGGTTTTCTTTTCTGTTTTTACAAAGCGGGGTTCACAGGTTGATCTCCGGCTGTTTCGACCGGGCTAGCCCGATTATGAGATTCCCCTGCACCACAAGATTCTCTCCTTCCAAACATTCCACGTTCAGGCATTGGCGGTATTCGTAATCGTACCGGTTTCCCACGTGCTCGTAATAGGTGCAAGCCCCAAGCGTCGTGTCGTGGTCGTTTTTATATTTCGAGACTGAGCCGCTGCCGAAAACACAAGTGAGATCAAATGTGCCGGCAGGTATATCTTTGCCGACAAGATAAGAGCCTGCAGGGAGCTGATTCTTTCCAAGCACAAACGGCTGCTCGCTCCGGGCCGATGCACTACCATCCGGCGAAGCGGAAGTTGTCTGCGGGTCTAAGGCAAGCTGCAAAAGCCGGTCGCACTGCGCCGTGCCTGAATACTCCTTTATGACCTCCCGTTTCCCATCCTTATAGGTGACGCTAAACGTGATAAGGGCACCGGAAGGGATCTGTCCCCTGTCCATTGCAATCACGGAGCCGTCCAGAAATCCCTTGTCTCCGAAAGTCAATCCCCATTCAGTTTTGCTCCTGTACTGCTGGGTCTGCTCTAAAATCACAACGGAAGCAATATCGTCAAACGTGTGCTTTTTCTTCTTATCTTTATTCCTAAAGATACCCATGTTCTTTCCACCTCGCTGTCAAGGTTTTCTTCCACATTTTTCTCCTAAGTTTATCAAAAAACAGCGAAAAAGTAAATGGGAACAAGCCGGACAAGCTGTACCATTTTGAGAAGGGCAAAGCCGTCAATCGTTCCCAAATGCCAAAAGCAGCTTTCGCAAAGCTGGGTTTGAAAAATATTAACGAATGATAATTGAAAATCTCGCCGAATGAAATTCACAAATCTCACCGAATGAAGTTGCAAAATCTCACCGAATGTGGCATAATGGGTCGAAGAAAGCATTGGAGGTGGGCATTTTGGGAATCTTGACGGATAAGGCGAGGTACAGGCCGCGCGTGGTTGATGCGATGGTGGAAAAATATCTGTCCGCTTTCGGAGCGGTATGCGTGGAGGGCCCGAAATGGTGCGGCAAGACATGGACATCGGCCTATCATTGCGCCAGCGAGTTTCTCGTCGGAGATCCCGCCAACCATTTCCAGAACCGCGCGCTGGCGGAGATGTCGCCGTCCTTGGTCCTGGAGGGGGAGGCGCCGCGCCTGCTGGACGAGTGGCAGGAGGTTCCAGGCCTATGGGACGCCGTGCGGCATACGGTCGACCAGAGGGGGGAGAAGGGGCAGTTCATCCTGACGGGTTCCTCCACTCCACAGCGGAAGGGCGTCCTTCACAGCGGCGCGGGACGCATAGGGAGGCTTCGCATGCGGACGATGTCGCTTTTTGAGTCTGGCGAGTCGAGCGGCCAGGTGTCGCTGGAGGCGCTCTGCAACGGGGAGCTTGCCGGGGTGATTACCGGGGAGGTGAGCTTGCGCGACCTCGCCTATTACACGGTGCGGGGCGGGTTCCCCGCCAACTTGGATGCCGATGCGGAGATCGCCCCCCTGCTTCCGCGGTCCTACCTTGATGCCATCCTGGAGGACGATGCCCAGCGCATGGACGGCAGGAGGCATGACGTCGCGAAGATGCGGCTTTTGCTGCGCTCGCTCGCGCGGAACGAGAGCACGACCGCGACGAAGGCGAGGCTGTTGGCCGACATAAGGGAGAACGACAGCGAGGCAATCGACGCCGACACGGTGACGGCATACCTCGATATTTTCGACCGCCTGTTCCTGACGGAGAACCAGCCTCCGTTCTCTGCCAATATCCGTTCCGCTATCAGGGTGAAGCAGGCAGAGAAGAGGCATTTCTGTGATCCCTCGCTTGCCTGCGCGATGCTGAGGGCGACGCCCGAGAGGCTTATTGGAGACCTGAAGACGTTCGGATTCTTGTTCGAGGCACTGGTGGAGCGCGACCTGAGGATCTACGCCGAGTCTTTCGGGGCAAATATTTTTCATTATCAGGACTACGCCAACAGGGAGGTCGACGCCGTCATTGAGATGCCCGACGGGCGATGGTGCGCTTTCGAGATCAAGCTCGGAGCAAGCCAGGTCGATAAGGCGGCCAAGTCGCTTGTCGCGCTGCGGGACGCCATTCGGAAAGACGGCGGGGTCGCTCCATCTGTTCTCTGCGTTCTCTGCGGGCTGTCCGGCGCGGCGTACGCGAGGCCGGATGGCGTGTTTGTCGTGCCTATTACGGCGCTGAGGAGCTGAGGGGTGATTTTCGCGAGGCAGAGGCCCATGTGCTTTCGTACAATCGTGTTGATGTAGTTGCCGCCGTAGTTCAGCATCTGTCTATTCCAAAAAAATTTGGCTTGACAGGTGACCGGCTATATGCTACCTTTAGACAGTGCGTATGAGATACGCGAAGAAACGTTGCCTGACGTTGCCGACATGGGCTTGGCGTGCCGCGAAGCCGGTCGCAAGAGTTGGGGATCAGGCGGTGGGCTGTGAATAGTAACGCTGTGAAAAGTAATAATAATCTTAAAAAATTTAAAAAAGGGCTTGACAAGCGTGATGTATAGCGGGACGATTTTGACAGACAGACAGACAGACAGACAGACAGACAGACAGACAG
>CAYVFF010000008.1:0-83078 GCA_964450965.1 uncultured Eubacterium sp. | reverse complement strand
TCGTACCTGCCGCGCCCGCTCTCACGGTTCGAGCGTATGTAGTAGTCCCTGTCCAGGCTCACCGCCAGCCCCAGCACGAACCCGTGGTAGAACCTCTCCGGTTCCCGCCCTCCGGTGTCGAAATAGCTGAACACCGACTCCGTCACGCGGTTCAGGCAGTAGTTCATGCCCTCCACGTCGCCGTGCCGCAGCGCAGACAGGAACCCCCGGTAGTCGGATGACGCCCCGTTGCTCCTGAACCAGCCCTCGAACATGGAACGGAACATGCGCCGGACCTCGCCGTTGGTAAGCATCAGCTTGTACATGGGCTGGTTCTCCCCCGCGGAATCGACGCCCTCGACGCCCAGCACCTTCAGGTAGCCGCTCGCCAGCAGGAAGCTCCACAGCGCGTCGCTGTCGGAGGAGAGCTGCGAGAAGACGATCTGCTCGTCTATGGGCTTCTCGATGCTCTCCCCCGCAAGGAGCCTCTCGCAGTCCATCTTCACCTCGCCGCTGCCCTCCCGGACCAGCCTGCTCACGAGGGAGTTGGTGCTGGTGTTCGCCCAGTACTCTTCCAGCTCCTTCTTGCGCAGGAAGTTCGTGATGGACCAGGGGTTGTATATGTCCGTCTTATTGCCGAACGTGAAGCCGTCGTACCAGTCCTTCACCGCCCCCGCCTGGCCTGACAGGCCGAACTCCTCCAGCGCCGCGTCCACCTCGGGCTGCGTGAAGCCGAAGCAGTCGCCGTATTCCTCCGATGTCGTAGTGACCACTTCCAGGTTGTTCAGGTCGGAGAAGATGGACTCCTTGGCCACCCTCGTGATGCCGGTCATCAGTCCGCGCTCCAGGTATGGGTTCCCCTTGAAAGTCGTGCCGAAGAGCGGGCGCAGGAATGCCACGAGCTGCTCCCAGTACCCGTTAGCGTATGCCTCCTGCAGCGGCGTGTCGTACTCGTCCAGCAGCATGATGACCTTTTTCCCATAATATCGGGACAGGTAGTCCATGAGATTGCGGAGCGCGACATCCGCCTCCTCGTGAGGCACGCGCGCGCAATTCGATTGGAAGCAGTCCCTCTCGCTTTCCGCGAGGCAGTCGCAATCAAGTATAAAACGGTTCTGAAGGTATAGATTCTTTATCAGCAGGCAGATGCGGTCCCTCGCCGTCTCAAACGTAGGCTTCTTCACCTCCGCGAAGCTCAAAAACAGCACCGGGTACGTGCCCTGCAGGCTGCGGAACCTCTCAGAATTCCAGATGGAGAGGCCCTCGAAGAGGTCGCCGCGGCCGGCGTTCTCCGTAGAGAAAAAGCAGCGAACCATGTCCATCGTGAGCGTCTTCCCGAAACGGCGCGGGCGCATGATCGCGGTCGCGAGGCCGCCCTGGTCCCACCACTGCCGGATGAAGTCCGTCTTGTCGACGTAGAAGTAATTCTCTGTCTGGATCGTTTCAAAACTGTCGACGCCTATAAATACTCTCCTCGGCATATGTGCCCGCCTCCCTTCCGGATTGGCAAAATAAAGACCTATTTTTCGCTTATACCACCACTTTAGCACCGCGGAAACGTTTTTTGCAATACAAAATTCCAGTCCGGGGGAAAATCTAATCCTGCAAACTGGAATTTTGATTTCAAGATAAACTTTTTAGGAGATTTTTACTTCTTTTTATCCATATATTGCGGCGCATAGCGATCCTGGTGCATCATGTTCTTATAGTAGCTGTCCACCGCCCTGCGCCCTGCGCGAATCTCCCGCGCCTGCCGCCGGACGTCCGCGAACCGCTGCCGTGCCAGCTCGTAATTAGCCTGCTCCTCTGCCCTGACCTTGGCATCCAGCTCCATGATCTGGCGGATGCAGTCCCGCATCTGCTCCAGCTGCGCCTCGTACTCCGCGTGGTCTCGTTCCATCAAATCCTTGATATGCCCATAGACCTCTTCGAAGCCCTCATCCAGCTTATTTATCTGGCTCACCAGGTCGTCCTTTGCGCGCATATTGGCCTCAAGAGCCTCAGGCGCGGATCTGGCATCCTGCAATATCTCCGCCTGCTCCTTGTCCAGGACAGATATCTTGTTCAATATCAGCGTCTTCTTCTTCAAGCTCTGAATCAGCGCGTCCAGGTATTCATCCTCCCGCATATTCCCTCCCATAGCTTCAAACTAGCTGGTTTTGCTGAGCCTGCGGGTTCTGCTGGCCCTGCTGGTTCGACAGGCGCATGACTTCCTTCCAGGCATCGCGCATAGTGCGCAGATACCCCAGCGCCTCGTTTATAAGCTCCTTGTCTTTCTTCAGGTTGCCCCGAACCAGGCGGTCATAGATGCAATCATAGACGTTCTTGAAGTCCTTGGACACCTCGTATTTGTCGTCCAGCGTCGCCTGGAACTCTTCTATTATGGCCTCGGCCTTTACGATATTCGTGTGCGCTCCGGGCACGTCGCCCTTGTCAATACAGGATATCGCCATGTTGCAGAACTTTATGGCGCCCTCGTACAGCATCAAAGTGAGCTCCGGCTTGGTGGCCGTCATTATCTTGCTGCGCATATACTGGTCATAGCCTTTATTTATCACTGTCCGTTCCTCCCTGAATGAGACATGCCATCCTGCCGCTATCCCCAACCTCCCGCAATGGATAACGGCGCCTTCTTGCCAAACACGGCCCCGGGGGCTAGCGCCAAGGGGCCGTGCTGGAGATATAATGCTTCTTTTACCTTTACATTCCTAACAATCCTGACAACGAAGACTGCTGGCTGTTAAGCTGCGCCAGTGCCGACTCCATCGCCGAGAACTTCTTGTAGTAGCTCTCTTCCATGTCCTGAACCTTCTGCTCCCACTTTTTGATGGTCTCGGAATAGTCGTCATACTCGTTCTGCAGCTCCTTGTCATTGTAGAAGCTGCCATAGGAGCGGAGCGTCGTGCTGCTCATCTGCTTGCCCAGCTCGTCATACAGATTCGAAGCAAGCTGCTGGAAAAATCCGGCCACGCCGTCCGGATCCTCGGTTATCGCCTTCATCAGCTGATCCGCGTTAGAACTAGTCGAGTCATCGTCCGCATCGCCGTCGATATGATAAGCGTTATGCTCGTTCTTCTCCGCGTTCATGATGCCGAGCGTCTTTATGCCGAAAGTGGAGAGCGCGTAGCTCTTTTCGCCGACCTTGTAGCTCTTGGACATCGCGCCGGTCATCAGGCTAATCAGGGTATTAAGCTGGGTATCCCTGCGGAGTATGCCGCTCTTGCCCTTCTCCTCCCACTTCTCTATCTCCTTCTCGCTCATCGCTTCCTTGTCATCGTCGGAGAGCGGCTGGTAATCCTTGGTATCCCTGTCGGCGTTGTAAGCGTCCGTCAGCGCATTAATCAGCTCGTTATAGCTGGTCAGGAAATCCTTTATCTTATCATAGACTCCCTGAGAGTCGGTGCTGGTCGTCAGCGATATGACCTCGCCAGGCTCGGTCGTGCCGGTCACGTCAATCGTCAGGCCGTTTATCTCGAACGTATTCGAGTTGGACGTAAACTGCGCGCCGTTAAGATATATCTCGGCATCCTGGCCGTAGACGCGGACCGCGTCCTCGTTATAGCCGGCCAGCTCGTCCATCTTGTCGCGCATCGCGTCGACGTCCTTGACCAATTCCTTGAATGAATCGACTACCGACTGCTTCACGCCCGGATCGTCGGCATTCTGGTACTGCTTTGCATAGTTCGCGATAAGCCTGTTGGCGTCGCCGGTCGCGTTCAGGTCAAAATTCTCGAAAAGAGCCTTGAGCTCGTCGTCGGACTTGCCGCTGTATAATGCCGACAGGTCGTCATAGAACGAGTCGTCCTGCGCCGGCTTCACGAGCAGGCCAAGCTTGCTGAGAGCCTCCCTGCCGCCCTCGTTGAGCGCGTTCAATGAAAAGTCGGCGTCCTTGCCGCTGCCCTTGGAGCTGATAAATATGCGGTGATTCTTCTCGTCAAAGCTCGCCTTGACGCCGGCGTCGTTCAGCTTCGCCACGACGTCATTAATAGTAGTGGACGCGTCGATGTCTATCTGCTCGCCGTTTATCGTGAAGCTGCCGCCGGAGGCGAATCCCAACGCCGCCATGTTCGTGGCGCCGGTGACGGTATTCTCATAAGGCGTGGTAATCGTGCCGCCGGTAAGGAATCCGGCCTTGGCCATCTGCTTGACCTCGAGCGACTGCGTCCCGTCCACCGCGTTATTGGCGGCGGTGACGGACGCCTTGGCCGCGTTCGACACGGTCGTCTTTTTCATCTGGAAAGACGTGGAAAAACGAAGCTTGTCTAAGCTCGTGCGGAAGCTGCGCGTCTTCGCGCTGAGATTCTTCCAGGCCTCCTGCTTCCACGACACGGCGGTCTGCTCCTTTATGTATTTGTCTGTCTTGGTCCGGTACGCGGACACGAGCTCCTGCACGAGGGACTCGGTATCCAGGCCGGAATTCAAACCTGATATGCGGATCGGCATAATGGTCTCCTCCTTTTATTAGTCTATGGACAACTGTAAAAATCAGCGCTTCTCGTCGACCAGGATGCCCGCCATCTCCCAAATCTTCTGGATCATATCCAGCGTCTCCTCGGCGGGGTATTCTTTTTTGACTTCCTTGGTCTCTTTGTCGATAATCTTGATGATGACGCGGTTCGTCCCCTCGTGGTAGCCAAAGATGGCCTCCGTGTTGTGGGACTTGCGGTTTATCTCCTCCACTGCCTTCTTGAGCGAGCTGTCGGACGCCTTGTCGGGCGCGGCCACCTTTTCCGCCGCCTTGGCGGGGTCGCTCGAAACCGGCGCATTCTGGCGATCCGCCTTTGGGTCGCTCTTCGCCAGGGGCTGCTGCTCCGGCGCCTTCGCCGCCTTGGGCGAAACGGACGCCGCCTTCGGCGCCGCCGGCGCTATCTCGACCGCCGCCGTACTTCCTTGATAAGCTCCCGCGGTCTTCTGAATAGGTTCTACTGTCATGTCTCCACCTCCGTGTGTTTACTGCGCATAAAGCCTTCCTTGCTATGGCCGTAGAATCAAGCAGGGGAGACCCTCCCCCTGCCCG
Source organism: uncultured Eubacterium sp. (assembly GCA_964450965.1). Lineage (GTDB taxonomy): Bacteria > Bacillota > Clostridia > Lachnospirales > Lachnospiraceae > W0P33-017. The sequence continues at coordinate 78,082 of CAYVFF010000008.1, read as the reverse complement.
CGTGCGGCCCGCGTGCCGCATAGCGGCAGATATCCCTTCGCGGGCCTACGCACAAAACGGGCGGCAAATGCCGTGATATGCCGCCCGGATAGTCCGGCCGCTACCTTTTATATCGGCATGGCGGCCGGAAAGTTTATAGTGATTCCTTATAGCAATTTCTTGAGCTCCGCGAGATTTTCCACGGTAGCGGCGGCCTCGTTCTCCTTTTGGATCTGGATGTAGACCTCCTTGCGGTAGACCGGGACGCTGCGCGGGGCCTTGATCCCCAGCTTCACCTGGTCGCCGCGAATCTCCAGCACCGTCACCTCGATGTCGTTGTTGAACACGAGCGTCTCGCCCTTTTTCCTCGTAAGCGCTAGCATGACCCGCCCTCCTTCCGTTTCTTGAGGGCGTCGTATATGTAGTGCTTCACCTCATATTCGTCCTCCACGATGAGCTGCACGGCCTTGTTGTTCTCCATGTTGATAATAATCGGAGCCTTCAGGTTTACCGACATCTTCTCGATCTCGCGCGGGACTGTGAGCGTCACAAGCACGTAGGTCTGCTCCGGCTTCAGGTCGCCCGCCGGGGCCAGGAGGTCGTCGTTTATCACGGGATTGTAGCCGTCGACCACGCGCTGCGGCTCGACTACCGGCATCGCGAATTCCGGCTCTTCCATGGACTGCAGCCACATGATGGCCGACTCCTTGTTATCCTCGTCGTGAATCAGCGCGAAGTGCTCCAGGAACGGGAATCCGACGATTCCCTCCGGAAATGTGATGAGCTTGTCATCCTCGATATCGATTTTTCCAAACAATCTGGTCTCTGCCGTCATAGCGTCCGCCTTTCAATCATAGGAAATCATCATAGGAAATCCAGCAAGGACATGCCCTCTATCTTGCCCGCGGCCTGCAGCGAAGCCTGGTACGCGTAGTACGCCGACGAATAGTCGATCTCCACGTCGGAGAGCTCCTCGTCCTCGTTGTTCGACCTTAGCTCCTTGAACGTCGTCTTCTGGTTCTCCATGCGGTTCTCCGCGAGCGAGAGCTGGTCGCCGCGCGTGCCGACGTCGGTTATCTTCAGGTTGACCTGCGCCTTGTAATCCTCGAAACGCGAGATCTGCGTGCCGAAAGTCTTCTGCAGATGGTCGTCAAAATAGCCCATCTGCTTTTTCGCCTTTTCCAGGCAGTCCTTGAGGTAGGCCTGCTGATCCTCGCCGGCATAGTCGGCGGATTTGAGCATGGCCTCTATGTTGGCGACTGTCGCGTGCGCGTCTATCGACGCCTGGACTATGTCGGTGAGCTCGACCAAGTCGCGATAGCAGTCGGCGCTGAGGACGTCGCGGATCTGGGTGTTTATCGCCATGTCCTGGTTGGCGGACACGGCGTAGTTGATATACTGATGGATCCAATCGTTGTTCTTGTCGTAGTTTGTATACGTGATGTGGTTCGCGGGGCTGGGATCCGACCTGTTCGTGCAGTTAAAATACATCTCGGGACGGGTCTCGCCCTTGAGAAATCCCTCCTTGCTGTATCCCACGCCCAGCGTGGCGTTCTCGCTCATAAAATTCTCCGCGAGCTGGCTGCCCAGTATCATCTCGCCGGAGTCGGGGAGGAAAATCAGGGTATCCTTATATTTTTCCGCCGTGCCCGTTGGGTCTGCCGCCATTTCAGCAAGATACTCCTCGAATTGCGTCTGGTGCATCGTCTCGACCTCTAGGTTGGTCGTGAGATCCTTGTCGCCGGTGTGGAGTTCATAGAGGCCGCCGTTAGCAGTGGCTGTCAGAACATCGCCTGTAGTACCATTGGGTTTTGTGATGTCTATTTCATTGCCGTTGGTCGTTATCACGTTGCCCTGGAAATCGGTCACAGACTGAATGGTGGTGCCAGTACCGTCAAAACCAAGTTCCGTCCGATTTCCCTGCGAATCCGCCGCGACAGCGGTTTTATTCCCGGCTGCATCTACAGTCTCCTGCACCTGGAATATCGTATTACCCTTAGGGTCGGTAAACGTATACGTCTTTATTGTAACTCCGTTTATTTCCGTCTCACGTATCGTCTGCGTGATATCCGGATCATCACATGTATACCTACTACCATTATCGTTTTCTTCAGGCAGAATGTTCAATGTATATCCATTGTAGTCCTCCATCGTGACGCCCGTCATCTGCCCGTTTGAATCCGCCATGTAGGTAAACGCGCCGTCTTTCTGCCGGCACCTCCACTGGAACTCCTGCGTCCCATTGCCATTTTCGTCAAAGTTATGCGTAATCTGGACGTTGCCGCTGGTCGTGCCGGCCGTCTGGTCCGAGGTGGTGTCCACAGTATAATTATAATAAAAGCTATGCAAGTCTTTCAGCTTGTCATACGCGAGGCGTAGGCGCTTCTGGAGGACTTCCTCAGGCGTGCCCACGCCCTGCTGCCCGTCGACTTCCTGTCCCGTCGGCGTGTCCATCTGGTTCGCGTAATACCTGTACGCCTCGATGAGCGCGGAGCTCAGCTGCTCCTCTATATCGTACTTTGCCTGCGAAGCCTCGAAACTATCCGTGAACGTCACGGTGGAGTCGGTCTTGTAGCCGCTGAATACAGTGCGGTCCGCATAGTCGGCGTTCGCCTCGCTATAGAGCTGGGCGCTGAGGCCCTTGAGCTGCTCTAGAATGGACTGGCGGTCCTCGTCTGTAAGCGTGTCGGTGGAGCCGTTCACGCACAGCTGGTACGCGTCATGCAATATGTCCTTCATATTGGAAAGGGCCGTCTCCGTGACGTCCATCCAGGACTGCGCGTCCTTGATGTTATTGTCGAGATATTGGTTGGTCATGCTCAAGGTAGTGGACAGCCGCAGGGACTTTATCGCGATAAGCGGATTGTCAGAGGGCTTCACTATCTTTTTTTGCGTAGACATCTGCGTATTCAGGCGGTCTACGGATACTTTGTTGTTATTTATGTTCAGCTTCGAGGTATTCCTCATCATGTTGTTGGTAATCCGCATCATAGTCTTTTACCTCCTAATGTCATGCGCCCGCTAGACTCCGGTGTTCAATATGAGCTGGTCGTACATCTCGGACATGATCTGCACAACCTTGCAGCAGAGATTGTAACCCTCGCGGAATTTCTGGAGGTCTAGGGCCTCCTCGTCCTCGTCTACTCCGGAGATGGACTGGCGCTGCTTGTCGGTCAGATTGGTTATCACGTCGTAATTGTCGCAAAGGAGCTGCGCCTCCTCCGTGTCTACCGTCACGTCGCTTATGAGCGTGGCTAGGAACTGGTCCCCGCCGCTGCCCCGGTAGAGCACGACGTCCTTCTGGAGCTTTTGCATCTCCTCTATCAGGCCCTGGTAATCCTGGCCGTTCTCAAAGTTCTCCAGGTCCGCCGTCGCGAATATGCTGGGATCGTTGCAGGCGTCCGCCACGGTGATGTTCGACGCCGTGAGCCTGTAATAATTGTCGCCGTTAGAACGCAGCATCGCGTCCCCGTCCTCAGAGAAGAGCAGCTCCGTGCCGTCTATCGCGTCCGACACGAAGAAGGACTGCATGGGATTCTTGTAGAGGTCCACGCCCTTGTGCTGTATGTCGTTGAACTCCTTGGCGAAGGCACGCAGGAACTCGTTCATCTGCGACTGGTAATAAGGAATCCCCTTGAAATCTATCGAATCCCCGATCATCGCCTCGCGCCCGACCAGCGACGCCATGCCGGTCGTGTCGGATTTTATCGTAAAGGTGAACCTGGTCTCGCCGCTGGGCAGCGTCTCCATGAAGAAAGAGGAATACTCGAATTCCTGGTTTCCCAGACGGATCACGCCCTCGTCAGGGAGGTCCATGTCAAACATTGACTGGACGTTGGTGCCACTGACCACCACCTGCGCGCCGGAGACACTCTCGACCTTGCCCGTGAAATTGGAATGGTTGTTGCCGTCGCGCAGCTCCATGAGAGCCTTGAGCCGGCCGGCCGACTGCGGGGACGTGGTCGAAAAATCGACGTGGTTGTCCGCCCAGCGGATGTCATAGAGGCCTTCCGCGTCATTCTGGTTGTCCTTGTATTCCCTCGCGACGCACTCCAGCTGGCGGTAATCCTCGCCGTCCACGAGCGTGATGCCGTTTATCTTTACCGTGAAGGACGTGATGCCGGTCTCCATGTCGGGGTATTTGCTGTTCGGCACTTTTTTCTCCTCGACATCCACCGCCACGTATTCGGAGAGCTCGTCTATGAGCAGCGCGCGCGAATCGCGCATGTCGTTGGCGTATGCGCCGTTGGCCTCCACGTCGTTTATCTGCTTATTCAAAAGGGCGATCTTCTGCGCGATCGTATTTATCGTGTCGACCATCGTCTTTACCTGCTCGTTGGCATCCTCCTGGATGGCGCGCAGGCCGTTGGACACGGTATTGAAGTAGCTGCAGAGTTTGCGCGCGCCGCTAATCACCTGGTTCCTCTTAGACGTGTCCGCCGCGCTGCCGCGCAGGCTGTCGATGTCGTTGAAAAACTGGGCGTAGACCGACGAGAAGCCCTCCATCGTGCTGTCGTCCCGCAGGTAGTCCTCGAGCTGTCCCATGTACTGGATCTTCTCATCGTATTCGCCCCTGAAGCCGCTGTACTGCCAATATTTGCTGTCGTAGTATTCGCTGCGGAGCTGCGTCACGGACTCCGCCGACACGCCTGTGCTGACAGTGCCGTACTCCGTGAAGCTGCGCAGGCCATGGCTCGCGCGGACGTTCGTGACCTGCTTGCTATACCCCCGGGTGTCCACGTTCGCCAGGTTGTTCGCGGAGGTGTTCGCAGAGGCCTGGAAAGCGCGTATGCCGGACGTCGCTATCGATAAACCAAAAAATGTACTAGCCATTATCTACGCCTCCTATCTATAGACCCGAGACCAGCAGCTCGATCATATCCGATACGGTCTGGATATAGCGGCTGGCCGCGTTGTAAGCATTCTGGAACTTGACCATGTTCGTCAGCTCCTCGTCCGAATTGACGCCGGTGACCTGGAGCCGCTGGTTGTCAATCACATTCACGGCGCTGGCGAGCGTGGACGACTTGGATTCGTAGTTCGAGCCCGCGGTGGAGACGCATCCTAGCATCTCGGTATAGTATTCGCTAAAGCTGAAAGTGGCCGCCGAGCCGGGATATATCTTCAGGCTCTTGGCCGTCCACAGGTCGGAGAGCTCCGCGCCCATGCCATAGTCGATCTCGAACGTGTCGCTCGTCAGATATGGGAACAGGCTGGGCTGGTTCTCCAGCTCGTCGTTCACGCCGAGCGACGAGAGGGTATATTGCGACGAGGTGTCCAGGCTGTAATTCTCGTTCAGCACGTAGTAGGACTTGCCGCCGATGACCTTCTCCTCGTATTTGACGTTGCCGGGCCTCTCCCACTGCTCGAACGGGCCTGACTCGGAGCGCAGTGCCGTGCCGGTCTTGTCATAATATGTCGTCGTCGTCCTGCCGTTGCCTTTGGACTCGTCCCAGACCCGGTAATCCCTCCCGTTGATGTGCATGCTCTTGCAGTCAAAGGTATCTTCTTCATTATATATGTACCAGGTCTTGCCTTCCGTGTCCGTGACCTTGGTATAGCGCTCCGTGCCGACGCGCGTGAACAGCTCGCGGGGCGGTATGCTGTGGTCGGAGCCAAGGCGGCATTCCTCCTCGTCTAGCACCCTGACGTTCTGATATTCCGTCTCGCTATAGGATCCGTCCGGATTCTCCGTCCTCACCGTGAAGGTAGCGCGGGTGTTCGGGCAGAGCACGTCGTTTATCTGCTTTGCGATGCCGTGGATCAGCAGATCCAGCTGCGCCTCGGCCTCCTCCATGACGGACATGCCAACGGAACCGGCATACCTGTCGGGATCGGCGCCCTCGAGGTAGGCGAAGTTCTTGAGGCCTTTGCCGCGCGCCTGTATGAGCGCCTTTATCTCGCCGATGTCCGTGTTATATTCGGACGAAATCGGCGTGGAAAAATCGAAAACATCGGTATATTGGCCGTTTTCAACGTTGGAGAGGTAAGGCCAGTAGGCATCCACGTAGCCGGTCGCGCGGTCCGTCCTCTTGCCCATCTTGTAGAACATCTCCTCGTCCACAAAATACTGGCCCTCGACCTTGACCGTGACGGCGCCTGAGGCATCCTCCTCATATGTCATGTTCACGAGGGCGCCCAGCTCGTCTAACGCCGCGTCCCGCGCGTCGCGCAGGTCATAGGCGGTCTCGACCCTGCCGGCCTCGATGCTCTGGATGTCGTGATTCAGCTTATAGATCATCTCGCCCAGCTCGTTCACCCGGTCGATGTCATTCGATATCTGGATGTTAATCTTAGATTGATAAATGGACAGGCTCGAATAAATCGCGCCCGCGCGCTGGAGGAGCAGGTTCGACCGCTGCATCACGATGCTCTGGTTGGTCATGTCCGACGGATCCTCCGCGAGCATCTCGAACGCGGACCAAAGGCTCGAGTTCGTGCCGACGTCGTTGCCGTGGCCCATCAGGACATTCTTGAAGGCCTCGCCCTCAAGCTCCTGATAGAGGCTCTGCACCTCGTCTATCGCGTTGTAATAGGCATTGTAATAAGACTGGCGTCCGGCTTCCATCCGGAAACGCTTGTCCAGAAATACATTCCTGGCATGGACTATATCGCCTATGCCCACGCCCAGGCCTGTGCGCTGCGGACCGATCGCCGCAGTCCCGAATTGATTGTAGTGTTTGTCTGAGAAAAGCACTTGCTGGCGGACATAACCCGGCGTATCCACGTTCGCCAGGTTATTCGCAGCCGTGTTAAGGGCGTTCTGCGCCGAACGCAGGCCGCTGCTGCCTACATAGAGCGCCTCCATTCCGTTTCCCATTCTGATTCCCCCTGTCTGTTATTGCTTTGCGTCAAAGCTCCTGCTGCCGAGAAGCTCTCCGGTATTGACGGCCGATTTGTTGTAATTCGCCGTCTCCGGAGCCTGCCGCGCGCTGCGAAACAGATTCAGGTCGAATTCCAATAATTCCATAGATTGGCGGAGCAATGCCTGGTTGGTCTCGTTGATGCGTTTCAGCCGGTCCATCGTCTCCGCGAGGTCGCCGCGAACCGCGGCAATCCTCCGGCGAAGCTCCGGCTGCCCGTCCAAAGTCGCCTCCAGGGCGGACACCCTAAGCCCGGCGGGATCCCTGTTCATCACGACCGCGATATCGCCCATGACGCGCGAACGCCTCGCCTCAAGGCTCTGAATCCTGTTCGCGACATCCTCCTGGGCGGCGGTATACTCCTGCACGCCGGACACATCGGATGCTATGAGCGCCTCGCGCAGGCTGTTGGAGTACTCCAGCAGGACCTTATACTGTGCCGCCTCTTCCTCCAAAACCCCGGCCAGGTCATCCATCAAGCTCGCCAAATCGTTCTACCTCGCTAATACATTTCTCTGTACTTTTCCAACAACTTCTGTGCAAAATCTCCAGCATCAACGTGATAATTACCGGAATCAACCTTTGTTTTCAGCTCTGCGACCTTATCTTCCCTGATGTCTGAAGCGTTTGCGACTGCCTGTTTTGCGATCTGGAAGTCCCGCCCGGCGCGCGATATCTGCAGCTGGTCCGAAAAGCCTGCGGACTTTTTCGCGGCGGATGAGCGGACAGGCTTGCTGCTCTTGTATATAGCGGCAACCTGATTGAAAGCATCTATACGCATAACGGCATCTCCTTTCTCTCTTCTTTCTCTTCCCTGAAATGTCTGAAAGCGAAAAGCAATCCTCCTGACCGCTTTTCTAAGTTATTTATCGGAGCAAGGCGCGAAAACATTAGCCGCTTTTTTAACTTTTTGTTTTCCTTGACTTTTACTTAATCGTTTTCTATACTATGTTTATAGCATTTGCGGAGGGGCGCGCGCCCCATTATTCTAGGAAAAGGAGAACACCGTATGAAATTCGGATACTTCGACGACGCGAACAAGGAGTACGTAATCACGACTCCTAAGACGCCGCTGCCCTGGATCAACTATCTGGGCTGCAATGAGTTTTTCTCTTTAATCTCCAACACTTGCGGAGGGTATACGTTCTATAAGGACGCGAAGCTGCTGCGCCTCACGCGCTACCGCTACAACGACGTTCCGGCCGACCGGAACGGGAAATACTTCTATATCAAGGACGGCGGGACCGTCTGGAATCCCGGCTGGCAGCCGACGCAGACGGATCTCGACTCCTACGAATGCCGCCACGGCATCGGATACAGCCGCTTTACCGGCGCAAAGAACGGCGTAGAGGCATCGGTACTCACGTTCGTCCCTATGGACGACAACTGCGAGATCAGCCAGGTGCGGCTGACGAACAACGGAGCGGATACGAAGGAGCTGAGCCTGTTCTCATATGTAGAGTGGTGCCTGTGGAACGCCGACGACGATATGAAGAACTTCCAGCGGAACCTCAGCACCGGCGAGGTCGAGGTCGTGGGATCGACCATATATCACAAGACAGAGTACCGCGAGCGGCGCAATCATTACGCGGTATATTCCGTGAATGCCTCCGTCTCCGGATTTGACACGAGCCGCGATGAATTCCTGGGCGCGTACCGCGGTCCGGAAATGCCCGCCGCTGTCGAGGAGGATAGATGCCGCGATTCGGTCGCGAGCGGATGGTCGCCCGTCGCGGCGCACCAGATCAAGCTGGCGTTAGGCCCCGGCGAGTCGAAGACCTATATTTTCGTGCTGGGGTATGTGGAAAACCCCGAGGACGAGAAGTGGGAGAGCCCCGGCGTCGTCAACAAGGCCCGCGCCAACGCAATGCTGGCCAAATACCAGACCGACGCGGACGTCGAGAACGCTTTCGCGAAACTGCAGGCATACTGGGACGAGCTGCTCTCGAAATACCATATCGAATCCGGCAACGAAAAAGTGAACCGAATGGTCAATATATGGAACCAGTACCAGTGCATGGTGACGTTCAATATGTCGCGCTCCGCTTCCTATTATGAGTCCGGCATCGGCAGGGGCATGGGATTCCGCGATTCCTGCCAGGATCTGCTGGGATTCGTGCATCTTATTCCCGACCGCGCCAGGGAGCGCATCATCGACATCGCCTCCACGCAGTTCCAGGACGGCAGCGCGTACCATCAGTACCAGCCGCTGACGAAAAAAGGCAATTCGGACATTGGCAGCGGGTTTAACGACGACCCGCTCTGGCTCATCGCCGGCACCAGCGCGTATGTGCGCGAGACCGGAGATACTTCGATACTGGAAGAAATGGTGCCGTTCGACAACGATATGTCCGTGGCGCGCCCGCTGATGGAGCATCTGAAAAGGTCGCTCGACTATATCATAAACCACAAAGGCCCGCATAACCTGCCGCTCATCGGGCGGGCGGACTGGAACGACTGCCTGAACTTGAACTGCTTCTCGGAGCATCCCGGCGAGTCATTCCAGACATTCGGGCCAAGCGAGGGCCCCGTGGCGGAGTCGGTGTTCATCGCCGGAATGTTCGTCAAATACGGCGAGGAATACGCTCAGCTGTGCGAGCTGACCGGCGATAGCGCGGAGGCCGCCAGGGCGCGCGCGGAAGTGAAGAAAATGTATGACGCCATCGTCACGGACGGATGGGACGGCGAATGGTTCGTCAGGGCATATGACGCATACAGCCACAAGGTCGGCTCCAAGGAATGCGAGGAGGGCCAGATCTACATCGAGCCGCAGGGATTCTGCGTACTGGCCGGCGTCGGAGTGGAGGAGGGCCTGGCAAAGCGGGCGCTCGACTCCGTAAAGGAGCGGCTGGACACGCAATACGGCATCATGATCCTGCAACCGGCGTATACGAAGTACCATCTCGAGCTTGGCGAGGTCACCTCGTATCCGCCGGGATATAAGGAGAATGCCGGCATATTCTGCCACAACAATCCCTGGGTGTCATGCGCAGAGACCGTCATAGGCCGGGGCGACAGGGCGTTCGAGATCTATAAAAAGACGTGTCCGGCGTATGTCGAGGAGTTCTCCGAGATCCACCGCACCGAGCCATATGTGTATTCGCAGATGGTGGCCGGCGCGGACGCGAAGTTCCACGGCGAGGCGAAAAACAGCTGGCTGACAGGGACCGCGGCATGGACGTTCGTAAACATCTCGCAGTACATACTGGGGCTCATGCCGACGCACGGCGGGCTGTCCATCAATCCATGCGTGCCGTCTGATTTCGGCGATTTCACGCTGACCCGCAAATTCCGCGAGGGAACATACCACATCAAGGTGACCAATCCCGACGGAGTGGAGAAAGGCGTGAAGAGCCTCACCGTCGACGGAAGGCCGGTCGATGGCTGCGTGATTCCCTATGAAAAAGGGAAGGCAGAGTACAACGTTGAAGTAGTGATGGGCTAAATAGATAAGGATAATACGGCGAAGGCCTCCGCGAGTCGGAGGCCTTCTTTATGCGCGAATCCGCGAAAACACCGCCGCGCCTTCAATAAAACAGGAATTCCTCTCGCGCGAAGCGCAGGCGGTCGCCCGGCTTCATGCGCCTCCTCTCCTTGTATGGAAGGAGCTGCCCATTGAGGTATGTGCCATTGCGCGAGTTTAAATCCTCGATGAAATACTCGCCATCGTCACGCGTGATCCTGGCATGGCTGCGGCTGATGCCGGACGCTTTCAGACGCGCGTCGGCATCGGTGTTCCGTCCGCCTATCAGGAAAATGTCCTTATCTATGATATAATCCGCCTCCGATCCCGTCCCTTCATAGGCCAGCCGGCCCTCCGGCTCCGCATCCGCGCCGAGATATACGGTAGGGTTCTCGGTACGCGGCGCCTCCGTCTCCGGCTCGAATACATATACCGGGGGCGGAGGCGCCTGGGGCTTCTTTTTCGGCATGGTGATAGCGGCCTTGACCCCCTGGAGCCATGAAAGCGGGGAACTGGAGGACGCGCCGGAATCGGACGTATCGACCTTCCGCGTTTCCTGCGCCGCATACGAGGCATCCTCGCGAACCAACGCGTCCTCCCTCTCCCTCTGCCGGCCGCCGAAATGCTTCTTGCGCGGCGCTTCGTCCGGCTGCCGCAGCATGTCGATCTGCTCGTTTATATGGGCGGCATATTCCGATGCGCCGGCGCCAGGCATGCCGTTTTCGTGATGTCTGGCGGCGTATGGATTATTGCCGGCGCGATACTCCGCGTCACGTGCACGATTCCTCTCCGCATGGGCGCGATACTCCGCATCGTGTGCGCGATGCCATTCCGCACGTGAACGGCGCTCCGCGTCGGTGTCCGGGGGCATGTCTTCGGACAAACTCCGCCCGCCGCGCCCCTCGTCCCCGGATAATTCCGCCTGTTCGGATTCCCATCCTCTTTCGGGCGTTTCGTCCTCCGGTTCTATCTGTGCGCCGTGGGCATACTCCATCACATAATGCCAGATGTCCGCGTTCGCCTCCTGGCATTTCTCGTACAGGCCGTAACCTAATCGCACGGCCAGCTTGTCCCCATGGTCTATCTTTGATAGGAGCTGCTCCATCAGTCCCCCGAGGGACTCCCGAGGCTCCCTGCTCCAGAGAGGCTCATAGCAGAATGACACTTTCCTGCCCGACTGGTCAAGAAAAATCTGATCCTCCCGCAGCAGTATATGCTCAAGCTTCATATAGTATCGCGGCAGCTCCTCCTGCAGGGCTAACAGCCCCGAGAGGAGATGGCCGAACAGCTCGTAATCCAGGGTATGGCGGCTCAGCCAGTCCGCAAGGCTCTGAAGCCCCGTGATCTGATACCAGAAAGTCATATCGTTCCCCGACTCCATCGTCACCCATTGCAGCAGCCCTGGAATGTCCTGTTTCTGCATCATCTTTTCAGCCAGCTCCCCGTCCAGGTTCAGCGACTGCCCCTCCTCGACGACCACCATATAGCTATTCTTCAGATTCCTCTGATATTGTATGTTCATGTAGAAAATCTACTCCCTTCCGCGCCAGCTGCGACTTCCAGATCCGCTCGGCCGGCTCTATGTCCTCTTGATGTTCCACCGTCTGGGAGGCTATGCGGACGTCATGGTAACAGTCCACGCCCAGCATCAGCCCCTTCATCATCGAAAAAAGGAACAGCGGGACAAGCAGCGCCGCCTCTACCGTATAGCTTCCCCGCAGCCAGCAGCCCTTCCGGCGCGTCATCTACCGCCCGCCAGCGTGGCTATATACCCGGCGAGCATGAACGGAACGAAAGGCAGCGTATCCTTCCCGCTTTTTTTCCTGAAAATGAGCAATGCCAGCGCACAGATGGCGCATATCGCGAGGGCCGCGAAAAACATCGCGAGGTTCTGCTCCAGCCCCAGATAGATCCCGGTCGCCATCAAAAGCGCGCCGTCTCCGGCTCCGACCTGCCCTCCGGTAAGCCAGCTTAGCAGCAGGAGAGCGGCCCCCGGCGCCATGCCGGACAGCAGATATACCGCTGACGCGTTATTCCATGCGAGACGCAGAGCGATCCCCAATATGGCGAACGCGAGTATCACCGCAAGATTGATTTTTTTTCTCTTTATGTCCTGCGCACAGCACCAGGCGAGCATCGCCATGACTACCGCGCGGCTGCACATTTGGCGCATAGATGCCTCCCTCCTACTTCAGACAGCCGGACCATGTAGATAGTGCGCTTGAGCCCGCTGCAGGCAAGGCTCGTGTGATACCTCTCCCCATAGTCCGTGATGAATACCGTACCGCCCCCGCCGGAACCACATGATTCGCAGGCGTGGTATATCGAGCCATTCGCGCTTCGCAGCGTCCGCAGCGACCTCCGGCTCACGGCGCGTATGCTCAGGTCCAGATAGCTGCATTCCGTCGTCAGATGATATGCCGATCCGCGCGGCGTGATATAGACCCAGGCATCCTCGCCGCCTGGGGAGCCACCTACCAGCGATATGTCGCCTATCCATTTCCTGCTGATGGAACTTTGCGCAATATGATAGGTAAAATCCCCTATGAGTACACATGGGAAACGCATGTCATAATCCGCCCGCAGCTCTATCTCATCCCCGGCCAGTTCTGATCCCATCAGCGAGATCCCCGCAGCTCCGCCCCTGACGAAACGCGTCGGACAGCCATTGTCTTTCAAACACTGCAAAAATAAGCCTTCCGCGCCCGCGAGCAGCTTTCCCTGCGTCTGCGGCTCCTCCGGCGACTCGGCGTAACAGTCTGCCGCCATCGTGCGCGAAGCGTAGAGTAGCGCCTCCTCAACGCCCTCCTGCACTAGCATCACCCGGAACAAGAACAGGAAAAATACCATGAACGTCACGAACATCGGCAGGATCACCACCATCTCGAGCGTTATCGAGCCGGCCGGATATGTATCATAAGATGCCTCTTTTTTCGCCAAGCCAATGGTGCTTCTTGAGGAGAGAGCTTTAGCTTTTTTAGATATTTTGGCAAGGTTCTGAAAGAAAATCTGGTTATTGTGAATTCGTCTCTTTCTTTTACAACTTTCACACAGAGGCATCTTATGATACATACCCTCCTAACGACTATTTCTCCAGGTATCCGTACTCCTCCGTTTTGGCATATACCAGCCTGTCTATGTCCGGATGCCGCAGCGTGACCAATCCCGAAAAAATCGGCTTTGCCACAAACGAAAAGTCCGCCCGCATCGCCAGGATCATGTTGTCCATGCGAAGCTGCCCGTGCCCGTGGCGAGCCGCGTATAGCTCCATGACGTCCATAGCGCGGTAGTTCAATTTCCTGGCGGACGAGAGATACAGCAGTTTCTGCAGATAGCCCGGATAATCTTCTCCCCCGGGGTCTTCCTTTGCGCGCATTCCGCCACTTAGCAGCGAACCTATGCCGGAGAGGGCGCTAGTCCAGCTCTCCGCCGTCTTCATCCAGGGGATCTTGCCCCCTGATAGCAGCGTGCGCAGGTCAAGCACGCTCTCGACGAAGGCCCAGGCCGCGAGGATGCCCTGCGCGACCAGCTCCTCCGCCGGAGCGATGCCGAAAGAAGCAGCTATAGCCAGCGCCAGGGCATGCGCCTCGGCTGTTTTCTCCGGGTCTCCCTCCAGATAAAGGAGGTTCGCGCCCTCGCGCATGGCCAGCATCTCTTTTACGACGCTTTTTAGGTTGTCGCGGTCGGACTTCTTGCCGGCGTGGATGTATTCCAGTTCGTAATCGAGCGCGCCGTCGCCGGACGCTGACGATGTAAAGCAGGAAAACTCCGACTCCAGAAACTGGTGATATAGTACCGTCTCATACCAGTCTCCCGAGACGTCCCAGTCGCCTACGCCCCCGGAGAGAGTCCTGCGCTCCAGCTTGTCGTAATCCCCGAGCGACTTTTCCGAAATGACAGCGTCGCTTGGCTTCACGAGAGAGAGAATGTCCCTTTTTTTCGCGGATTTCACGATGTCCATGGGATTTTCCACCGGCGGGCCTGACGGCGCGGGCGGCGGCTCTCCGCCGTTTTCGGCGGCTTCCCTGGCCGCCTCGGCGCGCGCATTTTTTGCCGACTCTATATTTTCCAGCGCGTCGTCCACGGCGGACTGGTTCTGCCGCCCCACGTCGGCGGCGTCTCCGGCAGACTTAAAGCCCTCGTACAATTCCCGGGCTATCTCCTCGGGGCAGCGCAGCTTCATGGACTCCGCCGCCATGTGCCTGAAAGGTTCTCCATCATAGTCTGTCGCGAGCAGATATTCGCGCATCGACGCCTCCTCGACATCCATCTGATAAAAATTCTGGCGTCTGCGCAGTCTGCCGGCCGGCCTTAGGTTCCTCTGGCTGGCCGATAGCAGCCGCGCGTCTATCTGCGAGATCTGCAGCCCGTCCGTGCCATAGCCGCCGTCAAGCATGAAGACTCCATATTTTTCGAATAAATCCCTCTGGTATTCGGAAAATACCGTCTCCATCGCATTGGCACGGTGCATGGCGCTATACGCCTCGAATCCCCGTGCCCGCGCCGCCTCCAGCAGCGCCAGCAAAAAGGAGGCAACGAGCATCAGCGACAGGCTCGCGAAGACTGTGATCGTCCCGGACTTTTCCTTACTCCCCAACGCTCTCGCTCTTGCTCTCAATTGTCTCGAATATGTTGCCGACGAGCTCGCCCAGGCTATCCTTGAAGATCAAGACCAGCCCGATAAGGACGACGAGTATCAGGATCATCTCCACGGTGCCTATGCCGTCGTCGCCGCACAGAAATTCCGCCGCGTCATCCGCCGCGTAGCGAAGGCGCAGCCTCGCCCTTAACAGCCATAAATTCAGTTTTCGCATTTTCCCTCCTTCAATTTTGATTAATAACGTACCGCTGCCGAATCGCGGCCGATTCATATAATGTCTACAGTTGGAAGCTCGCCATGGCTGGAATCATGATAATCACGATCACCAGCGCGAGCATCAGCATCATCGGCAGCAGCAGCTTCGTCTGCAGCTCCTCGCCGCGTTTTTTCGCGCTGCCCGCCTGTTCGTCGTAGGCGGACTGCATCTCCTTTTCCATAAGCCTGCTGAGGCCGCGCGTCCCCTTGCGCAGGTTCTGCACCAGCAGGGTGGCAAGCCTCCGGTACGGCTGCAGGCCCAGCCGTTCGCCGAATTCCTCATAGGCCCTGCGCTCTCCCATCCCGTCCTGGATCTGGCGGTATGTGACCAGCATCTCCTCATAGACCGGCATCTGCGCCGTCTGCGCGCCATGTTCCTGCCGCTTCTTCTCATAGCCCAGGGCGATTTTCTCCCAGGCGTTCCCCACGGTCATCCCTGCGCCCAGCAGCAGCGCCATCTGGTTTAACATCTGAGGATATTCCTCCATGAGCTGCGCGTCGCGCCGCGCCTTGGCCTTCCTCGCGTCGTCTTTCTTACCGACCGCGACCGCCGCCATCGCGCATATGCCGAACAGCAGCATATTCACCGGCTTTTCCTTTTTCTTCTCGCCCCACTCTATCGCATAGCCGCCGGCGGAGCCAGGCAGCGCGACCTCCGTTCCCAGACCTTCGTTCTGGCTTTGAAATTCCCGCGCCAGATTCTCGAAAAAAAGTTCTGTCGCGGTCTTCTCCGGCGGATAGGCCATAATGGAAAAAGTATGCTTCGCCGTCGCCCCCTCATAGGAGAGGGTAGCGGTCGCCTCGATCAGCCTGCCGTCCTCGTCCAGCTCGTCCTCGCGCAATCTGCCATCAGCCGTGATCGCGTCATAGCTGTCAAAACTCCAGCTGACGCCGACCATCCCGTCCGCAAGAACATCCACTAGCACGAGGTCGCTCGTGACATGGTCCAGCGATTCGTTTTCGCCGAGAAAAGCCGTCTCGAGCTCGCCTAGCGCCTTCGAGAAAAGTTCTTCCAGCTCGCGCCCGGTCAGATGCCGGTTTTCGACGACCACGCTGTAAGGCTCGTTGATGTCCAGCTCGTCTACCGAAAGCATATATTCTTTTTCCACCGAACCCGCGCCCGGCTCCGGCCGCTCTATCGCCTCCGACGGATCTGCCGGCTCTTCGCCCCGCATCTCCAGCGCAAGCCCGAGTATGCCGCATGCGATCATAACCAGGCAGTAGATGCCGTATTTGTCTTTTAGCCCCTTTTGCGCGAGGAAGATATACGCGGCCAGCGCAAGTATTACGACTACTATGTACACAGCCATCGATTATCCTCCGCCGTCATATAGCCAGGCCTTTGCGCATCATGCCCTCCGCCATGGCATAAGCGAATAGATATACCGCAAGGCACGCGCTCATTATGCATATCCCTGGCAAATTGCCATAGAGCATGTCGAAATACCCGGGAGAGGTCAGCTTGAGATATAGCAGTATGCCAAGCGGCACCACGTTCATGATGCGGCTCTCCAGCCGCCGCGCGGCCAGGTCTGTCTCAAGCTGGCGCTGCAAGGCCACCTTCCTGCCTATGCGATCCGCCGTCGAACGTATAATCCCGATAAAATCGCCGCCGCTTCGCTTCGCGAAGAAAAACACATCGCAAAAGGACGCGACGTCCTCGATGCCGCTGCGCCTCGCGAAATCATCGAGCAGCTCCTCGAGCGGCACGTTCATAGACAGCCGCGCGAGCATCTGGCGCAAATCGTTCGCCATCAGTGATTTTTCCCCGAACATCTGCACGACCTCCGAGTAGGCCTCTTTCCAAGCGTTTTCCACCGAATATCCGGCGTTCAGCGCGGCTGCTACCGCGGATATCGTCTCCTTGAACTGGCTGCAGAGCTCGTTTTTCTGCTTCTGGAGCAGCCCCTGCGCCCGGATCTTCAAAAAAATCGGATAAAACGGGACGAGCAGCGCCATGAAAACCGGCGAATCGTAAAACAGATAGCTGACCAGCCCGATAATCACGAGCGACACTATAAACAGCCGCACGAGCTCCTCCGGCGAATATTTGTAATGGTTATAATCGCGCATCGCCATTCTCCAGTCCGGCAGCCGCGAGTTTCTCCCTGTGAAGCAGCGGAGATACGCGCCGCCACTCTCCTATGATCTGCCCGCCTTTCTCGCCGGTCTCCGTGAAATGGTACAAGGGCCTGAGGCGTATCGCGCCGTCTTCTATCCCGTCGACCTCCATGACATCCAACACTTTCCGGCTGCGGTCGCGCAGCCGCCCTAGATGGACCAGCACGTCAATCCCGGACGCTATCTGGGCGCGTATGGCGGATACCGGCAGGTCCATGCCCATCAGCACCATCGTCTCCAGGCGGTTTAGCATGTCCTGGCAAGAATTGGCATGACCCGTGCTAAGCGACCCGTCATGGCCCGTATTCATGGCCTGAAGCATGTCTAACGCCTCCGCGCCGCGACATTCGCCGACTATTATCCTGTCCGGCCTCATGCGCAATGCCGTGCGTATCAGATCCCTGATAGAGATCTCCGCCACCTGCTCCAATGTCGTCTGGCGCGTCTCCAGGCGCACCAGGTTCGGGATGCCGTTTAGCTGCAATTCCGCCGAATCCTCGATAGTAATCACGCGCTCCGTCGCCGGGATATATCCCGACAAGGCGTTCAAAAAAGTCGTCTTGCCCGAGCCCGTGCCGCCCGAGACGAAAATGTTGTAGCCTGCCACGACGAACCGCCTCAGGTCCTCCGCCATCTCCTGCGAGAGGGAGCCTAGCCTTAGCAGGTCGGCTATGCGCATCG
The DNA here is from genome assembly GCA_964450965.1 of uncultured Eubacterium sp. GTDB lineage: Bacteria > Bacillota > Clostridia > Lachnospirales > Lachnospiraceae > W0P33-017. Next base: position 60,120 of record CAYVFF010000008.1, on the reverse strand, counting down.
GTTTTGCCGGAAATTTCCTGATCGTGATGACCGAGCCGTCGATCGCGACCGGCGATAGCACGATGTTCACGCGGGATCCATCGCGCAGCCTCGTATCCACGATAGGCATTGCCTCGTTCACCATCCTGTTTCCGGCCGCCACTATCGATTGAATGACGTCCTCCAGCTTCTCACGCGAAGGGAACTGCTTGTCCCATTGCGCTATCCTGCCATTTTTCTCGTAAAATATGTGGCAAAAACCATTTACCATGATCTCCGTTATCTCGGGATCCTCGACCAGTTCCTGCAGGACGTCCAGGCCGCGCATCGAGTTGAACACCCGCTCGCGCAGCCGTATCCGCTCCCGCAGCGGCGGACGGTTCGTCCCCTCCTCTATCACTGCCTCATCGATCAACGCCCATAGCTCCTCGTCAGGCATCTCCCGGGAGACGTCCATCTTCGCCAGGACAGATTCCCTGACGGCCGCGACATAATCCGTAACGCTACTCCTCCTTTTCTATGATATTCCTGATAAAATTGGCCATGTCCCCGAAGAGCAGCGTCTCATACATGGACTCATCCATAGAAAAACTCCCCCCGATGGCCGGCATCGGAATGACCTTCAGATTGGCCAGCTCTGTCTCGCCGCTGCCCAATCTGAGATCCTCCAGCAGGCGGGCCTGTGCCTGGTCATACAGGGTTCCCTCCCGCTGGAGACTGTACATGCGGCTGCAGCTGTCATATGCCGCCCGAAGGAATGCCGGCCTGGCAGGCAGGTTCAGCACCGCCAGATCGTATTCGCTTTCCTGCAGCAGACGCCGCAGCAACAGCCTTAAGTCTTCTCCCGTTATATCTTCCAAATCCATCTGCACCCGCGCGGGCTTTACATAGTCCAGCCGCCCGAATTTCTGTACGATTGCCGCCAGGATGCTTCCCAACGGCGCGTCCTGCTTGTGCATCTCGTAAAACAAGTCGCCCACGTCGTCTCCGTCAGCCTCGAAAAAACCGCTGTAATAAGTAAAATCCAGATATAATACCCGTCTGGATTCCGCCTGGATAAGGCCATAGGCCACGGCGAAAGCGGTCTGCATGTCATAGCTGTGCGGAGAGCATACCGCTATTATGCGGCGTTCGCCATAGAGGGCGCGGAGCGCTCCCGGCAGATACATCTGCCGGTCCAGGGCCAGCTTGCATACGGCCTTCATCAGGGCGTCCGCCGGCTGATAGGGCGAGAGATGTTCCTCGTCCAGCCTTATCACAAAAATCCCGGCGGCCTCCGCGGCCTCCGCCTGCGCGTCATCCCAGAATCCCGCTCCCACCAGGGCCAGCTTTGTCCCTGATTCCCGCAGCTCCTCCCAGCCTCCGCAGAGGGCCGGCTTTACGCCGGGCTGGCACGCCAGCAGGTATTCGCATAGCCCGGGGCCGATCTCCCCATCCAATATAGATATTCCTGTCACGCGCCGACACCTCCTTTTAACGTGGCGTTCCGCACCATTGGTGCAAATGGATTGTATTGAGGATTATACGGAGGAAAAGAGGCCATGTCCATGCAGTATCGCGAAAACTTATTTTTTCGCGATACGATAGGCTGCTGTACCTGAAATTTATCCAAATCCGGGCCGATGCCTTGATTTTCCTGGAATCGCATGATATTTATTTTGTATATCCCGCCTCTTTATGAACGATTTTTAGAGCTTTTCGGAAAAGAAATTTGTGCAAGTTGTATATGCGCAATAGCATGGTTCGCGCGGGTTTTAGAGAAAACCGCTTGTTGCCGCGGTCCGTTATGAAGTATAATGGTGGAAACAAATCCTGTATTTATTATCACGCCTAAGGAGTACGGCAGTATGAGAGAGAAAAAAATGCTCCCGATCGGGATTGAAGACTATAGAGAAATCAGGACGCGGGATTACTATTGCGTTGATAAGAGCGGGTTGATCCGGGATTTGCTTAAAAGCGGGAACAAGGTCACCCTTTTCACCCGCCCCCGCCGTTTTGGCAAGACGCTGAACATGAGCATGCTCTCTAATTTTTTTTCAATAGATGGCGACAAGTCGATTTTTGACGGGCTTGAGATTTCAAAAGAAAAAGAGCTCTGCAAGCGGTACATGGGAAAATACCCTGTAATTTTTCTTACCTTGAAGGGCGTCGACGCCCTAGATTATGAGCATGCATATCAAGCCGCCGCGCAGCTAATAAGGCGAACCGCGCGAAGGATGCATTTCCTTTTGGACAGCGATAAGCTGAATGATGATGACAAGGCCGCATATCGCGCGCTTTTGTCGGCGGATATGCCCGAGCATATATTCATTGACAGCCTTAGGACGTTGTCCGAGCTGTTGGAGGAGCATTTCGGCAAAAAAACCGTCCTCCTCATCGATGAATACGACGTCCCGCTTGCGAGAGCGCACGCCGGCGAGTACTACGACAGGATGGTCTCGCTGATCCGCTCTTTTCTCGGCGCGGCGCTCAAGACGAACGACAGCCTGGAGCTCGCCGTGCTCGCCGGCTGCCTGCGCATCTCAAATGAGAGCATATTCACCGGGCTGAATAACCTGAAAGTACGCTCCATCTCGGATGCGCGCTTTGCGGAATATTTTGGTTTTACGGATGAGGAAGTCCGCGGCCTTCTGGATTATTATGGACATCCAGGCAGTTATGACGCGGCGAAAAACTGGTATGACGGATACCATTTCGGGAATTCGCAGATCTACTGCCCATGGGACGTGATTAACTACTGCGACGCGCTGCAGGATACTCCCGACGCGCGTCCGGAAAACTACTGGATCAACACCAGCGGCAATGACTCCGTGAGGCGCTTCGTGGGGATGGCTAACGACTCGACCAGGCAGGAAATCGAGATCCTGGTGGCCGGCGGGACTATCACGAAGGATATGCGCGAGAACCTCACCTACTCCGAGATCTACGATAATATCGACAATCTATGGAGCCTGCTCTATACGACGGGATACCTCACCAGCCATGGCCATACGGACCGCGGCCTGATGCAGCTCAAAATCCCGAACATGGAGGTCCGGGACGTTTTTGTTCGTCAAATCAGGGAATACTTCAAAGAAAGCGTCAAGGAGGACAAAACGATGCTCGACAAATTCTGTGCCGCGCTAAGCGGCGGGGACGCGGACACGGTAGAGCGGCTCTTTTCGCGCTATCTGGAGAAATCCATCAGCATCCGCGATACCGCCGTGCCGGACGAGAGGAAAGAGAGCTTCTACCACGGCACAATACTCGGGGTTCTTCTGGCAAACGACAACATGGACGTCGTCTCAAACCGCGAGGCGGGCGAGGGATACGCGGATATCCTGGCGAAATCGGAAGACGGGGAGACCGGCATCGTCATCGAGATGAAATACGCAGATGACGGAGACCTGGACGCGGCTTGCCGGAATGCCATCGGGCAAATCGACGAGCGGCGGTACATGGATGCCTTCAAATACACGAGAGTCAAGAAGATATTAAAATACGGAATCGGATGCTATAAAAAAACGTGCAAGGCCGCGCTAAGCGGCTGAACGCGGATGTGTCACGCCAGAAATCCCCTGCCCTGTTCGGGAGAGGCATCCATAGCGGCCTCGTTCAGCGCGTCCTTGCCATAGGTGTAACCCGCGTAGACCGCCTCGGCGTTCTGCATTATGGGGGCGGAGTCATCGTCCGCCGCAATCTTCGAGAACGCGTCATATAGCTTCGCCATGACGTTGCGCGCGTTGTTTATCGGCTTTTTCTTATGGGTGGCACGCGCCAGCGCGAGCTGCCTGCGCGCGTAGTTATACAGCGGATATAGTTCCTTCGCCAGGGGATATTTGAAATCGAGAGATTCCTGCAGGCGGACCAGCACGGCGTCCGCGTGGCCTATCGCCTGTTTGAACGGCTCTCCGCCCAGCTCGAAAGCCTCCTCGGCATCCTCCAGATATGCGAAAAAGATATCGTATTGTATGACGATCATCTCGCTGGCATTGCATTGCGAGAGCCTGCGCGTAAATTCCTTTTTTTTCTCATCGGTCATGCCTTACCTCCGCAATAGCTCCGCCCGGGAATGGTCTGCCATGCCCGGGCGGAGCATGCCGTGAATGAAAGCCCGCGGACCTGCCTGCAAGCAGTCGATCCGCCTGCCCATTGCTACCGGGCTTTATTGCAGGAGCTGCAGAACCTGCTGGGGCAGGTCGTTCGCCTGCGTCAGCACGGCGATGCCGGCCTGATCCAGGACGTTCATATTGGAATACGTCGACATCTCTTCCGCCATGTCGGTGTCCATGATTCGCGAAATGGCGGCCTCCATGTTCTCCACAGTGCCATCCAGGCTCTTTACCGCATAATCCAGGCGGTTCTGGTAGGCGCCGATGCGGGAGCGCACGCTGCTGACTTGCGCTATCGCGTCGTCTAACGCGCCCAGTGCCTCATCCGCGCCGGTATAGGAGACGAGCCTCCTGACAGGATTCCCCTCCTCGTCCTCGACCATCTCATAGACGTCGCCGCCGCCGTACCTGCGGACCACGTCTATATCGTCTATGTAGAGTGCCTCGCAAGTCACGGACGGGATGCGCACGTCCACTACCTGGTTCTCATGCGCCCCTACCTGCAGCGTCATGCTGCCAAGGTCGGTGACGTCGAGCCTGACGTCCATAATCCCCGCTTGCAACTTCGCCAGAGCAACATCATCAGTAATCGCCTCCGGATCAAAATCAAACGTTATCAGAAATCCGTTCTGGTCGCGGAACTCGACACGCGTCCCGTCCGAGGAATATGTAGCTGTCTGGGAAAATCCCTCGCCCAAAGGAAACTCTAAATCCGGGTCATACATAATCCCCGTATCCTCGCCGCTGTCGACTTTATCGTCCCATACGTTCTCCTCACTGACAACGGTCTCTATGTTATTTTCACCGGTAACCGTCATTGTCTGCTCTTTATAAGAGAGCTCGACCTTTTGGCGCGAGCCGTATTCGAACGAGGTAAAGGTATATTCATTCGCATTAGCAGTACTCTTCTCCACCTTCACGCCAGCGAGGTCGCCCAGCTCCTTGAGCTTCTCGAAAATAACATCCTCCGAATCACCAGGCTCGATCGTCGCAGAGCAGCCGTTTATCGTTATCACGCGCTGTATATCATCACCTGTAAACGGCTCAATCTGAACATCAGGTATCGTAGCCCTCTCCGGAGCTTTATTTATGTAAAAATTATAATCCTTTGGCGGCACGTCGTCGCTCGTCTGGAAGTTGCGGATATATGTCCCGGCCAGCTCGCCGCCGACGCTCGGGAAAATGCGCGTATCCTGCGATCCGTCCAGCAATACCTTGCCGTTGAACTCCGTGTCCTTCGCGATGCGGTCGACCTCGGCCTTGAGGTCGTCGATCTCCTGCTGGCACGCCTCCTTGTCCTCCACTGTCAGCGTATCGGATGCCGCCTGAACGCACAGCTCGCGCATGCGCTGTAGTATGGAATGCACCTCGTTCAACGCGCCGTCGGCGGTCTGCATGACGCTCGTGCCGTCCGCCGCGTTCTGGCTGGACTGGTTGAGTGCCATGATCTGCGCGCGCATCTTGTTGCTGATAGCCATGCCCGATGGATTGTCCTTTGCCTTGTTGATCTTGTAGCCGGATGACAGGCGTTCGATAGCCGCCGTCAGCTTGTTCTCGCTCCGATGCAGATGGCCGTTCGCCACCACTGCCGATAGATTCTGGTTTACTTTCATTTCGCACCTCTGTTATCCCGTGCGCTTCCCTGCGATGTGGCATCCGCCGACGTTCCATGTCGGCGGGCGGGGCCAAGCCCCTTTGCATAACTATATCGGAAGTTTACTCCTCTTTCGTAATCCCGTCGCTCAAAAATCGCACGATTTTTTCCGCGAGGCCGTACAGTTCCGCCGTCTGGACGCCGTCCGAGTCTCCCGCGTCTTCGCCGTCTCCACCCGACTCGAATTGCAGAAAATCCAGATGCGCGCTATAGACGGCGCGGACGTCGTCGCCTTCCGCAAAAAATCCCGCTATCCCGCTCCCTAACAGGTCCGCGCCCGCCCTGGAATCCGAAGCGATATATCCGCTGATCCGCCCATCCGCATCCGCGTGCAATTCCGCCGCGACCTTGCTGTAACGCCTGCTGTCCATCGTGACGCGCACGCCGCCCTTTCTGCCTTTGCCGCGAACGACGCGCAAGCTGATGCCGACCGCCCCGTCCTTTGTTAGGACCGGGACCAGATAACGCTCCTCCCTGGCCATCGCCGCGCCGATATTCAGCTGGACCGACATCATTTTCAGCTCCCTCACGTCAAGGCTGGACGCCTGGTCATACATCACGGCTTTGCCGCAGCGCTCCGCCACCTCTGCCAGCTCTTCCTGCGCCTTGGCAAGTTCCTCGGGAGCGGACGCGTTCTCGCCCATTTTTTCCAGAATGCCGTCCTTGATGCGGGATATCTCCTCGGAGAGATCTCCCCCGTCGCCCGCGCTCTCCGCGGCGGAAAAGAGCCTGCGCAGCGCCTGGTTCGGGCTTGCGATAAGCTGCCGCATCGCCAGCACGTTATTTACCGTGGGCGGCACGTCGTAACGCTCCAGCATCCTATATATCTCAAGCGGCGCGGCAGCAGCCTCATGAAAGCCGCCCAGCTCCTCCCTCGCGTAAGCCTCGTCCGCGGAGGTATCTGCCGGCGCTTTGTCCAGCTCCTCCATGAGCTGCTCCGGAGAGAGATCCTGCCAGCCCTCCCTAGAGAATAGATACGCGAACTTGTCAGGCTCCTCCGCCGACCGCATGATCTCCTGTACGCACTGCGCGTTGTACGCGGCGTTGATCTGGTCGCTGATGCTGGTACCCCGGTAAGTGCCCTCCGCTCCGCCGAAATCATCGTCGACGCGGTAGTCCATCCCGCTCTTTTTGGAGCTGCGGACAGCGCGGAGCAGGCTGCCCATCGTGATTTCAGCGCCCTGTTCTACTAACGCGCCGATTGCCGCGCCGTCTCCTGCCTCTACCTGGTGGATCAGGCGGTAGATCCCGATATAGGCGTCGCGCTCCTCGGGCGTTATGTCGTGACGGCGTTCCAGCTTCCACAGGTATTCGCTGTATTTTTCGAGGTCGTCCGCCGTGCCGATGCGGCTGTTTATCCGTGCCGCCTCTTTATTTAACTGCTCCATCGACAGGTTTAAAGGATTTATGCCATCCCTTATCATCTCGCGGACCACGGCGGGCTTCAGGCTGGAAAATGCCTGCTGGACGCGCCTGTCCGCCAGCTTCATCTCCGTGACGGAATCCCGGGTTATCTCCAGCCCGTTGTAGGCCAGGATGCGGGTCGCCCGTGCGTTCGCATCCGAGGGTTCCATGCCGATCTCCCCTAAAATGTCGTCCACATTGCGGAAAGCCTTCTTTATGCTGTCGCCAAGATCCGCGCGGGGAGAGGTCATAAGCGTCTCGTACGCGGTGCCTGCGGCATCGAGCCTCTGCTTTAGATTCGCTCCGGCATCGTGCAGCTCGCCGAATGTCGCCTCGCGTGGAACAGAGCCCAGCGCGTAGGCGGGCATCAACTTTAATTCCTCCGCCGCCCGCTCCGTTTCGGAAAAAAGGGATATTTCCCCGGGAGATGCCTCGCTGCCGTCCGCCTGCAGGAGCTGCCTGTAATAATCCCGCTCCTGCGCCTTGAGGTCCTCCACCAGCAGCTCAAGAGGCCGCAGCTCTATCGCCACGCCGCGCTTTATGAGGCCATAATTCGCCTCGGCAGTCATGGCAAGCCTGGTTTCTTCCAGCATGCGCCGCGCCGTGAGCAGCAACAGTCCTTTTTCCGACAGGGCGCGTATGCCCTCCGCCGGATCTGCCATGCCGCCCTTGATAAGATTGTGAGCGTGACGTAAGTTCTCTATTGTGAGATCCTGATCTTGCGAGAGGACGTATGCGATCTCCTCGTCGGAGACTTCCATGAGGGCGTTCTCCGCTGCCAATGCGCGTTCCGCCGGCGCATACCCCGGCAGGAGATACGCGTCCCCCGGAGCCTTGCCATCTTCGACGGCCTGCCGCATCGCCCCGACCAGCTGCCCCGGATCGGATGGCGCCCGCAGATCCCGCAAGGCGCACACATATTCCAGATGCTCCGGCGTGACGGCTATATCGTTCGCGGCCATCCATTTGCAGGGCTCTACATTCTCATCGGTCCGCTCCATGCCGGCCGCCGCAATGACCTTTTCCATCTGTCCGCCGATCAGCGGGGCGTCGAGCGATTCGTCGGGCATTGCCTGCGCATAGACGCCATTGTACTGCGCCTGGTATATATTTGATATGGTAGGTTCCAGCCCATTGTCCAGCATATATTTTACCGCGCCGTCTTCCAAAGGGCGTATAGCGGCCGCCTCGTCTAAAGCGGCGGAATACTGCGCCGCGAGGGCAGCCGATCCGGCTATCTCCGCCAGCTGCTCCGGCGTGAGGTCGCCGGTAAAATAACTGACATCCTTTCCCGCCTTCGCCAAAGTCGCCTGGATCTTGTCCGTCTCGGTGACTATCGTATGAATATCGGCATCCGGCAGGGAGTAGCCCTCGTCCTCGAGCTGCAGCGCCCTCTTAGGAGTGGTAGTCTGCGCCCCTACGACCATCTCGTTTTTCATAAGGACCGCGTCTTTTCCCGCCGCGCTGTCCATTATGTCCTCTATCGACGTCGCGGCCCGTTCCTGCTCCGGCCTGCGGTATGTCACGCTCTTTGAAACCGGCGCGGAACCCGCCAGCACGGCGCCCTCGTCATTTGCGGCCGCCTTGCCCGCGCGGCCTGCCTCCCCGGCGCCGATTATCACGGCCTTCCCGAAAAACTCGTTTTTATCCGCCTTGTTTATCTGATTCATCTGCATATTCAAGGATATCCCTCCAGAGTTAAATATACCTGCGCTACCGAGCGCCGTTATGCCCGCCCGCCTTGCCGGGTTCGCGCGGACGCACCGCGGCTCTTTTTATTTTTCGGATAAAAATCGCAAAAAAATAAGAGCCGCCGGATGATTGTTGCCATCCGGCGGCCATCGCATCTTCACATCTTATGTTACCTTGAAATCCCGTTCGCAATGGGCATGGTGTTTATGTCCTGCTTTTCCGGCTCCTTTTCCTTGTAGTCGAACGCGAAAATCGCCGCGCCATAGGGAGGCAGCGGATAAGCTATAGAAAAAGGCTGGTTGTCCCAGTCGCCCTTTTTCGCGCGGTAGCGTTTCGGCACTTCCTGACCGGTCCCGCCATAGCAGACGTCGTCAGAATTCAGTATAAGCCTGTACCAGCCCGCCTGCGGCACGCCTACGCGATAGTCGGGACGCGCGATCGGGGTAAAATTCAGCACTACCAACAGGCATTGTTTCCCGTCGGAGGACTTGCGGATATAGCTATATATGCTGTGTTCCATGTCGTCCGCGTTGACCCACTCCATGCCGGCGTTCACGTGGTCTTGCTCGTAGAGCGACGGATATTCGCGATAAAGATGCAGCAGTTTTTTCATATATTCATGTATCTGCTGATGCTTCTCCTCCGCAAGGAGATACCAGTCGAGCTCGCGCTCCTCGCTCCACTCGCGCAGCTGCGCGAAATCCTGCCCCATGAACAGCAGCTTTTTGCCGGGGTGCGTCATAAAATATGTATATCCCACTCGCAGATTGGCGAATTTATCGCCCTCCAGGCCCGGCATCTTGTTTATCATCGAGCATTTCAGATGCACGACCTCGTCATGGGAGAGCACGAGTATATATTTCTCGCTCTCGTTGTAGCTCGATGCGAAAGTCATCTTGTAATGGTTGCCCTTGCGGAAGAGCGGATCCAGCTTCATGTAATCCAGGAAGTCGTGCATCCATCCCATGTTCCATTTATAGGTGAAGTTCAGGCCATCGTCCTCCGCCCTCCCCGTCACTTTCGGCCACGCCGTGGATTCCTCGGCAATCATCATTGCCCCCCTGTTGCGACCGGTAATCAGCGTGTTGATATGCTTGAAAAATTCGATTGCCTCCAGATTTTTGTTGTCGCCGTATTTGTTCGCGACCCACTGGCCGTCCTGTTTTCCATAGTCCAGGTAGAGCATCGACGCCACGGCGTCCACGCGCAGGCCGTCCACGTGATAATGCTCCACCCACATTAGGGCGCTGCCGACCAGGAAGTTCTTAACCTCGTTTTTGCCATAGTCGAATATCTTGGTACCCCAGTCCGGATGCTCTCCCTTTCGCGGATCGGCGTACTCATAGAGGCAGGTGCCGTCGAACTCCGCCAGGCCGTGCGCGTCGCGCGGGAAGTGCGCGGGCACCCAGTCAAGGATCACGCCTATGCCGTTTTTATGCAATTCATTGACTAAATAGGCGAAATCCTCCGGCGTGCCATAGCGCGACGTCGGAGCATAATACCCCGTCACCTGATAACCCCAGGAACCGTCAAACGGATACTCGGATATGCCCATCAGCTCGACGTGGGTATACCCCATCTCTTTAACGTATCTTATAATGGACTCGCCAAATTCGCGATAAGTGTAAAATCCCTCGTCCTCGCGGAACGGATGCCGCATCCACGAGCCCGGATGTACCTCCAGTATGGACATCGGGCGTTTGAAATGGTCGTTTGCCGCCCGCCTCTCAAGCCACTCCGAGTCAGTCCACTTGAAATGGTCGATGTCCGCCACGATAGACGCCGTGCCAGGGCGCAGCTCCGCCTGGTTCGCGAACGGATCGGCCTTGTACCGCATCTGCCCGTCGGCACATTCGATCAGATATTTGTACATGTCGCCGACCTTTGCCTCGGGCACGAACAGCTCGTAAATGCCTCTCTTCTCCGGCTCGATCCTCACCATCTCGTGGCTCGTCTCATTCCAATCGTTGAACGTGCCGATCACCCATACGCGTTTCGCGCCCGGCGCCCACAGGTCGAACATCACGCCTTTTTTGCGCCCCGCCGTCATGAGATGCGCTCCCATTTTTTTGTAGATGTCGTAGTGCGTCGCCTGGCCGAATAGATACATGTCCAGGTCTGTAAAATTATTCTCCATAGCAGCCTCCCTAGCCTTCGAAATCCTTCTCATGCAAAAGAACGTAATTGTTCTCGTCATAGCGTTTGGAAGTCAGTATCCCAAACATTTTCTTCAAACTCCCCTTTTCCACGCGCGCTATGGCCTCGTCCACGATCTCCTTTACCTCCACGAGCGTCGTCGCCTGGTCAATCTTCTGGATGTTGCTGATCCGCTTGTAGAGCGCCAGCGTGGCCATCGCGTCTATGTCGTAGCCGTTCTCGGCGGCGTAAGTCCTCGCGAATTCGACCAGCTCGTCGTTGGAGAAAAACGGAATCTCGATCCGCGCGCCGAACTTTCCGGCAAAACCTTCATGCCTTCCCATGGCCTGCGCCATCCCATCCCTGTCGCCCTCAAGGATGATCAGCGATTCTCCGGCATGCCGCTCGATATGTTCTGACAGCTTTTTTTCGGTCTCCCTGGATAGATCTCCGACATGCTCGATTATCAGGCAGCCCGAGCCAATCTTTCCCATTAGCGCCGCGACATCCTTGCGGTTTAGAGCTTCGCCGTTTATCTTTCCTATCTGGCTGAGCGGCTTGCCGATGAGCTGCTGGAGGGTTTTGACGATGTTGGTCGCGAGCATCGTCTTGCCGCAGCCCGAAGCCCCGATAATCGCCAGGTTGCCATACGCGCCCTTGCTGATGCCGGCAAGATATGCCCCGCATGTCGTGACGGCCCTGCAGATCTGATCCTCCATGCCGTCGACCTTGGCGAAATAGGAAAAACGCCTGACCATCTCCGCGTCCATTTTTTTGATGCCCTGGAAAGACGCCGCGGGATCCGGCGCGGGCTGCTCGTCGGATTCATCGAAGATGTCCATGCTTATCTCGGGCAGGGGGGTAGTGGGATCCTTCATCGCCTCCCAATCCGAGATGGCCTGCATGATCCCGTCCTCCTCGTCCTGTACGCCGGAATCATCGTTAACGCCGGCTGATTGGCCGTCATCCCCGGCGGCATCCTCATCCGCCCTGGCAAAGTCCCCGGCAGGCTCTTCGGAATAATCCGGCGGCGCATCGTCCGGCTCATCGGCAGGATCTGCAGCATCCATCGGCGGACGCTGCTTTTCGGCGTGGAATACGTCCGTCGACAGGATTGACGAGAGATCCGGGAAAGTCCTGGCAGGAGGCTCCTCGTCCGCCCTGCCGAATCCCTGGCGCGAGCCGTAGCGCTGCCTGTCATGGGGCGCTCCATCGCCCTCATCGCCCCATGATTCGCTTACGGCAGCGCCGTCAGGGGATTCGTCAATGCCGGTACCCGTATCGGCCTCAGCTGCCTGAGGGTGAGAATCCGCCCGAGATGGCGTCTTCTGGTCATCCTGTACAGGCATCCGCGCATGGGCCTGTTCATCTGGCGCATGCACTGCCTCGTCGGCCTGCAGTCTGTCTATCTCTTCCTGCAGCTTCTCGTTCGCGTCCGCCAGGGCACGGCTCGCGCGCTCTATCGAATCGGGCGAATCTTCATATGCCTGCTCGACCAGCTCCTTGGTGGTCGCGCCCGCGAGGAGCTGCGGTATCACGACAGCCAGACGATCCATCAGCTCGCCGGCTTCCTGCAGGGCCCGCGCCTTCGCGGATTCGAGTTTGCGCTGCCGCGCGTCATCCATCGCGGCCTCCGCCGCGCGCTTGGTCTTTTCCCACTCGGCTAAGACGTCCTCTATCGTCATCTGGCCGTTCACCTGTGGCTCGCGCTCCGCCGACGCTCGCAGCGATATGGACATCTGCCCATCGTATTCCACGCCAAGGATCTCCTGGAAGTTCGTGTTTATAGTGCTGTCGATCTCCTCGTCCGTCTCGTATTCATCCGGCAGCGGCAAAGGGGCCGTGCCCTGCTCCTCCGCCAGGAGAGGCTGCAGATACGGGATGTCCTCCACCATCTTTTTGATGGAGTCCATCGTATCGTTCACGGTCTCCTTTTCGGTAGCCTCCATGATCTGCTGCATGCCCTTGGCCAGCTCTTCCTGGAGATTCTGAGTGCTGAACCGGTCCGCCTCATAATGCACCTCGGGTATGGAGATCGTATTGTTGACTATCTCGCCCGATTGCAGATATTCATCCGGACGGACCTCGATGATGCCGTCCCGTTTCCTGCGGAACTGCTTATATTTTTCCTCCTGCTCCGCGCTAAGCGGCTGATAGAGCATCTTCAGCTCCAGCGCTTTTTCCACGTAAGGGCCGTCCCCGAACCAGAGGATCAGCTCATCGCATGCCTCGATGCATTTGTCGTTCCGGCCCGCCAGGTGGTACAGGTATGCCAGCTCGAAAGCCCATTCCTCGGTATATTCCTGCTCTTTTAATTCCTCCAGTATAGCGATCTGCGCGTCGTAAGGCTCTCCCTTCGCCTGGCTCATCCGATATCTCAGGACATATTTTAACGTGTCATGCGGCGCGATCTCGACGAACTCATCGTAGTACTCCTGCGCCTCGTCGAATTGTTTTGCCTCGATAGCAATCTCCGCCAGCCGGTAGATGATCTTTTTGCCGATTGGCGAACGCTCATACGCCAGGAGCAGCAGCTCCCTGGCATCCTCATACCGGCCGGTCTGCTGATATACCTCTCCGGCAAGCATAAGCGCGCTTACGTTATGTACTTTCCGCCAATTTATTCCGTCGGCAAGCCGCGCCGCCTCCGCGTAATTTTTCTCGCCGGCCAGCGCCTCTATCTCATCCAGTTTTAGCTTGTATTCGTACTTATCCAAAGCGTCCCCCTTGTGACGGTTCGCGCATCCGCGGGCTTTCATTCATGGCATGCCCCCGCTATCGGGCATTGGAGCTTACTTTTCCTTAATCTTACCATATGCGCCGTGCCCTGTCACTACTTTTTGATTTTCGGCTTCTTATGAAAGCGGAATGGCTCGCCGCGCAAACGCCCGTCTGTGTGCAGCTGCTTTGATTCGGGATCGACATATGTCACGCGCTCATAATCCCTCGTATCCGGAGAAAGCCCCTTTTTTTTCAATAGATGCGCGACTGCCTGCTGGAGCAGATAGTAGATGACCGCGAACGTAGGCACGCCAAGAAGCATCCCGGCAAAGCCGAACAACCCTCCTCCCACCAGGATCGCAAACATCACCCAGAATGCTGACAGCCCGGTGGTATCGCCCAGGATCTTGGGCCCTATGATGTTGCCATCCACCTGCTGGAGCAGGATTATGAATATCAGCAGATACAGGCCATGCAATGGATCCGTGATTGTAACGATGATCAGGCACGGAATCGCGCCGATGAAAGGGCCGAAAATAGGGATTACGTTCGTTATGCCGACTATGACGCTGACCAGCAGAGCGTATGGCATCCGCAGCAGCCAGCAGCCGATAAAGCAAAGCACGCCGATAATCGCGGAATCTATCAGCTTGCCGATGATAAATCCGCCGAAAATCTCATCAATCTTGTGAACCAGCCCGATGATATTATTTGCCGGACGAACCGGAAGCACGGCATATAGCATCTTTTTCGCCTGACCTGCGAAGCGCTCCTTGTCCATGAGGACGTATATCGATACGACCAGGCCAATCACGATGTTTTTCACAGCCATGACGATGTTTATCGCGCCGTGCGTGAGACTGCCCACATAAACGCTCATTTTCGGCAGGACGTTCTCATTGAACCATTTCTGCAGATAGTCCGCCGCCTTTACGAGATAGTCCTCCCATACGGATGCATCCGCCCGATGCACGGACAGGTTGTTGTACCAGTCTATAAAGCCGGCCACATTCGCCGAGATAGTCGCCACAAGGTTCGCAATACTCTCGAAGAGCGCCGGCACTACCAGATAGACGACGAGTCCGAACATCAGCAGAAAAATGACAAGGGTCATTATGCTGGCGACGGCGCGGACCGTCCGCTTCGCCTTGTCCCTGTTCCTGACCCTTGGCAGGATCAGGGCGCACAGGCATGAATCGATTCTTTTCAGCAGCGGGTTGAACAGATAGCCGAGTATCACGCCAATCAGAATCGGCTGGAGTACATTCAGGAGGACCGAGCAGGCCTTGGCAAGTTCGGCATATTTGAAGATTACGGTAAAAACGGCGATGCAGCAGCAGAATACGAGAAAAATCAGCGCGCCAATCGCAAGATACGGGCGAATGTCCCAATCCGAGCGTTTTTTTTGCTTTTCCTGCTTTTCATTATCCACAACGTCCATAGCGTTAGCGCGGCGGCCGCGGGACACGCGCCGCCGACTCCTTTTCTATCTAAACTCCCCTGCCCCGCAAGCGGGACATCGCCATAAATGAAAGCCCGCGGATTGCCCCCCCCTGCCTTGCGGCTCCCGCCGGGAATCACGAAACGCGGTTGTAATTTATCAGGCATCCTTTTAATATGATCTCGCGCTCTACGTCCGTCAGGTCTCCCAGCGTCATGGTAAAGCCCTCCAGACCGCCGTCCTTCACGACATAAGCCTTTATCTCGGCGGTCCCGCCCTCGATGGATGCGCGTATGCCGGGCAGCCAGATATAGTCGCCATTGGCGAAGGGCAGCCCGCCCTCGGGTATGATGAAGGGCAGCATTCCCCAGTTGATCAGATTGGAGCGATAGCGCTTCGTCGCGTATTCATTGGCGATGTTCGCCCATCCTCCCAGCACCTTCTGGCACGAGGCGGCCTGCTCGCGGGCTGACCCATCCCCCGGCTTCACTGCGAATATCGTGCTGCCTATGCCGAAATCATCGATATCTTTGCCGGGGAACTGCCGTTTTATCGCGCCCATTATGTCTTTTAGCTCAGGCAGCTCCGCACATGGATCTGTGCCCGCGAGCAGCGCGTTCTCCGCCTTCTGCACGATTTTCGCGCGAGGCACGTAGTCCGGATCCTTTCTGGAGAGAGTAAATTCCGCGAGCCCTAGAGGGTTCGAACGGTATGAGGATGTCTCGCCCGACGGGATCAGCTCGTCCGTGGTCGTCACCGGGTCATGGATCTCGGATACGACTTTGAGGAGCAGATCCTCCGGGAGCGCGGACATCTTCGGCCAATCCTTGATGTTAGGACCCATCCGGATCGGCTCTTGCGGGTGCGCCTCGCCCTTGCTGTCATAGACGCGGTTTTCATAAATAGCCTTGTCAAAGAAATACTTCGGCTTGGTATAATCGACGTCGAGGTCCGTAGCCGCGGTGAGATAGCCTTTGTTCGCCGCCGTCGCCGCTATAGAGCGCGCGTCCATCAGCGCAACCGACGCAATCTGGCCGTTTTGCACCTTGGAACCCTCGCGGTTCGGGAAATTGCGCGTGGAATGGCGGATGGAGAAGCCATTGTTGGCCGGAGTGTCTCCCGCGCCGAAGCATGGCCCGCAGAACGCCGTCTTTATGACCGCGCCAGTCCGCATGATCTTTTCTGCAGCGCCGTTTTTCACCAGTTCCATATATATCGGCATGCTCGCCGGATATACGCTCAGCGTGAACTCGTCCGGCCCTATGCCCGCGCCGTCTAAGATGTCCGCCGCATCGCAAATATTTTCAAATCCGCCGCCGGCGCAGCCGGCTATGATGCCCTGATCAACGTAGAGCCGGCCGTCGCGCACCTTTTCCTTCAGGTTCAGCTCGACCGCCCCGTTGAAGCTGACCTTCGCGCGCTTCTCGCAGTCGTCTAATATATCCATCAGGTTTTCGTTCAGCTCGCGGATCTTGTAGGCGTTGCTCGGATGGAACGGCATCGCGATCATCGGCTCTATCTCGCTTAGGTCAATCTCGATGCAGCCATCGTAATAGCTCACGGCAGCCGGACGAAGCTCCTTGTAATCTTCGCTCCTGCCGTGAATGTCATACCATTCCTTTACCTTTCCGTCCGTGCTCCATATCGAGGAGAGGCAGGTGGTCTCGGTCGTCATGACGTCGATGCCGATGCGCGTGTCAACGCTAAGGCCCGCCAGTCCAGGCCCTATGAACTCCATCACCTTGTTTTTCACATATCCTTTATCGAATACCTCGCCGATTATCGCAATCGCGACATCCTGCGGGCCTACTCCGGGACGAAGGGTGCCTTTGAGATAGACGGCGACTACCTCCGGCATCTTTATGTCATACGTCTGGGAGAGGAGCTGCTTTACCAGCTCCGGCCCGCCCTCGCCCATAGCCATCGTGCCTAAAGCGCCATACCTCGTATGCGAATCGGAGCCTAAAATCATCTGTCCCGATACCGCAAGCATCTCCCTGGCATATTGGTGGATGACCGCCAGATGCGGAGGCACATAAGTGCCGCCGTATTTCTTAGCGCAGCTCAGTCCGAACATGTGGTCGTCCTCGTTTATCGTGCCGCCGACCGCGCACAGGGAATTGTGGCAGTTCGTCAAAACATACGGTATCGGAAAACGCTCCAGGCCGGACGCGCGGGCGGTCTGGATGATGCCGACGAAAGTGATGTCGTGGCTCGTGAGCTTGTCAAATTTTATCTGGAGCCCGTCCATATTGCCGGAGACGTTGTGATCTTTCAAGATATTATAAGCCATCGTCCCGGCTTTCGCCTCCTGTTTCGACGGCAGGACGCCGGCCTTCGACTTTATTGTGACGGACGCCTGGCCGTCGTCCTCGACGATGTCTTGTCCATTTATGATATATACGCCGCTATCGTATAGCTTTATGCCTTCCATCAAACTTCCTCCTTGTTCGCGGTTGCTATTATATGCGATGTATGCCGCACATTCCGATCCTTGTTCGCGGTTGCCGCTTTTCATTTAGCCCTGGCCATGCCTGAAAAAACGATGCCTGCGCTGCCCGGTATCCTGCTGCTCCTTTGCTTCTTTCAGCTCGTCCACATCCCAGACCGCATTGGACAAGTCGATTCCGACCTCTTTGTTTTCGGCCGGATCCGCATCGGCAGAGGCCGTGTCCGGCGAAACCCCGGACTCCGGGAGCTCAGCCTGATATACTCCGTCTGCGGCAACGCCCTCAGCGATGTCCGCGTCCAGCGGCTGCGAGCCCTCCGTGCCTTGCCCATCTTCAAGCGGAACAGCGTCCTGGTCGTCCCCGCCGTTCATTGCGGCCCTGGCGCGAAAATATTCTTCATTAATCCGGATTTCCGTCTTGACGTCGGCGAACTGGTCTTTCTCCTTTTGTCCGAAGTGCGCGCCTTGCTTTTCCCTCTCGCGCTCGATCTCCTTGTTTCGCTCCTCGATCAGCATCAGGTATTTTTCGGTATCAACCAGATCCTGGAGCTGCGACTTCAATTCCAGCTGGTTCGTGCGGACGATCTCTTTCTTCTCTTCCATGTCGTCTAGCACTGACTCCAGCGTCGCGCGAATCTGCGCTGTGGCGTCGTCCATGATCTCCTGGATATGGCCCAGCGCCTCGTCCGTATATAGCACGGAGGCGGCATATATGTCCTCGGCCTTGCGGCTGGCATCCCAGATGATCTTGTCTCCCTGCTTTTTGTGTTCGCGCTCGGCCTTGTCCCGGCTCATCTTCGTCAGCTCGTATTCTTCCATAATCTCGTAGATGCTGGCGTTCAGACGGTCGATCAACTCAAACATTTCCTGCTTGTTGACGATGATGCGATCCTGCCCGTATGCCTCGCTCCGGGAAATGAGCACATGGATGTCCCGCAAGACCCTCTCCAAATTATCTTGTGAACTCATAGCGTTCCTCATTGATGTCAATATTCACGACAAAAATATTCTTCATGCGAATCCGTCGGGAATGTACTTCCCTGGACCTGTCGCGGGCAGTAACTTTTTACACATATCTGATCTCGCCTTTGCCTCCCTCAATCAGGCCCAGCGGGATCGGACGCTCTCCGGATTCATCGATGATATCGATGACGCGGTCGGCATCCTGCTCCGCGATGATGAAAATCATTCCTACGCCCATGTTGCATGTCGTGCGCAATTGATCCATGGACATATTCCCATCCTGGTTTAAGAGAATATACAGCGGGGGGATATTCTGCCTGGGCTGCTTGACGACGGCCCCGCAGCCGTCCGGCAGGAGCTTGCGAAGCGCCGCGTCCAATCCGCCATGCGCCACCTGTATACACCGGTCCACTGCAATGCCCGCGCCCCGGATAGCCTCTAGCGTGCGCCTGTAACAGCGCGTCGGCTGCAACAGCAGCTCGCCCAGCGTATTCTGGAGATTGTCATAGTAGACCTCCATGCTCGCCTTCGTCAAAAACAGCTTTTTTTTCACAGCCACATATCCGTTGTTGTGCAGGCCGTCCGACGCCAGCCCCATTATCACGTCCGACTGCCTGACCGGGCGGGCATCCCCCGCCTTGCCCTTGTCCACGATTCCCACGGCGAATCCCACCATGTCATATTGGTCATAATGGAAAATGTCGGGCAGCTCCATGATCTCGCTGCCAGCATAGCGGATATCAAGCTCCTCGCATGATTCACGGACTCCCTTTTCCAGATCTACGACCTTGTCCTTTTTCGGTCGCGCACATGATATCGTATCATAAAAAAAGAGCGGCGTCGCGCCCAAGGCGGCCAGGTCGTTGACGCATGCCGCCACGCAATCCTTTCCCACCGTGTCGTACCGCTCCAGCTCAGCCGCTATAGACAGCTTGCCGCTGACTCCGCGCGTCCTGGAAACCAGCACTGGATCGATCATGTCGCGATATCCGCCTACCGGTATCTCGTTTTCCAACGGTTCCAAACCAAGTTTTTCCCTCACAAGCAGACTCCCATTCAAACCAAAATATTTAGCGGCAAACCCCCGCTATCTGCTATTTTATCATTTTTGCATTGGATTTCATATACTTTTTTTCTATTTCATAAGAATCTAAGGACAATCGGGCAGGGGAGATTTTGCCCCTGCTCGCCGGCGGCCCGCGTGCCGCGAGGCGGCTATCTTCCTCTAGCGTGCCGTGCATTAAAAAAGCGCCCGGATATTGTTCCCGGACGCTTATCTCATTTATTTCAAGCTAATTCGAACCAGAGCCCTGCGCAGCGCCAGCTCCGCCCTCGCGACGTCTAGATCCGCCGCTTTCGCCGCCAGACGTTCCTCCGCGCGGCGCTTCGCCGCCTCGGCGCGTTCCACGTCGATCTCGTCCGGCCATTCGGCGATCTCCGCCAGGAGCGTCGCCTTATCGCCGAGAATCTCGGCAAAACCTGCGTGTACGGCCGCTCTTTTCTCTCCCTCCGGTTCATGTATCGTCACTATGCCCGGAGCCAGAACCGCGGTCAGAGGGATATGGTTTTTGTAAACGCCCATGTCGCCTTCAACCGACGTGAATTCAATCATGGTCGCCTCCCCGGTATAGAATACGCGGTCAGGCGTGATAATCTCTACCTGAAATATCTTATCGTCTGCCATACGCGCCTTCCTCCCTCCAAGATATATCGGCACGCGCCCCGCGAACGCCCGCCAGGCCTGAGGAGCGCATTAGAAAAATGCTTCGCATCTGCCCTCCTCCTACTTAACGCGGGCGCGTACTTCGTCTATAGAGCCCGCGTTCAGGAACAGGCCTTCGGGGATGTCGTCATGCTTTCCTTCCAGTATCTCCTTGAAACCGCGAATCGTCTCGGCGATAGGCACATATTTTCCTTCCATCCCGGTAAACTGCGTCGCCACAGAGAACGGCTGCGACAGATACCTCTGAATCTTCCTCGCCCTGTTGACGACGACCTTGTCATCCTCCGAGAGCTCGTCCATGCCCAGGATGGCTATAATGTCCTGCAATTCCTTGTATCTCTGCAGGATCTCCTGTACGCCCCGGGCCACCTCGAAATGCTCCTCTCCGACTATACGCGGATCCAGGATGCGCGACGTCGACGCCAGCGGATCCACCGCCGGATATATGCCCAATGCCGCTATGGAACGTTCCAGGACGGTCGTCGCGTCCAGATGCGCGAACGTGGTGGCCGGAGCCGGATCTGTCAGGTCATCCGCCGGCACATAAACCGCCTGCACGGAGGTAATCGAACCGTTTTTCGTCGATGTGATGCGCTCCTGCAGGGCGCCCATCTCAGTCTGCAAAGTGGGCTGGTAGCCGACCGCCGAGGGCATGCGTCCCAACAGAGCGGACACCTCCGAACCGGCCTGCGTGAATCGGAAAATATTGTCAATGAATAACAACACGTCTTTTCCGCCCTTGTCACGGAAATATTCCGCCATCGTAAGCCCCGCCAGGCCGACGCGCATACGCGCTCCCGGCGGCTCGTTCATCTGGCCGAATACCATGGTCGTCTTGTCGATGACGCCCGATTCCTTCATCTCATAGTACAGATCGTTACCCTCGCGGGTGCGCTCGCCTACGCCGGTGAACACGGAATATCCGCCGTGCTCCGTGGCAATATTGTGGATAAGCTCCTGAATCAACACGGTCTTGCCGACTCCCGCTCCCCCGAACAGGCCTATCTTTCCGCCCTTCTGATAGGGGCAGAGCAGATCGACGACCTTTATGCCAGTCTCCAGCATCTCCGACGACGTAGACTGCTCCTCAAAGCTGGGCGCCGGCCTGTGGATAGGCATGTATTCCACATCCGTCGGCGCGGGCAGCTCATCGATAGGCTCGCCCAGCACGTTAAAGATACGGCCCAGCGTATTCTCGCCTACCGGCACGGTTATGGGGCCGCCGGTCGCCTTAGCGGGCATGCCGCGCACCAACCCGTCGGTAGGACCCATGGCAATACATTTCACGGTATCGTCACCCAGATGCGACGCGACCTCCGCGACCAGCCGCCCGCCGTCCTTGCGGGTAATCTCGATCGCCTCGTTGATCTCCGGTATCGTCCCCTCTGGAAATTTGATATCGAGGACCGCGCCGATGATCTGAGTGATTTTTCCTATATTTTCTGCCATCGTTTCACTCCTTCATATCGTTATTTTTCGTCATGCCAATGCCTCCGCGCCGGCGATAATCTCCGTCAGCTCCTGCGTGATCGAACCCTGGCGCGCTCTGTTATACTTCAAAGACAGGTCGCTTATCATATCCTCCGCGTTGCTCGTCGCCGAATCCATGGCCTGCATCCTTGCGCCGTTCTCGCTTGCCAGCGCCTCGGTCAATGCCCCATAAAAGATACTGGTGACATATTTCGGGATAATCAGACGCAGCGCCTCCTCCTCGTTAGGCTCATAATTCATCAGTAATTTATCATCCGCCACGTCCTCATCCGCAAATTCCAGCGGAAGCAGCTTCATCAATGTCGGCACGTGCACGACCGTATTTTTGAAATGCGTATACGCAAGATAAATCTCTCCAATCTCGCCTTTATCAAATGCATCCAGCACCACGTTGCAGACCGCCGCGGCATCCTCATATACCGGCGCTTCCATGACCTGTGAATAATCGGCTTTTATGGAATATCCATGGCGAACCAGCGCGTCGCGCCCCTTGCCGCCGATACAATAGACAAGCGTGCGATCCTTTGGCAGGATATCCGGATTGCCAGTCACGAGCTTTATGACGTTAGAATTATATCCGCCGGCCAGCCCGCGGTTCGACGTGATCACGACTACCGCGATCTTGTCCGACGCGCCGCCCTTCAGGTACGGATGTTCAATCTGCCCGGATCTGGACATTATCGACGCCACGGTCTGGTACATATGCCTGAAATACGGATCTGTCGCCTCGGCGTGAAGCCTGGCTTTCTGCAGCTTTACGGTAGAGACCAGCTTCATGGCTTTCGTAATCTGCTGGGTACTCTGTATGCTGCCCTTCCTGCGCTTGATGTCCCTCATCGAAGCCATTTTACTTCACCGCCGTTTCTATTTGAAAGTATTTTTACATTCCTTGATCGCCTGCACCAGCTTCTTTTCCGTATCCCCGTCCATTTCCTTCGTCTCGCGTATGGATGTCTGGATCTCGGGATATTTAGTCGCCACATATTCCAACAGCTCGCCCTCGAACCGCAGCACGTCATTCTCGGGGATATCCAGCAGATACCTGTTAGTCGCCGCGTAGATGATGATAACCTGATTCTCGACAGGCATCGGGGCATACTGCGGCTGCTTCAATACCTGCTGCAGGCGCGTGCCCTGCGCCAGCGTCTCCTTAGTCGCGTCGTCCAGCTCGGAACCGAACTGCGAGAACGCCGCCAGCTCGGTGTATTGCGCGAGCGCGGTACGAATCGGAGCCGCGATCTTCTTCATAGCCTTGATCTGCGCGGCGCCGCCGACTCGGGATACGGACAATCCCGCGTTAATGGCGGGACGGAAACCAGCGTTAAACATCTCTGTCTCCAGATATATCTGGCCATCGGTAATCGAAATGACGTTCGTCGGGATGTATGCCGACACGTCTCCTGCCTGCGTCTCTATAATAGGAAGCGCGGTCAGCGAACCGCCGCCCAGGTTATCTGCCAGACGCGCCGCGCGCTCCAGCAGCCTGGAGTGCAGGTAGAACACGTCGCCCGGATAAGCCTCGCGACCCGGCGGCCTGCGAAGCAGCAGAGAGAGCGTGCGGTAAGCGGTAGCGTGCTTGCTGAGATCGTCATAGACGACCAGCACGTCCTCGCCGTTCTCCATCCACTCCTCGCCTATGGCGCATCCGGCGTAGGGCGCTATGTATTGCAAGGGCGCCAGCTCGCTGGCTGTCGATGCCACGACCGTCGTATATGCCATAGCTCCGAATTCCTCAAGCGTCTTCACTATGGACGCCACGGTACTCGCCTTCTGTCCGATGGCCACGTAGATGCACTTCACGCCCTGTCCCTTTTGGTTGATAATCGTATCAATGGCTATAGCCGTCTTGCCGGTCTGCCTGTCTCCGATTATCAGCTCGCGCTGGCCGCGTCCGATCGGAATCATTGAATCGATAGCCTTGATGCCCGTCTGCAACGGCGTGTCGACCGATTTTCTGGAAATGACGCCGCTCGCGACGCGCTCAATCGGGCGGTACTTATCGCTCTGGACCGGCCCCTTTCCATCGATTGGCTGGCCCAGTGCATTCACCACGCGCCCTAACAGCGCGTCGCCGACCGGTACCTCCACCACTCTGCCGGTCGTCTTTACCGTATCGCCCTCGTTGATGCTCTTTTCAGCGCCCAGCAGGACGGCGCCGACGTTGTCCTCCTCGAGATTAAGCACCATGCCATATACTTCGCCCGGAAATTCCAGGAGCTCGCCCTGCATCGCGTTCTCCAGGCCATGGACCCGCGCTATGCCGTCCGCCACCTGGATGACTGTACCCACATCGGCCACCTCGAGCGTGGACGCATATCTGGCGATCTGCTCCTTGATTACGGAACTGATTTCCTCCGGTCTTAAATTCATGGAGATGACTCACCTACTTTCAACTGTATTTTTGTTAAATCGGAACAGAGCGTCGCCAGCTTCGTCCTGATGCTGCTGTCGACTACCCGATCCTTTATCCGGATGACCATGCCCCCTATGAGGCCTGGATCTATCTCGTAATGCATTTCAAGTTCCACATAATCCGTGGTCGCCAGGAGCTTTTCCAGCAGATTTGCCTTCTGGATCTCGCCTAGCTTGGTCACAGTGGTAACATAAACGGTACCGATGTGCTTATATTCCTTCGCCTGCGCGATAAAATATTCCAACACGGCGCAGGCCTCGCCATACCGGTCTTTTTCCACCAGCATGCGCAGCAAGCCCGTCAGCTCGTTTCTGATACGGCCCTTGAATATCGCCTCCAAGGCCGAGATTTTTTCTTCCTTGACGATCTTCGGATGATTCATCAGGCGGTTCAGCCCGTCGTTCTCATTTAATATAGAAAGGACTGCCTGCGCTTCCTCCAGGAATGAATCCAAATCGCCGGATTCCACAGCCAGCTCGAACAGCGCGTCGCCGTATGTCTTAGATGCTAGCTTAGCCATGTCGAATCACCCATTTCCTTTATCGTCTCATCGACCAGTTGGTTTTGTATATTGACGTCGATCTTCGCGCTGATGACCTTTGCCGCCATGGCTGCCGCCACGGAAATCATCTCCTGCTTGATCTCGTCCGCCACCCGCTTCTTCTCGAGAACTGCCTCCTCATTGGCGCGGGCTATGATGCGCGCGGCCTCCTCCTTGGCCTCGGCGACGATCCGCGCCTCGTTTCCAAGCGCCTTCTGCCTGGCCTCGGAGAGGATTGCCTCCGCCTCCTTGTCGATATTTTTCAATTTATCCTCATATTCGGCTCTCAGAGCCGCGGCATCGCTCTTATCCGCCGCCGCCTGGTCCAAATCCCCCTTAATCTTCTGCCGGCGATCCTCCAACATCTTCCGGACCGGGTTGAAGAGCAGGTAGCTCAGCGCTAGGAATAGGAAAAACACCGAAATCGCGAGCAACAGCGTATCATGTACCAACTGCATGTCCAGATCGAATAATCTTTCCATAACTTAGAAGTGCTGCCTCCTTATTTTTATCGTTGATACGTGACTGGCTCTAAGGTACTAACGGCTTGACAAACATCAACAGAAGAGCCACGACCAGGCCGTACAGTCCGGTCGTCTCGGCCACTGCCTGCCCAAGGAGCATGGTTGACATTATGTCGCCCTTCGCCCCGGGGTTGCGTCCTACCGCCGCCGCGCCATGTCCAGCCGCGATACCCTGGCCGATGCCGGGGCCGATGCCGGCGATGAGCGCCAGGCCCGCGCCGATTGCCGAGCAGCCTAAGATAAAATCTGTACCTGTGAAATTCTCCATGATTGATTCCCTCCTAAAAAATAAAATTTAGTAATCGCCATCTTCGATGGCCTGGTTGACATATGTCATCGTCAACATGCAAAATACGTATGTCTGGATCGCCCCGGAAAACAGGTCGAAATAGGCATGCAGCGCCGCCGGCCAGATAATCGCGAACTTAGATACAAGCGTATAGACCAACGCCTCGATAACCACGCCGGAGAGCACGTTCGCGAACAGACGCAGCGACATGGATACCGGCACCGCGCAATCGCCAATCAGGTTAATCGGCGCCCAGAACGGCCATGGGTCGCACAAGCCTTTCAGCACGCCCGATACATGCTGATGCTTGAATTTCTGGAACGTGATGGTGCCGAAAGTCATCAAAGCCAGCGCGAGAGTCGTGCCATAATCCGCCGTCGGCGGGCGCAGGCCCAGCAGGCCCGAGATATTGCTCAGCAATATGAAGCAAAATATCGTGCCGATATAATTCGCGAAATGTTTCGCGTTATGGCCCATCGTGTTCTCCACCATGCTGTCTAACTTTTCCACCACGAGCTCCACGATGTTCTGGAACGTGTCCGGAATCTCCGAGGCATGCCTTATCTTGATATTCGCGGCGATCCCGAAAGCCAGCAGGAGCAGCATGACGATCAATATGCACACATGCGAGGTCGTGATCCAGACCGTCTGCCCGAAAAACTTATAGGAAAACAGCCCGTGAATCATAAAATCCACTTCCGAATCCGCGGCCATCAAAATCCCATACCCCAAACCCTCACCTCCTTTTTCAAGAAACGTTATTTTTATCTATATCCAAAGGCTCTCCGCCGCTCGCCGGCGTTCCGCCACCTTGTCCGCCTCTGCCGCGAAGCCTCGCGAACAACGGCTGCAGGTATGCCGACACCTTCAGGCCGAGCAGGCCGAGAAAAGCCGGCAGTATCATCCCCAAGTTGAAATAGCACATGGCTACAAGCGCCAGCAATACCACGAGATAGCGCACCAGCGCCGACGCGATACTCTTGCGCTTTGCCCCTTCCTCGCCCAGGCTCACGGCATCCTCGATGGATACCGCCATATGGATAGCCATGAACACCGAGCAGGCGATGCCGATCCACAGCCCGGATGTATATCTTATCCGATCTTCCGCGAACCACATTCCGGCAAACTGCAGGACAACGCCGTAGGCGATGATTCCCGCCACCAGGCCGGGCAGCGCCTCGTTGAGCCTTCTTAACATTCTTCCTTATCCTTTTCCTCGCGCTCCTGCTGCCGACGCCCCTCAGCGTCCTCCCCGGGCCGCCGCCTAGGGCGGCTGATGCGCTTCGCGAATAAAAATACGTTCCGCATTCCCGCCAGCGCGCCAATCGCGAAAAACGGAATCGCCAGCCAGGATATATCGAGCTTTTCGCCCAGCCATGCGCCGAAAAACGTGCAGGCGAATATTGGAACCAGCATGTTGATGCCGAACTGCGCCACCATCGCCAAGGCCTGCGCCACTTCCCTATTATTGTCGTTCTTTTTCATGGCGTCCTGTTATGCATCGCTATTCGCTACCATGCGCCCGCTTTAAGTTAAAACCTAAAACCCGGCGTTATCGCGGCCTATTCGCGGCACGTTTTGCCGTGAATATCAACAATTATACACAAATTTCGTCAGATTGTCTATACATTTAGCGAAATCTCCCTGCCAGTTCGTGAATATTTATAGTATCGCACTCCCGCGGCGTCCATCATCCGCTTGGAGGCCATCACGGAGGCAGTGTTTTCATACTTGTCGCTGTCGTAGACGACGGTCTTTATCCCGCTCTGGATGATAGCCTTGGCGCATTCGTTACAAGGAAACAGCGTCACATACAGCTTCGCGCCATCCAGGCTGCCCCCGCGGTAATTCAAGATCGCGTTCAGTTCGCTGTGCGTCGTATATAGATATTTGTTGTCTAGCGGATCGCCCTCCCTGGCCCAGGGGAAATCATCGTCCGAGCAGCCTATCGGGAAACCGTTGTATCCCATCGACAGTATCTTATTGTCACCGCTGACGATGCAGGCGCCCACCTGGGTATGCGGATCCTTAGAACGCATTCCGGAGAGCATGGCCACCCCCATGAAGTATTCATCCCAGCTTATATAATCGCTCCTTTTATCGCTCATCCCCCGACTCCTCCCATTGTTCATTCAGCCAGACGGCGAGTTTCCTTATGGTTTTTGACAAGGACTCGAAACAAAGACCATATGAAGGCAGCGGAGCGCCGTAAGGATCCATTATCTCCAGCTCCTCCCCGACCAGCTGCGTCAGGACCCGCACCTGCGGCCGCCGTTCCTCCCCTAGAATCGCTATGACTTTCGGGATATGCTTTGACTCCATGACTATAACGAGCGTATCGTCATCCACATCCTCCGGGACGAGCTGCTCGGACATATAATCTTCCATATTTATGCCGTTGCTGATCATCACCGCCGCCGCCTTCTGGTTCAGCGGCTCCGGGAATAGCACCACGATGCCTCGCGCTTCTATTGTTATGTCACGCTTAAGGCCGCACTCCCGCAACAGCGCGGCCGCCATCGGGGCGCGGCAGGTGCCGCCATGGCATACGAATATCACCTTGTCCATAATCATACCTCCAATACTCTCTGGCCGGCGGCCTTGAGCAAGCGGTTCATTATGGCATCCCCCACGCCGGCCGCGTCAAAACTCTCCGAATAGATCTCATCCACTCCCATGCCATCAAAATCCCGCAATACGCCATACAAATGCCTGGCAATCGCGTCATCATCGGACCTCGGCCCTATGCTGACGGCAATGCCATGCCGGTAGCTATCCCTGGTCTCCTCGGTCGCTATAATCCCGGCCTTTTTCCCAAGCTCCTCCAATCGCCCGCAGCGGCTATCTATCTCGCGGATCACGTCTTCCATATTCCCCCGCACCACCGTAAGCCTCGCCCTGGGCGCGTAATGGCGGTACTTCATTCCCGGGGCCTTAGGCCGCTGTACACAGTCCGCCGCTGCCGGAGCCGGATCTACGATCTCTTCGCCCAGCGCGGACTCCAGCATCTCCCGCGTGACATATCCGGGCCGCAGGATGGCGGGCTCCTCCTCCGTAAGGTCGACAATCGTGGATTCCAAGCCTATGCACGCCGCTCCTCCGTCCAATATCATATCAATCTTTCCGTCCAGATCCTCCGCAACGTGGCTCGCCAGCGTAGGCGAAGGCCTGCCGGACGTATTCGCGCTCGGCGCAGCAATATATCCGCCTCCGGCTAGAATCAGCGCGCGGGCTATCGAATCTGAAGGCATGCGCACTGCAACCGTGTCCAGTCCGCCTGTCGTCTCATAGGGTATCTTATCGTTTTTACGAAAAATCATCGTCAGCGGGCCCGGCCAAAAACGATCCGCCAGCCGCCTGGCCGCCTCCGGCACTTCGGCGACAATCCCCGCCAAATCCTCCATCCGGGCGATATGCACGATTAGCGGATTGTCCGAGGGACGCCCCTTCGCGCTATATATCCGGTGCGCGGCATCGGGATTGGCCGCGTCTGCGCCCAGCCCGTATACCGTCTCGGTAGGGAATGCCACCAATGCCCCCTGCCTGATGAGCATGCCCGCCCTGGCAATCGCGCCCTGGTCGATCGCCTCCGGATCAACCCTGACAATCTCCGTCTTTTTATCCATAGATGCAGTATAGCACATTTATCCGCTTTTTTCAAAAAAAGTTCGCTACCGTGTCCCACACGTCCGCGGTCTCCATCCCCGCCTTCCAGAATGCCGCTCCCGCGAGATCCAGGTTCTGCATCACCTGCAGCTTCAATTCTATGGATTGGGCGTCCTCCAGCCATGTCTTATATGTCACCCCTCCATTTTCATACTCCGCATAATTCTGGCCGCAATCCTCCAGCCACTCTATCTTGGCCCCGTTCTCCTCGATGCGGTTTCTGGCCTCCGCCATGCTGACCGCCTCGCTCGACAGGTCATATCCGACATAGTCATCCGATGCGGCCTCGGCAGAACCGTCGTCCTCGCCCTTGGGCGTCTCCGCCCAGACACGCGTATAAAACGGCAATCCTAAAATCAGCTGCTCCGACGGCACGCCCGCGTCAAGAGTATCTCTCGCGCCCTTTTCTACAAAACCTATTGAAGAAACCGAGCCCTCGTCGCTGCCCGCATAATGCTCGTCATATGCCATTACGATGATATAGTCGGCAAAATTCGCCTGTTCGCCGCGCTGATAGAAACGCGTATAGTCACTCGGCACATAATTGTCCACTGAAAGGACCAGGCCATTATCGTCGCACTTCAAAGAGAGCTCCCGTATAAACTGGACATATCCGTCACCGGTCTCGCCGCTGAGCGCCTCAAAGTCGATGTTCACGCCGTCCAGGCTATAATGCAGCGCTGCAGCAATGATGTTATTTACAAGGTTTTCGCGCAACGATGTATGGGTCAGCACATAATCCGCGTCTGCATCCGGATTCTCCAGGTTGGAAAAGAGCGCCCACACCTTTATACCCTGCTCATGGCAGTATTGCACATAATCCTTGCTCGCGCGATCCGCGAGGTTTCCTTCGTTGTCGTCAAGATAAAACCAGGTGGGCGAGACGACGTTGACTCCTTTTGAATTGGCCAGCACGGTCGCGATTCTAGCATTGGAGTCCGCGTTCGTCGTCTGATGCCACACCAGCTTCACCGGTTCATCCATCAGGTTATGCGTAAAAGTCTCCGGGACGTAGTCAGAGGACGAGACATCCTCCGCAGGCTCTTCCTGCCCGCTTTCGTCATCGAGCTTTTTATTTTTAACATACCCTATGATGCCGTCCCCAGTCTCGACCCTGCTCCATTCGTCCATCGTCTCCAGGACGGCCACCTCGTCCCCCTTCTCTAGTTCGGCGAGAATAGGGCTCTTGATGCCTCCCTTGACGCGCAGCTGCGTCTTTTTCGTCAGCTTTGCCGTATTTTTCACGCCATCCTGGCCGGTAGTGAGCAATATGCGGTACGGATCCGGATAGAGCTCATAACTCAAATCCGTATATTTCTTGACGAAATCCAGTTCGATATAGACCGTATCTCCTTCGGCCTTTACTATATCGCGATCCGTCTTTACCACGTCGTAGCCGATGAAATACTCCGGGCGGCCGGGATAGGCCGTGATGAGGTCTTGCGCGGTAGTATATCTCAACAGCTTCTCGTTCGCATCCCAATAGAAACGGTCGTTGAGCCTTTCCTTTACCAGATCCAGTTCGAGATAGACTCCGCCGTCAAGGCATTTTGCTTTCAAATCCGTCAATTCCTGATTCCATACTATGGCGGCCTCGTCCGGCGAGGCGATATCGAAATACTCATCGAGCGCCATGGTCTCCTCAGACGGGATATAGGCCTCGATTTTCTTTCCAATTATAAGTATCAATATCATCACTACGATCAGCAGCAGAGCCGCAATCAAAGGTCCCGCTTTTTTCTTCATAATCTGTATCTCCATTTTAAATCTTCATTTCTTCCATTTACTCTGAAAGCCCGGTCGCAATGGACAGGAGGACGGACTGCCTGCGAGGCATGAGGTTTACTCCATTCGCTTTATCTGAAGCGTCTCCAATAACGACATTATATCACATACCACATATGAATGGAATAATTTTAAAACGGGCAGGGGGATGGCTCCTCCTGCCCGCAATCAGGACGTGACGCGCCAAACATCACATCCCTCCCAAAAATGGGTATTCTCTCTTTTCTATTCCTATATTATCTTTTTAAAATTGCGTGAAAAGGGTATATCCTTTTCCAGGCGTTCCATGAATTATCGCTTTGAGGCTTCGGGGATTACCCGCTCCCTGAAACGCCTAATCCTGTTTGTAATGCATTATTTTGAAATCTTTAAGTATGGAAACTTATATTTCATTCAGTTTGTCAAATCGTAGCTCCTGCAGCACCCCCTCTCCTTCATCGTACACATAATCCCTCATATAGCAGGCATCGCCGCTCTCGCACAACACATGCGTCACGCGCTCGGGCGTGCTAGGGCTGCCATCGAGGAACAACATTATCCCCCGGTCTGCAATCGATTGCAGCTCCACATACAACTGGCTCTTGCTTTCTCTCATATCTCCTGCCTTCCGTAACTGACTGCCATGGCCTGCCGCCTTATCCAAAAGGTATTTTACGCGAACTATGATTATCCCCTAAGGCACGGCTCCAGGCCCGATCGTCTTTCCAGACCCCTTATAAAATCTCCTGGAAAAAGGGGAGCTGGTCTTTCACCAGCCGGAATGGATCGGCAATAAAGGGAACCGTCTTCACCGGCACGTGAAACTCCCGTTGGAAATTCTTTTTTTCGTAAACACTTCCCGTAACAGTAAGCAACGCGGTAAAATAGTTTTTTGTCTGGTCCTCTTCATGCGTATACATGAAGTCCTCCGCCTGCCTCACGTGCCATGGGCTCAAGGAAGCCACGACATATTTTAAGTCACAGCGCAGGAACTCCTGCCAGCCCTGCCCACAGCCAGTATCCAGTATCACATACCGATATGCGCCGTTAAGCAGCTCAGGCATACGCGCAGGTCCCGCCTCGGGATAATAGCCCACGCCGTACAGTTCGAAGCAATCGCCGCCGTCTCCGTCCCCATCCAGATCCCGGATGCAGCCGAAACCCGACATCTCTGCCACCGCCGCCGGAACGCCCCACTCGTTCGCCGCGAAGTTCGCCGCCGCAATCGCCAGGTTCGTCGTCCCGACTCCGGGTTCCACGCCATAAAAGCCCACAGTCATGTGCTCCACAGGCCTTCTTGCCAATCTCGATTGTATTGCTACCACCACCTCTCATTTTTTTGCAATGTCTCGAAAAAGCGCCGTTTCTCTACGGAAAGAATCATCGGATCCGCATCGAGCGGAAAACAATATACGTTCCTGCGCCAATGTCTCGCGTATTCGTTCGCCGCCCAGGCATTCCCATAGTTTACAATCGGTATCAGGTTTCCGCGCAGCCTCAGCCGCTCGTATACCCACGCCGCCTGCCCGGCCTCCCAGGGCCTGCCGCCCAGCACAAGGAGTATCCCGTCGCATGTCTCCAGCTCCACATCGCTCATCTCATATGCTCCGAAATCCCTGATAAGGCAGCCAGTTTCCTGCAGCAGCCATTCGCTGCCCTTTCCCTGAGAGGCAGTACCCTTAAAACTGCCGCAGGACACTTCCCCAGACGGATCCGGACGGACATGCACTCCCTCTGCCATGCGGTACAGATCGCCGCTGCGATTCTGCTCCACATAGAGCGCGTCCGTTCCGATTCCCCTAAGGTAAACGTCAAATGAGACCGCTACATGCGTCGTGCCGATCCCGGCGCGCATTCCAATCACTGCCATATTTTTGATAAGATGCTTTTTTCCCCCCGGACGTATTCGTGTCTTTTGAATCTTTTGTTTCGTAATTTCCTGATCCAGCCGCTCTGAGAGCTCGGCCACCGATGCGAAACGCCGCCCCTTATCCAGCTCCAAGGCGCGACCTATGATAGACCGCAGCGATGCCGGCCGCTCCTTCTTCGGAAGGTATCGCTCCATAAACCGGAGAATCGTGCCAATTCCGTAAATATCCGTGCGCTCGTCGCAGGATATCCCCAGGCGCTTTTCCGGCGCCGCATAACGCGCCGTGCCATACTGATGGCAAACTCCGTCGCTGGAAACCTGCGAGGCGATGCCAAAGTCGACCAGTCTTACCCGGCCGCCGTCTAATATCACATGCTCAGGCTTCAGATCCTGGTAAATGACCGGTACAGGCAAGGCATGCAGATACTCTAAGATGTCGCATAGCTGTCTGCCGACCTGCAGCAAAAAAATCAGGGAAATAGTTGTCTGATGAAGCACATACGCTTCCAGTGATTCGCCCCTGACGTATTCCTCGATGATGTAATAATACTCATCATCCTCCTCTACATCGTAGATAGAAGGAATACCGGGATGACTCAAAGATTTCAAAAGATCCGCTTCCGCGCGGAAACCCGAACTTGATGGCGAAGACTTAGGAATCCTCTTAATCGCCCGATCCTGCTCGAGAAACTGGTGTCTGGCTAGGTAAACCTGACCGTTGGCGCCGGCTCCTAGAAGCCCGGTCACTTGGTATTTGCCAAACAAAATCTGCTCCATGTTCCCACCGCTTTCTTTCTTGAAAACGGCCGGAGTAAAAGCATCCTCATCACTTATACCACATTTCGAATGATTTGGCAACCCCCTTTTTTCACTTTTTGCAATAATTACTCTGAAAGCCCGGTCAAGCGACGCTAACCCATATGAGCCCCGCCCGGATTGCGAATACGGGTCGGATTGCGAGAGCTGCGCAGCAGCGGAGCAATCCGCGGGCTTTCATTCATGGTATTGCCCCGCTTGCGTAGCAGCGGGTTTCGCGAATGATGGCGGAGGGCTGTGAATAGTAACTGCAAAGGCAGCGGCTATAAATAATAGCTCTTGACGGCACGAGATATTTCCTGTATACTTCGAAACATCATGAAGATAGTACAAATCAACGAAAACCAAATTCAATGCACGCTTAGCGCGCAGGATCTGGCAGAACGGAATCTGCGCCTGAACGAACTCTCCTACGGCAGCGTAAAGGCAAGGCATCTTTTTCAAGATGTGGTGCGCCAGGCGTGCGACCGGCTGGGATTTGACGCGCAGGACGCGCCGCTATCCATCGACGCCGTACCATTAAGGGACGGTTCGATCGTTCTGGACATAACCAAGGTGGATTATCCTGAAGAGCTGGATCCGCGTTTTTCCAATTTTACGGCATCCGGCAATCCCCTCGCGGATCTTGCGTCAACCCTTCCGGCGGAAGGAGCGGACAGCATCCTAGACCTTTTCGGCAAGATGGGCAAAACCGCCGCAAACCCCGTAAATAGCGGAGGGGGCGCGGATACGTTCGTGCCTTTAAAGGATACGGCGGCGGCTGTATCTGATTCCCCGGATGAGGCTAAGGCCGAAGAGAAGCAGACGCCGGACACATCCGCCGATATCGTCCGGATTTTTTCTTTCAGGAATCTGGATCACGTAGTGCGCCTCGCCCGCGTACTTGAACGCTTTTATCATGGAGATAATTCCCTCTATTATAATAGGGACGGACACATATATTATCTGCAGCTGCATAAGGGCGGCCATACCCCGGAGGAATTCAACAAGGTCTGCAATATAATGTCGGAATATTCCCTGCCGGACCGCCTGCCGCAGACCGCGGGTTCTTATTTCGGAGAACATCTGCAATGCGTCGTGCCGCATGACGCGCTGCAGCGGATTGCAGAAGCCGGCGCGTCTATAGATGGTTCCGACGATGAAATGATCGGGCAGTAAGAAACCTGAGCGGGCCTGTGCAATCGAGTAGGGGAGATTTTGCCCCTACTCGCCGCGCGGCCCGCGTGCCGCGAAGCGACTATCTTCCTCTCGCGGGCCTGTGCATAAAAAGAGCCCGCGCGGTATGGCGCGAGCCCTCATGTTATTTCTCGTGCTTTAGAAACTCGTTAATCTGTTCCACGAGGGCATCCGGTTCGATGCCATGCACGAGCGCCGCCTCCTCGATCGTCTCCATCTGCGACGAGGGGCATCCGAGGCAATGCATGCCTATGCCGAGAAGCACCGGGGCGATGCTCTCGTCTATCTGGAGCAATTCGCCAATCATCGTCTCCTTCGTCACTGCCGGCGCAGTCGCTGCTGCCATATTATCAACCTCCCTTGCAAAAATATCCAATACGCGCTACATTATAAACGCTTTTTCGCAGATTGTCCACATCAATCCGGTTTTTTTTAGTTTTCTCTTGTTTTTCCACACTTTTTGTAATAGAATAAGTATCACTACTAAAAAGTAGATTCTGTAAAAAACAAGGAGGGTGAAGACATGGCTTACGTTATCAGCGATTCTTGCGTATCCTGCGGTACCTGCGAGAGCGAGTGCCCCGTAGGAGCTATCTCCGCCGGAGATGGCAAGTATGAGATCAACCCCGATAGCTGCGTATCTTGTGGTACGTGCGCCGGCGCATGCCCGACGGGCGCTATCAGCGAGGGCTGATAAGGGTCTGAAGAAGTGCGAAAAGGCGGCTGCGGCGAGCAGCCGCTTTTTTGTTGCATCGGACCGGCATTACCGGCAGCGACCATTACCGCGCCTTGTTGAAAAAGTAGTGTATTTTTTCTCCGCATTGTGCTATAATGTATGCGCTTGCGGACGCAAAAACGGATTTCGCCGGTCGCGCCGCTAAAGGAGGACGCATGGGAAATCGTTCTATTAAGTTTAAGGGCAGGCTGCGCGCCTATCTGTGCATGCCCCTGTACCTGACTATATTACTTATAATACTTGATGTCCCGCTCTACTTTTACGATAAAAACGCAGGCATCTGCATATCTATATTCACCATAGTCTACGCGGCGGCCAACGCCGTTGCCTATCAACGCGCCAAGCCAAGGCTGGCCGACGAGCTGGTCAATTTCGCCACGCAATACGGCAGCGTCCAGAAAAAGCTGCTCAACGAGTTCGAGATTGCCTATGCGTTGCTCGACTACAATGGCAAGATATTGTGGGTCAATGAGAAGTTCGAGGCGCTGACCGGGAAGGATAAGAACTACCACAAATCAATCGCCGCGCTCTTTCCGCCGATTACCAAGGAGCTGATTCGGAGCGAAGAGAAGCTGGAGATGCCGCTGACGCTTGGCGAGAGGCATCTGCGCGTCTCAATGGATCGGATTTATTTTGACGCGATTATCGGAGAGGCAGAACTGGTGGAAGCAGATCCCGGGAAGAACTACCTGACCGCAGTTTATTTCTTCGACGAGACGGAGCTGCACCGCTATATCCGTGAAAACGAAAACCAGCAGATGGTCGTCGCCCAGGTCTATATAGACAATTATGACGAGGCGCTCGAGAGCATCGAATCCGTCAAACGCTCACTGCTGGCGGCGCTCGTTGACCGCAAGGTGGACGCGTATTTCGCCAAGGTGGACGCGCTGGTCCGCAAGACGGAAAAGGACAAATATTTCATCGTCTTCCGCCGCGAATATCTGCAATCGCTCAAGGACGACAAATTCAGCATCTTAGAGGACGTGAAGACCGTCAAGGTCGGGAATGCCATGTCCGTCACGCTCAGCATAGGCATCGGCAGCGCCGCCATGACCTATCAGCAGAATAACGAATACTCACGCATGGCGATCGACCTCGCACTTGGACGCGGCGGCGACCAGGCGGTGCTGCGCGAGGGCGAGAAGGTCACATATTATGGCGGCAAATCCCAGCAGGTGGAAAGGAACACGCGCGTCAAGGCCCGCGTCAAGGCGCTCGCGCTGCACGACATCATCGTCAGCAAGGAACGCGTCATCGTCATGGGCCACCAGATAAGCGACATGGATTCCTTCGGCGCAGCTATCGGAGTCTACTGCGCGGCCCGCACCCTCGGCAAAAAAGTGCAGATCGTGCTGAACACCGTCAGCTCCACGCTCCGCCCATTCCGCGAACGTTTCACCGAGGCGGACGGCTATGAACCCGACATGTTTCTTTCTAGCGAGCAGGCCATAGAGGCATGCAATGCCAACACCGTCGTAATGGTCGTGGACACGAACCGCCCTGGAAACACTGAATGTCCGGAGATACTAAAAAAGACAAAAAATATTGTCGTATTCGACCATCACAGACAGTCAAACGATATTATTGAAGGTCCGGTGCTCTCTTACATCGAACCCTACGCGTCGTCCGCCTGCGAGATGATAGCGGAAGTTTTGCAATATTTTTCGGAGGACATCAAGCTTGCCCCCGCAGAAGCGGACAGCATCTATGCCGGCATATTAATCGACACCAACAACTTTATGGCAAAGACCGGCGTGCGCACTTTCGAGGCCGCGGCATACCTGAGGCGATGCGGGGCGGAGGTCACCCGCGTGCGCAAAATGCTGCGCAATGACATGAGCGATTACAAAGCGCGCGCGGAGGTGGTGCGCAACGCGGAGGTCTACCGCGACGCGTTCGCCATCTCCGTCTGCCCTAGCGAGAATATAGAAAGTCCTACGATAGTCGGCGCGCAGGCTGCCAATGAATTGCTGAACATTATCGGCATAAAGGCCTCGTTCGTCCTGACCGATTATCGCAACAAGATTTATATCAGCTCGCGCTCCATCGACGAGATTAACGTCCAGCTGATTATGGAAGCCTTAGGCGGAGGCGGACATCTAAACATCGCGGGTGCGCAGCTTGAACATTATACGATTGGCGAAGTAAAATATATGCTCCGCCAGACGTTGGACAAAATGATCGAGGAGGGGGACATCAAGATATGAAAGTCATTTTACTCGAAGACGTGAACAAGGTCGGAAAAAAAGGCGACGTCGTCAAACTAAGCGATGCTTATGCCAGAAACGTGATTTTAGCAAAAAAGCAAGGCTTGGAGGCGACTCCGGAAAACTTAAACAATCTGAAGCTGCGGCAAAAGCACGATGAAAAGCTGGCGCAGGAGAATCTGGACGCGGCGCGTCTCCTGGCGGAACAGCTCAAGGATAAAAAAATAGAAGTGCATATGAAGTCAGGGGAGGGCGGCAGGACTTTCGGCTCCGTCTCCACGAAAGAGATTTCCGAAGCCGCGAAACAGCAGCTCGGACTGGACATCGATAAGAAAAAAATGGTCTTAAAAGATCCCATCAAGGCTCTTGGAACATATGAGGTTACCGTAAAGCTGCATCCAAAAGTGAATGCGGTCCTTACCGTACACGTATCGGAGGAATGACCGGCATGGCTGATAACGATACATTCGTCAACCGCAAAATGCCCTATTCTCAGGAAGCGGAACAGTCGCTCATAGGCTCGATGATCATGGACCGCGATGCGATAATCGCGGCCTCCGAGCTGCTTGTCAAGGACGACTTTTATTTCAGCCAGAACGGCATTTTATTCGAAGCGATGGTTGAATTGTGCGACGAACGCCAGCCGGTGGATCTGATTACCCTGCAAAACAGGCTTAAAGAAAAGAACGTGCCTCCGGAGATTAGCGCGCTAGAATACGTCAAAGACTATGTCGACGCCGTTCCCACCTCCGCAAACGCGCGGTATTATGCCAAGATAATACGCGACAAGGCGATGCTGCGCAGGATTATCCGCACCGCCGAAGGGATAGCGAACGACTGCTATCAAGGCGCCGATTCAACTGAAGCCTTGATGGATATGGCTGAAAAAAAGATCTTCGACCTACTGCAGGATCGCAGGGGCGACGACTATGTGCCAATCAAGCAGATCGTCCTTGACGCGCTAGACAAGATAGAGGCCGCGTCCAAGGCGCAGGGGAATGTGACCGGAATCGCTACCGGATTTCTGGATCTCGATTATAAGACCTCCGGACTGCAGCCGTCCGACCTGGTGCTAATCGCCGCCCGCCCTTCCATGGGCAAGACCGCGCTCATGCTCAATATCACCCAGTATGTCGCATTCCACAGCGGGCTGTGTACGGCGATTTTCAGCCTGGAGATGTCCAGAGAGCAGCTCTGCAACCGGCTTTTTTCGTTGGAGTCAAGGGTAGATTTGCAGAAGCTGCGCTCAGGCAGCCTGTCGGACACTGATTGGGAGAGACTCATAGAGGGCGCCGGAACCATCGGGCAGTCCAAACTGATCATAGACGACACGCCAGCCATATCGATACCGGAACTGCGCAGCAAATGCAGAAAATATAAGCTGGAACGCGACTTGAAGCTCGTCATCATAGACTATCTGCAGCTCATGAGCGGCGGAGGCAGGCCCATGGACTCGAGGCAGCAGGAGATTTCCGAGATCTCACGATCGCTAAAAGCCCTTGCCAGGGAACTTAACGTCCCGATTATAGCCCTCTCCCAGCTTTCAAGAGCCGTCGAGCAGCGCCCTGACCACCGGCCGATGCTATCCGACCTGCGAGAGTCCGGCGCAATCGAGCAGGACGCGGACGTGGTCATGTTCATCTACCGCGACGAGTACTATAATAAAGACACGGAAAACAAGGGCATCGCCGAAATCATCATCGCCAAGCAGAGGAACGGCCCCATCGGGACCGTCAACCTGGTCTGGCTGCCCGAATATACGAAGTTCGCCAATCTCGAGCGAATCGGTTAGAAAATGTTGTGGCCATGAATAAAGAAAAGGCAGTGAAAGAAGCGAGGCCCACGGCCCGTTTCCTTCACTGCCATATTCTACTTTTGCCTTTTACTCTTGAACGTATGGCATCATAGCCAGATGGCGGGCCCTCTTGATAGCGACCGTCAGCTCGCGCTGATGCTTCGCGCAGTTCCCGGTAATCCTTCTGGGAAGGATCTTGCCTCTCTCGGAGATGTATCTCTTTAACTTGTTCGTATCCTTATAATCGATGACATTGTCTTTCCCGCAGAATACGCATACTTTTTTTCTCCTGTGCATCGGGCGGCGCTTTGCCGGCGCGCCATCCTTATCGCCCTTGTTATTGTAAGGCATAGCTCTCTACCTCCTGTCTGTTTGTTAAACGAACGGCAATTCCTCGTCGATGCCCTCCGGTATGTTCATAAAACCATCCCCGGCATCGCTAGGCGAAGGGCGATCCGGCGCCGCCGCCTGGCCCCCGCCGTAATTCTGGCTGGCGCTCTTGCTCTCCGCGAATTCCTGATCGTCGATGATGACATCCGTCGTATATACTTTCTGGCCGTCCTTGTTCGTATACGAACCAGTCTGAATCCTGCCGGTCACCAGCATCTTAATCCCCTTGTGCAGGTATTTCTCCGCGAACTCGGCGGAACGACCGAATGCCACGCACTGGATAAAATCGGCGGTCTGCTCGCCATTCGTATTGCTGCGGCTCATCCGCCGGTCTACCGCCAACGTATATCGCGCGATTGCTGTCGCGTTTTCTCCCTGAGAATAACGGATCTCAGGATCCCGGGTCAAACGGCCCATCAAAATCACTTTATTCATATCGTTCTCCTATATTATTTCTCGTCCGTTCTCACGCACAAGAAACGAAGGACGTTATCCATGATGCGAACGTCCGCCTCTATTTTGGCAGGCGCGTCCGATTCCGCGTCGAAATGGATGAAGTAATAGAAGCCCTCTCCCATCTTCTGGATCTCGTAAGCCAGCTTCTTCTTGCCCCAATCCTCGACCTCGGTGATACTGCCGCCCGCGCGGGTCACATAATCTTTTGCCCGCTCCACGACGGCCGTCCTGGCATCGTCCTCAATCTTGGCGTTCACGACGAGCGCTAATTCATATTTGTGCATCGTCTTTTTACCTCCTTTTGGCCTCCGGCCCGCCCTATGGCAGGATAATAATGGGCGAGCAAGGAAAATCATAGTTCACGATTAGGCATTTTAGCACGTTTTTTCCCCATTGGCAAGTGGTTTTTTCGAAAACGCCGCGCCGCGACATGACCGAAAATCTCGCCGCACGGCTACCCAATAGCCTTCTCGACCGCCGAAAATACGGTGCCCAGGCTATCGTTGATCACGAGATCCGCCCGGCCATCCATCGGCGTCGCTGATTTATTGATAAGCACCAGCTTATTCCCCCGATAATAGTCTATCAGGCCGGCAGCCGGATA
The DNA here is from genome assembly GCA_964450965.1 of uncultured Eubacterium sp. Classification (GTDB taxonomy): domain Bacteria; phylum Bacillota; class Clostridia; order Lachnospirales; family Lachnospiraceae; genus W0P33-017. The sequence continues at coordinate 19,129 of CAYVFF010000008.1, read as the reverse complement.
GACGGCGAGGGACGTGCCGCCGATGATAAGCATATCGGCATGGCTGATATAATAGACCGAGTCCTGCATTGTCCGCGCGTCCAGCCCCTCTTCATATAATACCACGTCCGGCTTGATCTTGCCTCCACACTCATCGCATACCGGAACCGGATCCGGGCTCTCCAGCATATAGCGCGCATCGAAGAGCTTGCTGCACTTCTGGCAATAATTGCGATGCACGCTGCCATGCAGCTCCAGCACGCGTTTCGAGCCCGCCATCTGGTGCAGCCCGTCGATGTTCTGCGTGACTATCGCCTGAAGCTTGCCCATCTCCTCTAGACGTGCCAGCACTTTGTGCGTAACGTTAGGCTTCACGTCAAGGCATAACATCTTGTCGCGGTAGAATTTATAGAATTCCTCCGTCCTCATCATATAAAATGAGTGGCTCAGGATCGTCTCGGGCGGATAATCGTATTTCTGATTGTAGAGTCCGTCCACGCTGCGAAAATCCGGGATACCGCTCTCGGTGCTGACTCCGGCGCCTCCGAAAAATACTATATTGTCCGATGCCTCCACCATATGCACGAACCGTTCGATTGCCTCCGACATATATATTCTCCTCCCTCCAAAAGAAATGGCTGCCATAATGCTGTAAGAATCTTTTCTGGTTCCTCACGTTAGATATACTAAACCCTTTTTTAAGCTCTTGCAATATTTTTCTAGCGGATGCCTGGCTCCGGCCCGCCGGTCAGCGCCTGGTAGACGTCGCGCCGGGATATGCCGCGGTCGCGCGCCGCCATCCTCATGGCCTCCTTATGGGATATGCCGTCCGCCTCGTAATATGCCACGTGCTCGCTCAGCGTGAAGCCCTCCCACTTATTTTTTTCTTCGCGCAGTATCTCGCCATAATCTCGCCCGGCTATCACAAGGACATATTCTCCTCTGGGTTTATTGTCTTTATAGTAGTTTCGGACATTTTCTAATGTCGTTTTTCTGATTTCCTCATGGAGCTTTGTCAGCTCCCTGCATACGGTGGCCGGCCTGTCTCCCAGGGTTTCATAGAGGTCGTCTAAGGTATCCGAAAGATGGTGGGGGGCTTCGTAGAGTACGATTGCGCGGGTCTCACGTCTTAATTCCTCCAATACAATGGCGCGTTCTTTTTTCTCACGAGGCAGGAATCCCTCGAATGCGAAGCGCCCTGCCGCCTGGCCCGACGCCGATACAGCCGCGATACATGCGGCGGGTCCAGGCACCGGGACGACACGCAGGCCCGCATCCAGGGCCTGGCGGACTAGCTCCTCTCCCGGATCCGATATGGAGGGCGTCCCGGCATCGGTGATGAGTGCGATATTTTTTCCCCTGCTCAATTCCCCGACAATCTGCCGTGCCTTCTCGAACTTATTATGCTCGTGGTAGCTCGTCATCGGCGTATGGATCTCGAACCGGTTCAAAAGCTTTATGGAATTACGCGTATCCTCCGCCGCAATCAGATCCGCCTCTTTCAAAATGCGAAGAGCGCGAATCGAGATGTCATCGAGGTTGCCGATTGGCGTCGCGCATATATATAACGTTCCGCTAGTATCCATATATTTCCGTGATCTCCTCCGTATATTCTCCCGGCGACCGGAACACGACGAGCGGCTTTTCCACGCGCAAGCCCGGCCCGCCTCCGCGCAGCCCTTCCAATAACGCCATGTTCGGCTCTTTGTCTATATAGGGATGCACCATTTTCATGCGTTTAGGCTCAATCCCATATTTCCGCATCAGGCAAAAGATCTCCACCAGCCGCGCGGGCCTGTGAACCATATAGAATCTCCCGCCCGGCCTAAGCAGCCGCGAACTCTGCGAGAGTACGTCGTCTAAGGTACACAATATCTCATGCCTCGCAATCGCCTTCGCGTCATCCGCGTTTTCCAGGCCGCGGCCGGCCGGCATATACGGAGGATTCGCCGTGATAACGTCAAAAGAAGATGCCTCGAACCTATTCGAGGCATCCCTTATATCGCCGGTAACAATATCGATTTTCTCCTCCAGCCCGTTCCAGGAAACGCTGCGCCTGGCCATGTCCGCGCTCTCCTCTTGAATCTCAAGCCCGATAAAATGCCCGCCATCTGTCTTTGCCTCAAGCAAAATCGGGATAATCCCGGTACCGGTGCCAAGATCAAGCACTCTCTCTCCCTTCTTTACCACAGCGAAGCCCGAAAGCAGCACAGCGTCCATCCCGAAGCAGAACTTCTCGACATTCTGGATAATCTGATAGCCGTTGCGCTCCAGGTCGTCGAAACGCTCCCCCGGCCTTAATATCCCGCGGACATCCCTATTGCACATCGCCGTCAAGCCCGCCTCTCTGACTCCGTGAACGTTCCGTCCCATCCTTTTCGTGATAGGGACCGCGGTATTTATTATAATGCCTCCTCTGCTGCCGTTTTTCTCCTGTTTCAGCGCTATCCTGGGCATTACCGTGATACGTGGCACGATTCCTGTTACGATTTTGATTACGATTCTCACTGCCGCGCTTATCGCGCCCGGACTGCTCCGGCGCGGGATCATCCGGCGTCTCTGATTCCTCCGGCTCTCCTGACAATTCCTTATCTTCATCGGAGAACTTATTTTTTTTGCGCGAGTGAAAACGGAGCTCGTCCACGTCATATTCGTGCAACTCCTTTTCGTCGTCCGCCTCGACCAGAACCTTTACCCTCTGCCGCAGCACGTTGACCGACTGCACTTCTCCCGCGGCGCCCTCCGGGACATAGACCTTGTCGCCTATCGCCGGCAGGCGGCTGTTCAAATATTCGTAAGTATCCTCCTCGTTTTTCAGACAACACATCAGCCTGCCGCAAGCTCCGGATATCTTTGCCGGATTGAGTGAAAGGTTCTGTTCTTTCGCCATCTTTATGGAAACCGGGACGAAATCGGACAAGTACGAACGACAGCAGAACTCCCTGCCGCATATACCGATACCGCCTAGCATTTTTGCCTCGTCGCGCACTCCTATCTGGCGCAATTCGATGCGCATGCGGAAAACGCCCGCCAGGTCTTTTACCAGCTCGCGAAAGTCCACGCGGCCATCAGCCGTAAAATAAAACAGCAGCTTACTGTTATCAAAGGCGTACTCCGCCTGCACCAGCTTCATCGCCAGGCCATGTTTCGCGATTTTTTCCTGGCAAATCTGGTATGCGCTTTTTTCCCTCTCCCTGTTGCGCTCTATGGTCTGGTCGTCCTCAGGCGTCGCCATGCGTATAATCGGCTTCAGAGGAGAAGCCGCGCCATTGCCAGGCGCCTCCCTTGGCGCGATAACCACGGTGCCATACTCCACTCCCCTGGCTGTTTCCACGATTACATGGTTCCCGGCCTCTATCTCGTAATCAAGGGGGTCGAAATGATAGACCTTTCCGCCGTTTCGAAAACGAACCCCTACTATTTTAGCCATCTCAATTCTCCTTTAACGTCAGCAACAGCAATTCCAGTACCAAATCAAAATTCACATTCGCCCGCAGCCTGGCCTTGGCCTTTTCCAGTGCCTCCAGGATCAGCTCGATTCCATGATATGAGCTGGTATTCGCCTGTTTTTTAATCTCATAGACCTCGTCCTTGAAAACCAGGCCGTTTACATCCGCCGTTGCCTTATATAGCAATACATCCCGATACCAGATCATCATGATATCGAAATAATCGTTGACGTCCAGCTTGTACTCGGATATCTGCCTCACGGAGCGAACCAAATCCGGCAGCTCCATCTCCTTTATGTGCTTCAAGAGATACAGGGCCTGATCCCTGATCTCGTTAAAATGGGCGCTCGACGCCAGCGCGACCGCCTTCCCCACGACTCCCTGCGAAAAAGCGACGCACACATCCGCCTGATAATCGGGAATCCCGCATTTCTTCATAAGATATTCTTTCAACTCGGCGCTGTCCACCGGCTTTAGATCCAGGCGGATGCAGCGGGACAGTATCGTGGGCAGGAATGAATCCGCGTTCGTGGTAAGCAACATGATCACGACGTATGCCGGCGGCTCCTCAATCGTCTTTAACAGCGCGTTCTGCGCCTGCTCGCTCATCTTCTCCGCCTCATCGATGATATAGATCTTGTACTGGCTGCTATATGGCTTCACCGCGACGTCCGCATTGACTTGTTCGCGGATGTCGTCCACACCGATCGTATTAGGCTTTTCATGCTGAACGTAGATGATATCCGGGTGGTTGTGCGCGGCTGCCTGCCTGCATGAAACGCAGCGGCCGCATGGCTCTACACCCTTTTCATCACATTGAAGCGCGGCGGCGAATGCCTCGGCAATCATCATTTTCCCCGACGCTTCGGGCGCGTTCAAGATATAGGCATGGCCCACTTTCCCCATACGGATTGCATTCTGCAAATGCTCTACTATCTGCCCGTTCCCTAGTATGTCGGAAAACATAACACGCACCCCCTACGTCAGAATATCTAAAATCAATCCCTCAATCTCTCCGATACGGCTCAATATCGCAATCTGGTCCTTCTCGTCCTCGACCAGCTCCTGAGCCAGTTCGTCAAGATTCTCGTCTATGAGGCGGATGATGCCGTAGACGCGATGCCGTCCCTTGCGATCTAGAAAATTCTCCCTGGAAAATTTGTGCGAGCGGTTCACTATCTCGTTGATAAAATCCCTGATGAGTCCCCGATAGCGTTTCATCTCGCGGATATCCATGTGCTTGGCGATGAGCTTGCCCTGCAGGTTGATATCCTTTAGCATCCTGTTGATCTTCGTCTGCAGGTCGGCATCCTCGATCATGCTCGTCAATGTAAAACGAAAACTGTCGTCCGTCTGCTGCACCGTTTCCGTCTGTCCGATCTGCGCTAGCGGCGTAGACTCGTTGACCCTGAAATTATCCATTTAGCCCGTCCTTTATCCTCCGGATATAGCCGGATATCTCCTCAACCGTATCATCCAGCGCGTCATTTATGAACTCGTTCCCATAATCGCGCCCTATCCGCTCCAGTGATAGCTTTTCCGCCGAAAAATCCTCGTCATCCGTCAAAAACCTGCGGCACATCTCGGCATACTGCGGTTCTGCCGCGGCGCGCTCACGATCCAGCGCCCGCTGCAGGCGCAGTCCGTCATCGACATAGAGGTATATAGGCACGACCCGGCATTCGCCGTAATATTCCTTGAGATGCGAATATGCCTCTAGAGTATTTATCGTCAGGTAATCCTCATTCTCCTCGACACGGCGCGCGACCGTAAAATAGTGCCATAATCCCTGTACTGTGTTATAAGCGCGGGATTCAATGATTTTTCCCTGCCGGAGCAGTTCTTGAAATTGCCCTTCCGTATAAAAATCATACTCCCGGCCATCGGCCTCATTCTCGCGAATCGGCCGCGTCGTACCCGTAATCAGCCTATGCAGCCCCAGCCGCCTATCCTCCAATAATCTTCTATAGACCGTATCCTTGCCGGAGGCGCTCTTTCCCATAAGGCAGAATATATTTCCCATATCTATCGTATATCGCTCTCTCGCTCAATAAACACAACCCTCCGCCACATTATAACATTAAAAACATTATGTTTGCAACTTTTTCAAACTTGTCCGGCCATCACGCGAATCATGCCGGTTTCGCGCAGGCCTTCCAGCTTCATCCCGAGCCGCGCGAGCTCCTCCGCACAATGTACGAAAGCATCGTCTACGCGCTCCCCCGGCGCTATCATAGGTATCCCCGGCGGATATAGATACGCATATTCCGCGCTGACCCGGCCAGTAGCCCGGGATATTGGCAGATGCTCCCACGGTGCATCCGCCGCCTCTGAAATCGCGCATACCTGTTCGCGACCGCTATACGCGCCGATTATCGCCGCAACATCTCTGACGCTTTCGGTCGGCGCATGGTTTCCCCCGCACGATCCCTCATCCGCCATAGATCCGCCCGCCGATGACGACAGGCCGCCATCTATCTCGCGAAGCGCAACAAAAAGCCGTTCAAAACCCTCGTCCGTGTCCATCAGCGAGCATAAAGCCGTCGCATAACCTGGCGAATACATCTCCAACTGCAGCTTATACTCTCGCAGCAGCCTGTGATATAATCCCAGGCCATCGATTCCGGAACCCCGCGTGCCAATCAGTATTTTCGACGGGTCTTTTGACGCGCCGCCTACTTCCAAATCCTCCGCCCGAATGACATGGAGGCGCTTCAGATTCGCCGCCATTTCGTAAAACCGCCCAAGGTTTTCATACAGCCGCTCAAAGCGCGCCTCGCCTTGCTCATTAAGGAAATCAATCATCCGGCTTATTCCCGCCATCAATACGTATGACGGCGAACTGCTCTCATATATATCCAGATACTCCCTCAGTAAACGCGGATCTATACGGTCAGAGCAGACATGCAGCACGGCGCTTTGAGTGAACGCCGGCAATGTCTTGTGCAGGCTCTGCACCACGACGTCTGCCCCGCAAGATACGGCAGAATTGGGAAACATGCCATGCATCCCGAAATGCGCCCCGTGCGCCTCATCGACGATCAAAGGCTTGCCATGGCTATGCGCGATTCCGGCGATAGCCTCTATGTCAGATACAATACCGTCATACGTCGGGCTGGTCACATATACCGCCGAAATCCCGTCGTCTTCGTCAAGCACGCAGGATATATCATCCGGCGTAATCTGACAGGGTATGCCCCATTTACTCAGCGCAGGGTACACATAAAATGGATAAATTTGCCGTAAATACAAAGCATGATAGGCGGATTTATGCGAGTTACGCGCTATCAATATCTTCCCGCCGCACGGCACAGCCGCCGATATGGCAGCTAAAATCCCGCAAGTGCTTCCATTTACGAGGATCATGCTCTGCCGCGCCCCGGCCAGATCCGCCAGCCTCCCCTGCTCTCTTTCCAGAACGCCCGCGGGATGGTGGAGATCGTCGAAGCCCTCTATCTCGGTGATGTCCAATTTGTAAGCATCTTCCGGCAGCGTCAGACGCCGCTTATGCCCCGGCATATGGAACGGATAAATCTCTCTGTCATAGCTCGCCAGCAGATCCATTAGAGTGGGCGTCAATCCAGATACCTCCCCAATTCGCTTACCCAGCTTCCCAGATAGATCAAGCCCTCTATCTCGGCAATCCAGATCGGATCGATGAAACTCCAGAACCTGCCGTAAGCCATTTCCCATGAGGGCTGAGTCTTTCGCTGCCGTTTCAGGTAAGCCTTCCATTTTTTCTCCATATACGGATAATCCATGTAGCTCGCCATCTGATCGTGCCTGGCTTTGTCAAGGCTGATTCCGCGTGCCGATGCTCCGTCCTCCAGCCGCTTTTGGAATGCCCGCCCCTCGATATCCGCCATTCCAAGGGCCGAGTAGATCCGCTCGTAGACAGACATATCGCCGATCAGCTCGAGCTTTGACAGGGCCTCGCATAAATCGTCCATAAGCATTTTTTGCATCGGGTAAGCGTTAATTTCAGAAACCTTGTTATTCTCCATAATCAGGCGAAGCGTTGCCGTGGCAGGCGCGTCGGACAGCGATGCAACCGGCTCTATGGCAAGCTCTACCGGCATTACCATTCCGTCCAATTCCGCTCTGATAGCTACATCCAATACGGACCCATGCATTTCCGAGCGAAAACTCCACGAGATATCCGTATCCTTTTCCCATTTGACTGCCTTCGTTAAAAAACGCGCGAAGTCCGCCTTCGCAAATCGTTCCGCGTCCTTCAGGACATAGGCGTAATACAGCCTGCGGCAGTTCCTGGAACATCCGGACAGGCCCAGCGCCTCCGTATTTTTCAGTAGGAGCCGGGTGCCGCGCTCCGACTCGGATATCCGAAGCGCCAGCTGCTCTAAGACGTAGCCCGCGAGAATATGCTCCATCGGAATTCCCAATGCATGGCTTCGCTCCTCAATGGCTGACTTGCCTACGATATTCCTTCTCAAATCATAGCCACGCTCCTATCCGATTCTGCACTTTTTTCAATACCCTTCTCTCCCGCGCATAGCCTAAGAGCCTTGCAATATCCTTTTCTGAATCATTGATATATGCCAGCAGCGCTTTTTTAATGTTGTCCCTGTCACAATGATCCTCGTATTTCAGGCAGTCGCAAATGAGCCTTTCCTTATTGTATATCTTCATCACGCCCCCGCCGAAGCCCGTCTGCTCCACGCCAAGTTCCAGAACCGACTGCTCGCAATAATACGGGCGAACGAACGGATAATTTAGATTGAAACGCGATTTAGATGTATTTTTATCAACCGCGATCTGGTATTCCGCCGGCTTTTTAGGCAGATATCCGCGGACGTACAGCGCGGTCTCCATAGTCAGCACGCCGTCCGCGCCGAACAGCCGTAAGATGACCTCGTCGTCGGACAATCCATCATCTGCCAAGGCATAATACCCATTTTTAACCCTGCGGAGCAGCCCCCAGTCCACGAAAGACTGAATCCTGCGATAGTCGATGCCGAGCGTATAGAGTTCAGACGCCTTGGCGATTCCTCCGCTCTCCCTCACAAGCCGCTCAATGGCCGCCGAATCGCTATCCCACTTTTCCTGCCTAGTCACCTGTAAACCCCCTAAGTTCTGCATAATATTTCCGCTTTACAATTTTACCATCGGCTCTTTTAGAAGTATAATCCTCGATACCGCTCTTGTCAAGATACAGGCTTTACACAAATAAGCTGTTTTGCTATAATTCAGATAAACATGGAGGTTTGCTATATGAACAGCGCTGAGAGAAAAAATCCGTCCCGCAAAGAATGCGAGAAAGCGATACGCCGCATACTTATCACTGAGATATTGGAAAACGGAAAAAATAAGCACTTCCGCATGGCGACGGATTTCATCACCTATTTCGAGGCGCTCTATCCGTCCTCCGACAGCCTGACCAAGCAGGTCCAGCGGGCTGTCAAGGCGATGAACATGCCAAAGGACGAGGACGGATTTTATATCATCGACCGCACGCCAGAACAGGTCGCGCAGGACAAAGAGATGCACGACCTGCTTTCGCGCGCCGGCGCCGCGATGGAGTCCTTAGATGGATGCGAGACCGTCTTTCTCGCCTTAGATCCGGACTATCGCGACTATATCACGATGCAGATCAGCCGCTCCGACTCATTCCGTGGGAAATTTGTTACCATTTTGCCAGCCAGCAACGGCATCATCATCTATACCAGGGATAAACAGAAGCTAGAGCAGCTGCTCTCGCGGCTCATCCTGGATTAAAATCTTAGCGTTTTGCTTTTTTTGACCCGCCTGCCTCGCTTGCGGCCCTTGCGCGTGTCCTGTATCGTTCTATAGCGGTTTCTCTCATTCCGCCTGGACTTCATTCTGACAATATTCTGGCGGACTAGGTATAGGTGCCTGCAGGCCCAGACCAGGAGCAGTACCAGCAGCAGCGCCATTACGGCGACTCCGGCGGCAATGGCGATATTTTTCGGGTTTATCTCAATCTCAATCCTGCGACCGCCCTCGGGACCGGAAATCCCGCTTCCGCCAGGACCCGCCTGCAATGTCTGCGCATTTTCCTCCAGACTCGGTTCATCCCCGGCGCTTATTATCTCTGAAAAATGAAAACCTTCTGATTCAACGTCGTTCATACGTACAGCCGCGCGTCCCACCACGCGTCCGGCATAGGAATATTCTATCGTCCCTAACGCACCGTCGTCGTCTTCATCGTAAATTATCCGCGTCTCGAGGTCTGAAAATGACACGCCTTTAGGAACCAGCACGTTCGCAGACTCGTCAATAGACGCGAATGACGGCATATCAGACGCCTCATCCTCCTCGGTTACATAATCCGACACTCTAAGCAGCCGGTAATTTTCGAAGCAATCATCGAAGACCGCCCTGGTATCCGTGTAGTGATAAGGCGTATTTTCGCGCATAACCACGACTACTATAGGCATATCCCCCATCTGCGCGAATGTCACGAGAGTATTGCCCGCCGCGTTCGTATATCCGGTCTTACCCCCGACGGCATAATCGTACAGATATTCATAGTCGCCCTGATACGGATAGACCATCTTGTGATGATTATGCAGCGGCGTCTCCTCGTCATGCTTGTTCGTCGGAGGAATAGTATATGACGTCGCGCCAATAATCACGCGGAACGTCTCATTCTTATAAGCCTCCGCCGCAATCAGAGCCATGTCGTGCGCGCTGGTCCAATGCTCCTCATCCGGCAGCCCGTTCGGATTGTGAAAATGCGTGTTCGTGCAGCCTAATTCCTTTGCCCGCGCATTCATCATCTCCGTAAAGCTGTCCATGTCCCCGGCTACGTGCTCGCCAATCGCCCAGGCGCATTCATTGGCGGATTCCAGCATCGTGGCATAGAGGCATTCCTCCATCGTCATCTCCTCGCCGATATCCCGGCTGATGTGCGATGTATCGCCCTCGTTCTTATAGACGGCATCCTCCGAAAATACCACCGTCTCGTCCATCGCGCTATTTTCAATTGCAAGAAGCGCGGTCATTATCTTGGTAATGCTCGCCGGAAAATTCTGCTCGTCCATGTTTCGCTCATATATAATAGTTCCAGTGGAGATTTCCATCGCGCAAATCGCCGGGGCTTCGACATGTGGCATCTTCGGCCATTTATTTTTCGCGTGCACCTTGGCAGGTAATATAAGAAGTATCGCAAGAATTATGCAGGACAGCCGCCGTATTTTTTTCATATCCGCCTCTTTTTTCTTGATTTTAGTTTCTATCTCCTTTAGTATAATATCCAAAAAAATATTAAGCAAGAACTTTTTCGGGGAGATAGTATGAGGCTTAGAAACATACCTGGCGCGGATGCCGCCGTAACATCCTGCCCTTTTGTCATAAGAGATGCGGCCGCTCTACGCGGCCGCTGGAATCAAGATTTTTCGATAAATGGTCAGATCCACATTGAAATCGGCATGGGCAAGGGGCAGTTCCTGTTCAGTCAGGCTGCGGCACATCCGGACGTCTTTTATATCGGCGTGGAACGATATCCCAGCGTGCTACTGCGGGCGATTCAAAAAATCGATCCCGATGCGCCGCCGGAAAACCTTCGCATGCTCTGCATGGACGCCGCTAAGCTGCCTGAAATCTTTGCCAAAGGCGAGGTATCTAAGATATACCTAAACTTTTCAGATCCATGGCCAAAAGACCGACACAAGGAACGCCGTCTGACCTCATCGCGGTTTCTCGGCATATATGAGCGGATACTCGCCAGCTATGGCTCAATCGAGTTCAAGACAGACAATAGGCCGTTCTTCGAATTTTCCCTGAAGGAAATAACCGCCTCTCCCTCATGGGAAATAAGCTATCTTACCTATAATCTGCACGATGATCCCATGCTGTCCTCCGGCAACATAATGACTGAATACGAGGAGAAATTCTCCTCTTTAGGCCATCCGATCTGCAAACTGTGCGCCGTATTGGCCTGAACCGCATACGCCTTTTGCTTACAGCGGCCTGAAATCCGATGCCGGATGTTTGCACCAAGGACAGATGAAATCATCTGGCAGCGTATCGCCCTCATATATGTAGCCGCAGACGGTGCAGATAAAACCTTTTTTCGGCGCATCCTTAGGTGCCTGTTTGATATTGCTCTGATAATAAGCATAGGTCACGGATGGATCATCGGACAAAACTGCCGCGTCACTTACATCCGCGAGAAAGAGCGTATGCGTGCCAAGATCTATAGAGCTCCGCACATTGGCGCTCAGCATGGCGTTAGTCTCCTCCGTAATATAGATGACTCCGTTAGCCGCGCGGGAAAACTCAATAGCCTCGGCCTTATCCACATTCGCGCCGCTCTGGAATCCCCAATGCTTGAACGTCTCGAACTTCGACTTTTCCGTCAGGACCGACACATTAAACATGCCGGTGTTCATTATCATGTCGTGAGTATAGTTTTTCTTGTTCACCGCAACGGCGATGCAATTAGGCTCGGTCGTCACCTGAATCACGGTATTCACGATGCAGCCGTTATCCTTCTCTCCCTCCTTCGCCGTCAAGATGAACAGCCCGTAGCTCAATCGGTACATTGCCTTGTTGTCCATTTCATGCCTCCTTTTAACCGTAACATCATAATTATACAAAAAGGACTCCGACAAATATCGAAGCCCTTCTAATCAACTGCGCCTCCAGGGGTTCGAACCCTGGACACCCTGATTAAGAGTCAGGTGCTCTGCCAACTGAGCTAGAGGCGCCCGCGCCTAACAGGGATTCGAACCGAACCCCTGCTGTAGGCACGCACATTAGTATAACCCTTTGCCATAGAAAATGCAAGCGGTTTTTCAAACTTTACCAAAAAAATGCTTATCAGACGTAGTCGCTGAAGAACGCGCTGCCCTGCACGTTATAACCTCCGCCCTCATTATATCCGCTGGACTCATTCGCCTGGGTTCGCATGTAATAATCTACCAGCGACACCTGCTTGCTTATCGAATCCCCATAAGATTTAAAGAAGCTCTGCACCCTGGACATATCCGACTTCTTGAACGTATCCTCGTCTATCTTCAAGCGTCCGTCGTTATCAAGCGTAATCCCATAACGCTCCAGCATGCTCTCCCTATCCGAGGTCTTATTCTTAATCCATGCCAGATTCGAACGCACACCGGAATTCAGGCTGGTACCGGCAAAATCCATCATGGCATTGTAATTTTTCACGAAACTTTTTGCCGCCGAAAAAATCGCGTCTAAGTCATATTCCTTCTTGCCATCCTCGCCGGTTTTCTGCGCAAATAACGAATCACCGGTCAGTTTATCAATGTCGGACAGCAAAGAAGCGGCAGCCGAAAGCTGATCTTGCTTATCTTCCTCCTCTTCAGTCTCATCGGCCTTCTCCGTTGTCGTGCCAGATACAGAACTCGATGATGCCTGCGAGAAGCCAAGCCTCGACTTTACCGTAGAGCCATATCCGATAATATCGTCATTAGAGAATAAATCCTGCACCTTGGAGATATCAGCTTTCTTGAGGGCGGTCTCATCCAACAGCAGCGTCCCGTCGGCGTTAATCTTCACCCCGATCTCGGACAGCTCCGCCGCGTGTGCATTCGTAGCCTTCATGACTGCAGCGACATTGGAGGTCTGCCTGTCCAGCGTAGACTTTTTCGCCGCGCTGATCGTGTCATTGTAAGCGGCCACGTAATCCTTCATCGCCGCGACTACCTTGTCTGCCGCCTTCTTGCCGCCGTCCTCCGAATCCTGGAACGTATCCTTATTCTGCAGCTTGTTCACTGTAGACGACAGAGTGGATATCCTCGACGGCAGCTCTGAATTAGCCTCCTGCACTTCTTTTGAAACTGTGGGATGCTTGCGCTCCTCTATCAGCTTGTCGATAATGTTCGTACTGCTAGTCCTGGAACTGCTCGTGCTGCCAGTGGACTTCTCCTCGCCATAAAGATTGCTATAATGCGCCTTCAACAGCTTGGAATAGCTGCCGTTCTTTATAGACGCCCAATCTGAAAAAAAGTTCGCATTATTCGACAACCCTGAAAACAAATCATAACTCATGACATCATCACCCTCCTTGGATTCAATCTGCGTGGCTATCCTCGGCTTATGTCATCCTTGACCGCTCAATCAAGCCTGGTACTTATACCCTGCCTGACGCATGACCCGCATTCCAAAAATAGGAAATTCTCTTGCCATTTCTTCTGACGAGCCCGCGCACGGATAGCTGCTGCCACAATGTTTAATTTACTATATCATATATCGGTAAAATCTGCCATATGTTTATGTCAAATTTGCAAACAACGCAGCGATATCGTCCGGACTCATCACCTTATTTGGATCCGACAGGTCAGGCATGGGAGGAGCAGCCTCCGGCTCCGGCGCGGGCTCTGGCTCCGACACTGCCTCCAGCCCGGGAATCGGGCCTAGTTCGGATTCGCCAATCGATTCAGCATCGGATCCTATCCCCTCAATCGACCCCGATTCCGGCTCGATTCCTTGAATTGAATCAGGTTCGGACCCGGCAGTATCTGCATTCATGTTAGACAGCAATGCCGCGATATCGTCCGGACTCATCACCTTGTTTGGATCCGACAGGTCAGGCATGGGAGGAACAGCCCCCGGCTCAGGCTCGGGCTCAGACTCAATTTCCAGTTCAGGAATCGGCCCAATCTCTGACTCGTGTTCGTCAATAGAGACTGGCTCCGACTCTTCTGAAACAAGCTCGGGTTCTTCAATCGCCGCGGGCTCGGATTCCGGCAGGTCCGGCAGCCCTTCCAGGGCCGGCTCCTCATCCGGCAACGAATCAATCCCGAATGAACCACTGAGATCTCCTAAGTCTGATCCGGCATCAGACATATCATCCTCGACCGCGTCCAACGGAGTAAATGACGGCAAATCGCCCAATCCTTCAAGATCTATACCCTCATCCTTTTCTTCAACTCCAACATTCGCCTCGGCAGCGTCGTCAATGGCCGGCATTTCCTGCACAGGCGATGCCTGCGGTACTTGAGGAGCCATCACGACCTTCGGGGAGATTGCCGACAAGCGGTTTTCGGTCTGAAGAATCTCATTTTTGATGCTCAGCTCCAGTTCGCGCAGCTGCGCGGAAAATTCCGCCTGCTTTTGCATGATTTCTAAAACGTCGTCATTCGAATTTGCTGACGCCATCCCGGAAACGGCATCGGACAAAGCCTCCACCTTCTCCTCCATCATCATGGCAAGATCTGCCAGCTTGTCATTGGAATTCAGTATTGCAACCGAATTTTCCTTGTTTCTCGTTATTGTCACTTTCGCAGCGGCTTTCTGCGAGGCTACCACCTCCTGGAACGGCTCGTAAAACCGATCGTCGAGCGAAGACATCTGGTTTTCAATCTCGTCAAAATATTTTCGGATCAATAAATAAGATGCCTTTTCTGATTTCAAGATAGCCGCATACTGCTCGTCCTGCTCCCGATCCGTCTCACGTGCCCGACGGATAATAAATACGAGATCAGCCAATACGCATCCGGCGATACACACCCCGGCTAACGCTATTGCCACGATCGCGTCCGGCATCGCAATCATCAAATACAATTCAACAATGAACAGGATTACGGCCGCAAGAGTAAAAACCAATACCGCGTCCAACGAACGGTCTTTCTCTTTCGGTTTTTTCTTTTGCAATTCGTTATCCATAGATACCTCCAAAAATAAAAAGTACGGGCCGGCACAAGCCGGACGCTTCTGCCAAGCCCGTATCCTTTGGTGAACGTCCCGTGCGGGAATCGAACCCACAGCTAGCGCTTAGGAGGCGCTTGTTTTATCCGTTAAACTAACAGGACGCATCGCGGCTACAAACTCATTGTAATGTTTTATCGGGAAAATGTCAACCTTTCATTGCAACTTAATACTCCCCTGAAGCCAAATCTTTCCCTTAAACCTGCGCCCGACCTGCGGCTCTCCCAGCAGGTCGCTCTCGTTGATGCAGACCTCGTATATTATATCTTTAGCGTTAATAGACAGTACGAACATCATCTCGCCAGTAATCAGATTTTTGATATAGCTGATATCAAATATCTCGCCTACCACTGCATACTGGTCGCTCTCTATCCCAAAAGGCATCATGCTAGTCTCGATGATTGACAGCAAATCCTCGTCCACGAGCCTGCCTGAGAGTATAGAATACAAATCCATATCCTCCATTGTCAGGTTTTCGATAGCCTTCGCCTCTCCATCCCTTGCCGCGCTGAACAGATTCGACCGGGAGATCATCCTGTCGATTTCTGTCGAGGCGCTTGCCTCGGGCTGTTCCACGGGAAGTATGATTTTGCCATCAATCGACAAGGCTGATAGAACGGATGTTCCTTTCGGAAGATACATCCCGCCTGACGTCGCGCGATAAACTTCGCTGATATTTTGTACATAATATATCAGCGTAATCCCAAGTCTCGGATCGTCGCAGACCGCGGCATACGAATTCTTGTCCGCGTGCCGGTCAACCTCGATCTCCTCATTCTCGCTCTCATATTCCCCATAGAAATAGGGATAAAAATATTCGACATGAAAAGCATGATCCTCCAAATAGCTCCCGCAAACCGCGATACCGATTCTAGGGCCGAATTCTTTTTTCAATTCGAAAAAAACTTCTCCATCCGGCTTTTCGTATGAATCGCGCAAGTCTGGCGTATCTATCGTCATCTGAAGAAACGGGAAGATGTCCCGATCCCTCGTGATTTTGCTAAATCCGATGCTTCGCAAATAACTGTGCATATATTTCCTTCCTATTTATATGACTTGGCCATCTCCAGCGCTTCCTTTTCCTCATCTGAAAGAAGGATAACGCAATTACCGGCGATAATCTCTTTTATGTAAGTATAGCAGCCTTCGCGGGTATGCATTGCATTTATGAGAAAACCATCGTCCTTTTCGTTAAGCAGGCAGAGCGAAAAACTGAGCTTCCCTCCCATCTCCTGGAACGCGTCATATTTCACGAGACCTACTTTCTGGAAAGTAAGCGTCATCTGGTTTTTAAGCCTGTCTATATCCGACCTGTTTTCTGCATTCGACGCGACCAGCCCGTCTATCTCGCCCAAATGTTCTTCTATAATATTTTCTAAGGATTTCGCATCCTTGTCGCCCATGAATGTTCTGTATTTTTTTTTCAATTTGGAGACCTGGACGAGGTTCACGATTGATAAAATCAGCAAAACAAGTATTATCAGCGTGAATATTCCGGCAATGCCGACTATGATCCAATCGACATCAACCCCGAGCAGGCCGGCCACATACGACAGATAGCTTCTTAGACTCATTTGCCATTCCTCTCTTACCCGATATTTTGAAACATCCCGACTATATGGTCCAGCTCCTCGGGCGAATAGTATTCTATCTCTATTTTTCCTTTTTTCATGTCTTTTGAGACGATTGAGACCTTCGTGCCAAAAATGCCCTTCATTTTCTCCTCAAGGTCATAATATATCGCCTGCATCTGTTTGAATGACTGATCGGCTGTTTCTTCTTTTTCTTTTTCTTTTTCCTTTTCCCCCTCATTTTCTTTCTGGAGTTTTTTAACCATCTTTTCCACGTCCCGGACGCTCATCTTCTCATCGAAGATTTTTTGAGCTAAGTTGTATTGCTCTTCCGGATCCTCGATTGCCAGCAGGGCGCGCGCATGCCCTGTAGAAATCATATCGTCAATCAGCATCTGCTGTACTTTTTCGTTTAGCTTTAATAGACGCAGCGAATTCGTCACGGCAGTCCTGCTCTTTGATACGCGCTCCGCAACCTCGTCCTGCTTTAATTCAAATTCTGTCAAAAGCCTCTTGAAAGCCAGTGCTTCCTCTATCGGGTTGAGATCCTCGCGCTGAATGTTCTCAATCAGGGATATCTCCATTATTTCCTGGTCGGTATAGTCTTTAATAATGACCGGCACTTCATTCAGGCCGGCCATCTTTGCCGCCCGCCAGCGCCGCTCCCCGGCTATGATCTCATAATACTCCTTTCTGTCCTGGACCAGCAACGGCTGAATCACGCCAAACTGCTTTATTGACTCGGACAATTCCAAGAGCGCGTCCTCGTCGAAATTTTTACGCGGCTGCTCCCTGTTTGGCTCTACTTTATTTATATCGACCATCATGTCTGGCTTCATTTCCTCCGACCCGGATGTTTTTCCAATCCTGTCCGGTATCATTGAATCAAGTCCCTTGCCAAGTCCGCCTTTTCTAGTTGCCATTCGTTTATCCCCCGCCTAATCCGGTTTTACATTCATCTCTGTTTCGATTTCCTTGCTTATCACTTCCTGTGCGAGCTGCCGATAACTATCCGCTCCGGCCGACTTTGGATCGTACAGATTTATCGGCAGCCCATGGCTGGGAGCCTCGGCAAGCCGTATATTTCTAGGAATCACCGTCTTATAAACTGTCGCCTCTATATTTTCTTTTACATTTTCAACCACCTGGTTGGAGAGATTCGTTCTTGAATCGTACATTGTAAATACTACACCCTCCATCTTCAGTTTCGGGTTCAAACGTTCCTGTACCAAGTTTATCGTGTACATAAGCTGGCTTAAACCTTCAAGCGCGTAGTATTCGCATTGGATCGGCACCAGTACCGTGTTCGCGGTCGTCATGGCATTGACCGTCAGCATATTTAATGATGGCGGACAGTCTATGATGATATATTCGTATTCTGTCTGAATATAATCTATGGAATCCCGCAGCGTATACTCCTTATTGTCGATGTCTAGCAATTCAATCTCGGCTCCGGCGAGATTGACATTTGAGGGCAGGATATACAGGTTGTCAATATCCGTCTTTACCATCGCCTCCTTTGCAGTACACTCGTCCAATATAAGTTCATAAACCGTATTTTCCAGTTTTGATTTATCGATACCGAATCCGCTCGTCGTGTTACCCTGAGGATCCAGGTCGATGACCAATACTTTCTTTCCTGCTTCCGCGAGACAGGCTGACAGGTTAATCGCAGTAGTCGTCTTTCCTACCCCGCCTTTTTGATTTGCTATTGCTATAATTCTTCCCATTATTTTGTCCCATTATCCTATCATAAATTTTTTACTATGAAAGCCCGGTCAAATGTCCATGCAGACGGCAAGCTTGCTTGCAAGGCTGCATGGACATTTGACGGGCAAGGTGGTATGAGCAAAAAAGCGGCGCGACCGCAAGGAGCGACGCGATTTGCGAATACCGCCACGATTGCGAGAGTGCCGTTAGGCACGAAGCAATCGGCTTTCATTCATGGCATGCCCAGTCAAACGACGCTAATCCGTATGAGCAAGTAGGGCGGCAGCCCGAATTGCGAATACGGGTTGGATTGCAAGAGCTGCGCAGCAGCGGAGCAATCCGCGGGCTTTCATTTTTGGTGTTGCCACGCATGCAGTGATGGGGGTTACTATTTACAAATTTTTCCACATGCGACTCTTGTGCGGCGTACCACCCATGTATTTCATTTCCTAAGTATAGCACGGATATTATCAGTTTTCTAGTTCTTTTCTTATTTTATTGCGCGTTCATCAGAGAAAAATTTTTTGTTACTACTCTACATTTTTAATCATCATCACTAGCTTTTCTGTCTTCTGATAATGTTTCACGTGAAACAATACATCATCATGTAGGTAATTGAACTGAATATACTAAATATGGAATAAAGGATATGAAAGTAAAAATGTTTCACGTGAAACTTATGTAGGCCTCGCACACACCGCTTCGCGATCCGCGTTTTGCTCATGGCGCGGAGTTCCTGCTTCGCAGGAAATTCAGATAAAG
>CAYVFF010000007.1:0-83940 GCA_964450965.1 uncultured Eubacterium sp. | reverse complement strand
ACTTGCAGCGCCTTTATCAATGAAGATATCTCGCGTTGTATTCCGCGTTACATTCGGATATCTCCTTAATCCCGTCGATGTAATCCCGATACATCTCGTATGGATCTCCGCCGCCAATGCCGCAAGCTGAGCAGTTCTCGCATCCTCCGGCTCCGCAGTCCAGAGACTGCTGTATGATTTTCTCGCGCTCCTGCCTTGTTGTGTCCTTGATTAGAATGCTCATATAAAAACCTCTGTCCTCTCCCCAAAAATGAATCGGCTCCCTCTTGATTCTCAGGTAGCAAAGGCATATGCCGCTATCCGAGCTGGGCGTCCAGTGCGGCGGCTGCCGCCTCCAGCGCGGCAGCCACTCCGGCGGGATTCTTCCCTCCGGCCTGGGCCATGTTAGGCCGCCCGCCGCCGCCGCCGCCAATCAGGCCCGCTACGCTCTTTATCAGATTGCCCGCGTGCGCGCCTTTATTTCTTGCCCCCTCAGTGGCGAACGCCACCAGGTTTGCCCTGCCGTCCGTGACGGACGCGAGCAGTATCACGCCCTCGTCCAGCTTGTTTTTCAGCTGGTCGGCCAGGTCGCGCAGCCCGTTCATGTCCGCGCCGTCAGCCCTCGCCGCCAGGAATTTTACTCCCTTTATCTCCCGGACGTTTTTCATCGCGTCTCCCAGCGAGTCCTTCGCCGCCCTCGACTTCAGCGACTCGACCTCGCCGCCAAGCTCCTTTACCTGCGCCTGGAGACGGGCGATCCTGTCAGGCACGCCCGCGGGGTTCGTCTTGAGCAGCCTCGCGGCCTCGCCCAGCGTCTTCTCTATGCCCTCATAATACGCGGCGACGGCATCCGCGGTGACGGCCTCTATGCGCCGTACGCCGGACGCCACCCCGGATTCGGAGATGATTTTGAACGCCTTTATATCGGCGGTATTCTTCACATGCGTTCCGCCGCAAAGTTCTTTTGAAAAATCGCCCATCGACACGACCCGGACGCTCTCGCCATATTTCTCGCCGAACAGCGCCATGGCCCCGGTCTTTTTCGCCTCCTCGATGCCCATTACCTCCGTCACGACCGGCAGCGCCTCGCTTATTTTCTCATTGACGATCTGCTCGACGCGCCGCAGCTCCTCCGGCGTCATCGCGGAAAAATGCGAGAAGTCGAATCTCGTGCGCTCCGCATCCTGGTCGGATCCCTTCTGCTCGACATGGGCGCCCAGCGTCTCGCGCAACGCCTTCTGCAATAGATGCGTCGCAGAATGGTTCTGGCAGATTCTGGCCCGCCTGGCCTCGTCGATCCGCAGCCTCGCCCGGTCCCCGGCTTTGATCATGCCGCGCGTGCAGATCCCGACATGGCCGATACGCCCGCCGTTCAGCTTTATCGTATCTTCCACGGCAAATTCGCCGCCGTCTGTCTCTATGATGCCGGTATCGCCGGCCTGGCCGCCCATCGTCGCATAAAAAGGGGTCTCATCTACGATCACGGTCCCCCGGACGCCCTCGGCCAATACCGGCGTCAGTTCCGTTCCGGTGGCCAGCACGGATATCGAAGACTCCGCCCTGGTCGACTCATAACCCACGAAAAGGGAAGTGACAGACGGGTCTATCTCATCATATACGGTGGCGTACGCGCCCATATAGTTCGTCTCCTTGCGCGCCGCCCTGGCCTGTTCCTTTTGATGCGCCATGCAGGCGTCGAACTCCTTTTGATCCAGAGTATAGCCTTTTTCCTCGAGTATCTCGGCGGTCAGGTCGACCGGGAAGCCATAGGTGTCATAGAGCTTGAATGCGTCCGCGCCGGAGAGTGTCCTACTGCCGGCCTTTTCCATATCCGACTCCATGTCGGCCAGGATCCGCAGTCCCTGGTCTATCGTCTTGTCAAACTGCTCCTCCTCCTGGGTGAGCACCTTGAATATAAAATCCTTTTTTTCTTCCAGCTCGGGGTATCCGTCCCTGCTCTCCCGGATGACGACCGCCGCCAGGTTCGCCATGAACGCGCCCTCTATCCCCAGCGTCCTGCCGTGCCTCGCGGCGCGGCGTATCAGCCGTCGCAGCACGTATCCCCTGCCTTCGTTGGATGGCATCACGCCGTCCGACACCAGGAAAGTCGTCGAGCGTATATGGTCGGTAATCAGCCGTATGCTGACGTCGTCCGATGCGTCGTGTCCGTAAGCCTTCCCGCTGATCGTGCAGACCTTGTCACGGATTGCCTTCATCGTGTCTATGTCGAAGACGGAGTCCACGTCCTGCATGACGACCGCAAGCCTCTCCAGGCCCATGCCGGTGTCGATGTTCTTGTTTTCCAGCTCCGCGTATCCGCCGTGCCCGTCTCCGTCAAACTGCGTGAAAACGTTGTTCCATACTTCCATGAAGCGGTCGCAGTCGCAACCGACCTTGCAAGACGGCCTGCCGCAGCCGTATTTCTCGCCGCGATCGTAATATATCTCGGAACACGGGCCGCAGGGGCCCGCGCCATGCTCCCAGAAGTTGTCGCACGCCCCGGTCAAAGGATCGCGGTAAAAGCGGGTGATCCTCTCGGCCGGGATGCCGATCTCCTTGTTCCAGATCTCGAAAGCCTCCTCGTCCTCGCCGTAGACCGACGGATAGAGCCTGTCCTTTTCGAGGCCCAGCACGTCGGTCAAAAACTCCCACGACCAGGCGATCGCCTCGCGCTTAAAATAATCGCCGAATGAGAAATTGCCCAGCATCTCGAAAAAAGTCAGATGACGCGCGGTCTTCCCCACGTTTTCGATATCGCCGGTGCGCACGCATTTCTGGCAGGTGGCCACGCGCCGCCTAGGCGGGATCTCCTGCCCGGTAAAATAAGGTTTGAGCGGAGCCATGCCCGCGTTTATCAGCAAGAGGCTGTTGTCATTGTGCGGGACCAGCGAGAAGCTGTCCATGACAAGATGGCCCTTTCCGGCAAAAAAATCCAAAAACATCTTGCGCAATTCGTTTACGCCATATTTCTTTTTCACGATATCTCCTCCAAATCCAGCGCGGATCATGCCATTATTCCTGCCCGCCGTCTCCCTTGGCGGCGGTCTTGGCGTCTTTGCGCTCGCGCAGCTTTTTCCCCAAGAGCGCCCCTGCCACTCCTACCGCCGCGAGCAATACCAGGATGATAAAATACTGTAAAAAGCTCCCTAAAAAAGCTAACATGATAACTTCCTCCTATATTTTTTTATTTTAGTTCCACGTCGTCCAACAGATCCTGCCCGTCCGCCGCGGATGTCGCCAGCGCGTCGCAGCGCTCGTTTTCCGGATGCCCGTCGTGGCCCTTCACCCAGATGAATCTCACACTGTGCGGCTGCATGGCCACGAGCAATGCCTTCCACAGGTCGACGTTCTTCACGGGACTTTTATCGGACTTGACCCAGCCTTTGCGCTGCCAGGAGCCGATCCATCCCTTGTTGAAAGCGTCTGTAAGATATTTGGAATCCGAATAGAGAACCACATCGCAAGGGCGGCGCAGCTGCTGCAGGCCCCGAATCGCCGCCATCAATTCCATGCGGTTGTTCGTCGTCCTTTTATATCCGGCGGACAATTCCTTCTCGTGGACTTTGCCGCTGCGGTCCACGTAGCGGAGCACGACGCCATAGCCGCCGGGGCCGTCCGGATTGCCGCGCGCCGCGCCATCGGTAAAAATAGTCACTTGCATTTCATTCTCTTCTTGTTACTCCAGGTTTTCGAAAATCTGGTTTTCGTGCTCGACGCGCATGATACGCCCGCTGAACGCCGGGTTCGATATGCGGCCAAGGTATTCGTCTATGATTGAAAACTGCTGCCAGCAATGCATCGGGAATACGTATTTCGCCGACACGTTTTTCATGAAATAATCAAACCCCCTGAAAGCATGCTGCCCGAGCCTCGGATCCATCACCACGAATGCCACATCGTAATGCCTGTCTCCCACGCGCCCGATCTGATGCCTGTAGGCGCGCTCCGAGTTGCCGGTCACAAGCTCGCCCGCGCCCTCCCAATACCATACGTTCAGGTCGCCGGCGTGGTATATCTGCTTTCCATCCGCCTCCACCGCGAACGCCACGCCCTCGTCGTTAGACAGGAACGTGTGTATCTTTACCCCCGCGACCTCGTAGTCCTCGTTGTTCGTGACATAAGTTATCTTGTCGAGGACCGCCGGGCCTATGCCGTGCTTTTCCAAGTTGTTCGCGCTTAGCTTGGCGTCCTTGGATATTATATAATGTATATCTTCATAATAGTCCGCCAGCCGGTATATGTCCATATCGAAATGATCCTTATGGTTGTGGCTCGCGAAAAAATACATCGGCGTGTCCGCGTCATACGTCGGCAGCTTGCCGCCGAAATGGTATCCGGGCACCCTGTCGCCATTAAAATAATCGAACACCAGCACCTTCGTATCCAATTCAACGATAAAGCAGCTGTGGTGCAAAAATAATACGTTCATAATCATTTCATCCTTCCAATGACCGCGTTCGCCTTAGCGTAAATCTCCGCCGGGTCGAAGCCTATATTGAACACGCCGCGCTCATATAATATCCTCCCGTTCACCATGGTAAGCGCCACGTTCGCCTTGCTCCCGCTGTAGACCAGGTTTTTCACCAGGTTATTTTCCGGCTGCATATTCGGCTGGGCAAGGTCTATCATGACGAGATCCGCCTTTTTGCCGATTGCCAGGTCGTCGCATTCCGGCAGCCCCATGGCGCGAGCGCCGGCCGTCGTGGCCATGTACAGCACCTCGTTCGCGCCGACAACCGCCGCGTCGTTTTCGCGCACCTTAGCGAGGGCCGTGGTGAGGAACATCTCGCGGAACATGTCGAGACAGTTGTTGCTCGCAGGGCCGTCGGTACCGATGGCCACCGGTATGCCCTCCTTCAAGAAGCGGTTGATAGGCGCGATGCCGCTCGCCAGCTTCAGGTTCGACGCGGGATTGGTCACGGCGAAGAGCCCCCGCTTCTTGAATATCTCGATATCCCCGTCGTCGAGCCACACGCAGTGGTAGCCGCCCCCGCCGTAGGCATACATCCCCAGGTCGTCGGTAAGCCTGGTCGGCGTCCTGCCGTAGCGCCCCTTGCATTCCTCCACTTCCAGCTTCGTCTCGGAATTATGCAGGTACACCGGCGACTTTAATTTATGCGCCAGCGCGGCTACGCCCTCCATCAGCTTCATGGACGTCGTATATTCCGCGTGGAATCCGACGATGAAGCTGGTGAGGTCGCTCATCTCGTTTACGATATGGTAATATTCTTCCTGCTGCTCCACCGTGCCGCCGTAATCGTTCAGGCCGCTGGTCAGCACCGTCCTAAATCCCGTGTCGGCCGATGCCCTGGCATCCGTCGGCGGGAAAAAATACATGTCAAAATTAGTCGTGATCCCGCTGGTCAGGTATTCCATGATGCCCAGTATATTGAGCCAGTATACGTCGTCCTCCGTCAGCTGCCCCTCCCTCGGGAACACCTGCTCGTGCAGCCATTCCTGCAGCGGCAGGTCGTCCGCGTAGGAGCGCAGGAAGGTCATGGCGGTATGCGTATGGGCATCCTTGAATCCGGAGAGGATGAGATTGCCCTCCGCGTCTATCTCGCGATCCCACACCGTCACCGCCTCCGGGCCAAGAATGCTCGCGGCGTCGCCGCCGTCCCCGATATAGGCGACCGAGTCGCCGCGCACCCACAGCTCGCCCTCGACCACCTGATATTCATGCTTAGCATCGTCCCGAAGGCACAGTATTTTAGCGTTGTAAATACGTATATTCATCATCGTCCTCCTTGCGCCGGCCTAATCGCACAGCGGCGCGATATTTTTTATTGACATGGTCAGGAGGAGCTTGAACATCGGCGCGACGGCATCCGCCGTCGCCGAGATCTCCTCGTGCGTCAGCGGCGTTGGCGAGATGCCCGCCGCCAGGTTGGATATGCAGGAGATCCCTACGACCTTCATCCCCATATGCTTCGCGGCCTGCGCCTCGCACGCCGTGGACATGCCGACCGCGTCCGCGCCCATGGCGCGGCACATATTTATCTCGGCGGGCGTCTCGTAGGCCGGACCTGGCAGCTGCACGTACACGCCCTCCTTCAAATCGATGCCGAGGTCGCAGGCCGCTTTCTTCACTATCTGCCTTAGATCGTCGTCATAGACATGGCTCATGTCGGGAAAGCGCGTGCCAAGCTCCTCGATATTAGGGCCCAGAAGCGGCGATGGAACGAAAGTCGAGATATGGTCGCGGATCAGCATGAAATCGCCCGCATGGAATCCCTGCCGGATCCCGCCGGACGCGTTCGTCAAAAATAGTGCCTTCGCGCCCAGCATCCGCATCAAACGTGTCGGAAGGACCACGTCCGACATCGGATATCCCTCATAATAATGCACCCTGCCCTGCATGACCACCACAGGCACTCCGCCTGCATGGCCGAAGACGAACCTGCCCTTGTGCAGCGGCACGGTCGATATCGGGAATCCCTCGATCTCCTTATAGTCGAGCGTGGCCGCCACATCGATTTCATCAGCGTAGTCGCCCAGCCCGGAACCAAGGACCAGCGCGACGTCCGGAGTGAAATCCACCTTTGCCTTTACGCTCGCGCAGCATCTCAACAATTTCTCATATATCTCGTTCATGCCCTGCCTCCTTATCTTCCTCTGCCATATTTTTCCTCGTACAATGAGGATTCGAAATAGCGGCTCAACCTGTCATATTCCTTTTTATATTTCTGCCGCAGATAATCCAGATTGCCCGACTTTTCGAGCCTCTCGATAAAAGGCCCTACCGCCTCATAGACGGCCGGATATTCATTCCTGATAATCTCCGCCTCGGATTTATTGGCCGGCCACTCCTCAAGAATGCACATCTGGCAGTCCAGCCTGGCGAAACGCTCCATCTGATCATCATCCATATACTCGTCAGAATAAAAATCCAACTCCTGCTCGGCCAGATAATACCACGATTCTGAAATGCGCGAATCCTCTGCCATTTGATTGAATTCCGCAGCGACTACGATTTCGTTCCACTTCTTGCTGCCAACACGGCTGCCAAAACCGCGCTCCAGCGCGCGACGGATGCGCTCCCCGTCGTTACCCGTCGTGATATGCGCTTCGCGCATGGCATAAAAAATCGCTCTGAACAGACGGAGGAGGTCATCTTCATAATCCGGCATGTACGGAACAGCCGCATCCAAAAAACGGTAGAAATGTCCGCGCACTTCGTCCAAGCGTTCGCCCGACTGCTGCAAAGACATCATAAAGGCGCCGGTATATACGTCTATCAGATCTGGCATGTTGCCCTTTAAATCTCCGGACAGCAGCTGAATCGCCTCCAGGAGCAGGCCAAGCGAGCGGGCATAGTCTTTATTATCCTTGCAATTAAACGCGTACATTTTTAAAAATTCCGCGTCCCGGCATCCCATCCCATAGGCCTTTTCAAATGCGGCATAAGCCTTTTTCGTGTAGCCGCGCTCCATGTAGGCCATGGCCAGTTCCTTCGCGTAAAAGACGTCGTCTGGATTTTTCCCCACCAGTTTCTCGAACGTCTTTGCGGCTTTACCGGCATTCCCGTTCTCGAGCTGTGAGATGGCCTGATAATAGAGGAATCCGTTACATTCGCCATAATATCGAATCGCCTCCGCCGCCGTTTCCGCCGCGTCCTTGAACAGATGCTGCCTGTAATACTCCTGAATCTGCTGCATCATAATTTTTGCGAAGGGATTGTCCGGAATCTGGTCTTCCGGCCGCTCATGGCCGTCAAATGACCTCAGGTCCTCGTAAGCCCTGCGGATCTGTTGGAACTTTTCAGGATATTTCTCGGGCGTATATTTCCTGATAAGCTTGAAATATGCCCTTTTTATAGCGTCCGCATCCGCGCCCTTTTCTATTCCCAGAATCTCATAATCATCCATCGTACTCCTCCGAATATGCTTATGACAAATCCTCTAGCAGATCCTCCAGATTGTCAGCGACATCATCCGCGAGGTGGCGGTTCTCATTTAATATGGCGCCCTTGAGCCTGTAGATAAGGTTCTCGAGCCGCTTCTCCGAAACCTCGTCGTCGCCGGCATCCTGCAGCTTATCCAGCCGCCTCTGCGCCCTGCGGATAACGGAGCGGTACTCTCCCGCGCATTCCGCCTCCCGCCAGTCGGACAGGTCTGCAGCCTGGCTATTTGCCATGTCAATCTCCAGACCGGCTTTCTCCCCCGTGCTGAGGACGGTCGCGGAGACCTCCAGCATGCCATTTAGATTATAGGTAAAGGAGACGTCGATCCGTTCGAGTTCCCGGCGGTTTTCCGGTATATCCCGAAGCACGAAATTGCCCAGAAAATGATTCTCGCTGGCAACGTCCGACTCTCCCTGGTAGACGTCGATATTGACCGTCGTCTGGCCTGGAAAGGCAGTGGAAAACATGTCGCTTTTGGTGGTCGGGATCGTGACGTTCCTATGGATGATGACGCTCATAATATCATTATTGTAATAGCCATCTGACGTCCGGATGCCGAGCGTATACGGATTCACATCCGTCATGACCAGCGCGTCCTCGCCGTCCAGCGTTCCTGAAATCACTGCCGCGCATACCGCGGCGCCCTGGGCCACGCAATAATCGGGATCCACGGCAGCCCTGGGGGTTATGCCCAAAAATTCCTCTATATCGCGCGCTATCACAGGAATCCGCGTGGAGCCGCCTACCAGCAGCACCATGGAGATATCCTCGGAGGAGAGCCCGCTGTCTGCCAGGACGACATTTATCGGGCGGTGCGTGCGTTCTACCAGATCGGATATCAGCTCCTCGAACTTCTCACGGGACACGTCAGCCTCCAGTCCGAGCGGAACGTGGTTTTTCTCCGTCAGCATAGGAATCCGCACGCTGGCCCGCTCCTGCCCGCTTAGCTCGCACTTGCATCGCTCCGCCGCGTCCTTCAGACGCGCCATGGCATATACGTCCCTTTCAATCGACGTCCCATTCTCCTTTTCGAAAGCCGCCCGCAGCCAGCCAATCAGCCGCTCGTCAAAATCCTTGCCGCCCAGCTTGTTGTCGCCGCTGCTCGCCTTGACCTCGAGCACCCCTTCGAACATCTCCAGCAGCGTGACGTCGAACGTCCCGCCGCCCAGGTCGTAGACCAGTATATGGCTCTCCTCGTCCATGTGCTCGACGCCATAGCTCATGGCGGCCGCGGTGGGCTCGTTTATGATGCGCTCGACGGTAAATCCCGCCCGCCTGCCGGCCTCCATTACCTCCTGTCGCTGTATATCGTCAAAATAAGCCGGCACGGAAATCACGGCGTTAGAGACATCCTTGCCCAGATATTCCGAAGCATACCGTTTCACATACGACAAGAGCTGAGCGGAGAGATCGAGGGCCGAAAAAGTTTCCTTTCCCAGACGTATACCCTCACCGCTGCCAATCTTGCGCTTGACCTCGATGGCCGTCCGCTCGGGAGATAGCATATACTGCGCCCTGGCCTTCTGGCCGACTATCATGTTTCCTGTCTCGTCCAGGCCGACTGCGGAAGGTGTCACTATGCTGCCGTCATAATTCAATATCATCTCAACCTTCCCGTCTCGATAGACGGCCGCCTCGGTAGTGGTCGTACCCAGGTCGATCCCTATCACTGTCTTTCCCATACTCAGATGCCTCCGTCCAGCCGATTCAAATCGGCTGATTTTTCAAACTTGTATACCGATACCCGCGCCTTTTTGCGAATCTCGCCGTGATAGGAGCACCCCGCGGAAAATACCCGCGCGACCGTCTCGTTTTTCGCCTCGTCGTCCGTCGGCTCCACAGAGATGATCTCATGCGTGTCATAATCGACACGGTCTCCGGCACGCCCTATCCGCTCGATGGCGCAGGCGCGCTCTAACTTCTGCTCGTCTAACGCCATGAGCTGCGCCTGCCTCTGCCACCCGGTACGGACGTCGGCAGGCAGGCTTCCATCCGCCAGGATGGACTGGAGGATCATCTCCTTTTGGTCCGCCAGCGCGCAGGACAGCTCGAGCAGGGCGTCCTCGCGTTCCTCCAGGCCGCGAATCTGCTCCGCGACTCGCTCGTCCGTCTCTTTACGCCGCTGCAGCTCTTCCAAAATATCCTCGAGCGACGCGGACTGACGCCGCATGAGACGCTGCTGCTCCTCGAGAAGTTTCGCGGAGCTTTCCGACAGCTGCCTTATCGCGCCGCCATTTTGCGCTGTTTCTCCGGCAAGCCGCCCTATCTCCTCACTGCATGCCGCCAGTCCGTCCGACTGGCCTAACACCTTATCGCGGCACTCCGCCACCACGTCGGAGAGGGCTGCGACCTTTTCGCGGCACTCCGCCAGCCCATCCGAGAGACGCCGCGCGTCCGCCTGCGATTGCGCGCGCTCGTCCCTTACGGCCGTCTGCAATTCATCCATCCGATTCTTTTTACGAAAAAAATCCATGGCCATATCCTTCCCAACCCCGCAAGCGGGGCGTCATCATGTATGAAATCCGCCTACTCCGACGCATCCAGGTATGCGCAAATGCCGTCTGCCAGTCCCTCCGCGATTGCGTCCAATGCCTTATCCGTAAGCGCTGTCGCGCGGTCGCCGACCTCCGCGTCTATGGATGGGATCCTCGAATAGGAGATCTGAGTCAGGTCCATGCCCATCGTGCCATTCCCGAACAATTTCACGCCCGCGGACTTCAAGCCTTCCACGGCGCTTTCCGCAAGCGCGACATGTTCGCGCCAATGCGACCTGACCGGCGAAATCGCTCGGTACGACGCGATGTTTGCCGGGATGATGCAGAACGCGCCCTTGTCGCTGTCCGTAGAGTCAAAATGGACCGAGACGTGGCAGTCCGCATAATGATTGGCCAATACCGTCCTTGCCACGTTATCTAGCTGCACGTCCGCCCCGTCTCGGATCATCAGCACGTTTATGCCCTCGTCCAGCAGCTTTTCCTTAAGCATCCTTGCCACCTTCAGGTTCGCCTCCGCCTCCGGCACGCCGCCCGCGAGCGTTGTTCCCGCGCTTACCGCAGCCGCGTATTTCGAACCGGCCGCCGTGGATCCGCCGGTAGCCTTCGCGGTCCCGTCCGGGTGGCACAAGGTGCTTTGCGACGTGCCGCCTTTGGTGCCGTGTCCGGCGTTCACGCACACCGTCCTGCCCTTCATGCCGGCCGATGAAAAATATAGCACGGCGCGGCCGCTATGGATTTTGGAATTGGATGCATATTTCCACCCGGGATTCCACTTCGTAACCAATACCGGCGCGCTCCAGGAGGAATATCGCTTTTTGCCGCCCGCCAAGCGGTAGGAACGGACGCGGATATACACGCCGCTTTCAGCGGCTGGCGCGCCTATCTTCAATGATGCAGGGGATGATGCGCGCACATATCTGCTTTTCGCGTCCTTGAAGCTTTTGCGCCCCGCCGTCTGGATCTGATAGCCGTCCGCGTTCTCCGCCGTCCATTCGACGGTTATCTCATCGCCCTGCGCGTCCGCCGCTGTAATCGCCGGAGCCGCAGGATTTTGTGCGGACGCCGGCGCGGCCTTGGCATATGCCCATATGGGCGCGGGCATGACGCACAGGCACAGCGAGAGAATGAACGCCATCAGCCGCACTGGCAGGAAATGGCGCCGCTTCGTATTATTTTTCTTCATGTTCATACGCACTCCCGCAGCTCGATCAGCATAGACTGGAAATCTCCGCGCATCTCGGGAATGTCAATCCCGGCATGCATCAGCGTGTCGCCGTGATACGTCTTCCCGGAATGCGCGATCGTGTATCTTCTCTCCGGATCAAGTCCGGAAAGGCGTATGCGCCTGCTATGGCAGTTCGGACGGGCCAGGACCTGCACGTATGTGAACAACGCCGCCCCTTTGTCCTTCGCGACCACGCCCCAGCAGTCATACTCCCCGTTTTCCCTGTAGGACGCGATGCGATAATAGTCTCCATCCGCAATCAGGCCGTGGTAGCGGTGGTATTCTTCCACCTGGGCGGGAATCATATCGCGATCCTCACGCGATATCCTCGTGACGTCCAGCTCATAGCCGAACGTCCCGGCCAGCGCGACGCGCCCGCGTGTCATGAACGGGGTGACGCGCCCGACTGTGTGGTTCGGGCAGTCCGACACGTGCGCTCCTATCGTTGACAGAGGATATAGCAAAGCCGTACCCTCCTGGATCTTCAGGCGCTCGATCGCGTCGGCGTCGTCGGAGCACCAGATCTGCGGGCTATAATAGAGCATGCCGGGGTCAAACCTCGCGCCGCCCCCGGAGCAGTTTTCCAGCAATATATCCGGGAAATCCGTCACGAGCCGCTCCTGCATGTCATACAATCCCAAAACATAACGGTGCGCCAGCTCCCCCTGGCGATCCGGCGGCAGATCCGCGCCGCCCAGGTCCGTGAGCTGCCTGTTCATGTCCCATTTGACATAGGCGATATTCGCGCTGCGCAATACGTCCGATATGGCCTTGTAGATATAATCCCGCACGTCCTCCCGAGAAAAATCGAGCACGAACTGGTTGCGCGACCTGCACGGACGCCTCCCGGGCAGGGCGATCGCCCAGTCCGGATGTGCGCGGTACAGATCGGAGTCAGGCGACACCATCTCGGGCTCGATCCAGATGCCGAACTGCAACCCGATCCTATTTACCTCTTCCACGAGCGCCGGCAGCCCGCCCGGCAGCTTCTCCTCATTGACCTGCCAGTCGCCAAGGCTTGTATTGTCGTCATTGCGGCGTCCGAACCACCCGTCGTCCATGACGAGCATCTCTATGCCGCATTTTTTAGCCTCGCGCGCAATGTCCAGCAATTTCTCCGAATCAAAGTCAAAATAAGTCGCCTCCCAGTTGTTTATCAGTATAGGCCGCTGTCTGTCGCGGTACTTGCTTCGGATCAGATGCCGCCTGTACAGGTCGTGGAAGGTGCGCGTCATTTCGCCAATTCCGCCGGCCGAATAGACGCATATCGCCTCCGGCGCGTAAAAGCGCTCGCCAGGCGCGAGCTTCCAGCAAAAATCCTGCGGATGTATGCCCAAAAGGACGCGCAGGCTGTCGTATTGGCTTTTCTCTACCTGCGCGATAAAATTGCCCGAGTATACGAAATGGAATCCGTAGGCCTCAC
Organism: uncultured Eubacterium sp.; assembly: GCA_964450965.1. Lineage (GTDB taxonomy): Bacteria > Bacillota > Clostridia > Lachnospirales > Lachnospiraceae > W0P33-017. The sequence goes on along the minus strand of CAYVFF010000007.1, from coordinate 70,915 downwards.
CGGCCTCCTGCGTGGCATTTTTTGACACCAGCCCGAGGAACGGGTGCTCCTGATGGGATGATTCGCCTCGCGTCGACCCCGCTCCCTGCTTGCCATAGCCGATGTCGCGGTATTCCATCTGGCGCTCCCTGCACCATGAGCCATGCAGCGTCAGCATCCTGAGATCCGACGCGTCCATGTCTAGCGCGAGCGAGAGTGCCTTCGTGAGATAAATAGGCGCGTCGCCATAGTTTTCTATGCAGACGGCCCGCGCCACGGCGTCGACGTCGGCAAAAACGCCGTATAAAAGCGTGGCCCGCAATTTCAGCACGTCGTCCTCCGCTATCAGCTCCAGCGTTTTCGCATCCTTTTCGTCCGCGAACGTCGAGGGCATTCCGGGAAGAGAATATTTCCCGTCCGCTATCCTGTATCCCGCGTATGTAAAATGCACTGCCGAGTTACCATGCGCATCCCTGACGCATACCGCCCCCTCGCGGAAATCTCCTACACCGCATCCAGGATATTCCATCGGGAAGGAATCTAAAAACGCGGCGCGGTCCCTGTCATTTTTCGAGGCGGTCCATGGGGGCTCGTCCGTGCGCAGCAGGAAAGACGCATCGGCGTCGCTGATGCGCGCCCCGTAATATGCATGCCCGATGAAGCCCTCGTCGTCCGCTACGGCGATCATATATGTCGTTTTTTCCGTGTCCAGCTTGAAGCATCTGGATGCCTCGTCATACTTAATATCCATTTTCGACCTCGCTTTTCCTTATGTTTTCTATCTGCCAGTCGATCGGGGCGATGCCGTTCTCCTCGAGAAAGGCGTTCGCCTTGCTAAAATGGCGGCAGCCGAAGAAGCCGCGATAGGCCGACAGCGGGCTTGGATGCGGCGCGGCCAGGACAAGCTGGAGCGGGTTTTTCAGCATCTGCTTTTTTGCCTGCGCATTGGCGCCCCAGAGCATATATACTATCGGGCGGTCCTGCGCGGCCAGCGTGCGGATTACCGCGTCCGTAAATTCTTCCCAGCCCCTGCCGCGATGCGAATTCGCCTGGTGCGCCCGCACGGTCAGCACCGTATTTAATAACAGGACGCCCTGATCCGCCCATTTTTTCAGATATCCGTTGTCCGGAATATAGCAGCCAACGTCATCGTGCAGCTCCTGATATATATTCTGGAGAGATGGCGGGATCTCGCGCTGATCCGGCTCGACGGAAAAGCACAGGCCGTGCGCCTGATGCTCCTCGTGGTATGGATCCTGCCCAAGGATCAAGACCTTTACGCGCGATAGCGGAGTGAAATGAAATGCGTTGAAGATATCGTCCGCCGGAGGATAGACGACATGTTCGCTATATTCCTTGCGGACGAAGCCATAGAGGCTGGCATAATAGGGCTTTTTGAATTCCGGCTCCAGCGCGGGCAGCCAGTCATTGGTGATCATAGCCATGTCTTTTCCCTTATCGTCAGATCCGGACGGGAACTCCGCGCCCGGACAGATACCGCTTCAGGTCCATGATTTCCATTTCCTTATAGTGGAAGAGGGAGGCCGCCAGCGCGGCATCCGCGCCGCCCTCCGTCAGCGCGTCATAAAAATGCTCCATCGTGCCCGCGCCTCCCGATGCGATGACCGGGATAGTGACAAGCCGCGCGACGGCGCGCGTCAGCTCGATGTCATAACCAGCCCTGGTCCCATCGCGATCCATGCTCGTGAGCAATATCTCGCCGGCTCCGAGCTCTTGCGCGCGCATGGCCCATTCGACAGCGTCCAGCCCGGTATCGAGACGCCCTCCGTTCTTATAGGCGTTCCAGCCATCCCCGCTCCTCTTGGCGTCGATCGCCACGACCACGCACTGGCTGCCGAATTTGTCCGCCGCCTCGCTGATGAGCTCCGGGCGGTCGATGGCGGCGGAGTTGACCGAGACCTTGTCGGCGCCCTCGCGCAATATGGCGCGGAAATCATCCACCGTGCGGATCCCTCCGCCCACAGTGAACGGGATGAATACCTGCTCCGCTACCCTGCGGACCATGTCGACTACCGTCTCGCGCCCGTCGGAAGACGCCGTTATATCCAAAAAGACGACCTCGTCCGCGCCGGCCTTGTCATAAGCGGCCGCGACTTCGACGGGGTCGCCCGCATCCCTTAAATCTACAAAATTTATCCCCTTCACGACCCGCCCGCGGTCCACGTCCAGGCATGGGATGATGCGCTTCGTAAACATTTCAATGCACCTCCGGGGATTATTCAAGCGAACGTGAGCCGCAGATCCGCGCGAAATTCTCCAATATCCGCAGCCCGACAGAACCGCTCTTCTCCGGGTGGAACTGGCATGCGAAGATATTGCCGTCCTCCACGGACGCGTCGAACAAGTCGCCATAAGCGGTAACTGCCTTGACAATGCCGGGATCGTCCGCCTTCAGATAATAGGAATGCACGAAATAGACATACGACCCGTCCGGTATGCCATGGAACAAACGGCCGCCGTTATGCAGCTCCAGGGAATTCCAGCCGATATGCGGAATCTTCAGCCCATGCTCCTGTGAAAAACGCACGACACGCCCCGGCAGCAGCCCGAGACCCGGGACGCCGCCGCATTCCTCGCTGCTATCGAATAGGAGCTGGAGCCCCAGGCAAATCCCTAACAGCGGAATCCGGCGCGAAACAAGCTCCCGGACGACTCTGTCCAATCCGTACTTCTCCAGTTGGGACATGGCGTCCCCGAAAGCCCCGACTCCGGGCAAAATCGCGCCATCCGCCCTGAGAATCTCATCCTTGTCCCGCGAGGGTACACACGGATGCCCAAGGAATGCGAGGGCCTTTTCCACGCTCTTGAGGTTGCCCGCATCATAGTCGATAATCGCTATCATGGCAAAGCCCTTACTTCAAGCCGAGATTCGTCAAAATCTCGTCGATTGCAAGCGAATACTCGTCCCGATCCCCTATATCATATAGCTCGTCCGCCTGCTCCTCGGTGACGTCAAACTGATCCTGCAGATGCATGAGGACCTCGTCAGCGATAGCATCCATCTGGGATGTCACGCCCCATTCCTCGGCTTCGGCCTCATGCAGCTTCGACCTGCCAAGCGCCCGCACCAGGCAATCCAACGCGAGGTCGAATTTGCGCACATCCATCATAGAGTAATAAGCATCCAGCTCGGTCTGCACGCCGGCAAGCACCTTGGCGCGCTCGTAGAGTTCTCCATCGGAGCCGCTGACCTTGACGCCGCGCAGCGCCGCATAGCTCGCCACATAATCGCCCTTATCGAATGCCTGCTGCGCCTCGGATACCGCCGAACTGCGCCCTAGCAGGTTCGAGCTGATAAAAATAAGGGCAAAAATAGATGCGGCCAGAATCCAAATCGCTATAACCGGCCCCTTGGGCAACGGCTTTTCACGCGGGCCCTTTTCCTTGGGCTTCTTTTCCTTCTTCTCCTTCGGGGGCTTGGGCTCCTTCGGCTTCTTTTCCTTCTTCTCTTTCTTTTCCTTGGGCTTCTTTTCTTTTTTCTTCTTGCCCTTCTTCTTGGCGGGCTCGGTCAGCTTGTCCCCCTCCATCGCCCGCAGAATCTCCATGTTTTCATCGGTTATGTTCTCCAGGTCTCCCGCCTCGCTCACCTTGACCGGCGCCTCGTCGTCGTCATCGTCCTCGCCGAACAAAAGATCCATGAGTTTTGAAAAAAAGCCGTTTTTCTTTTTTTTCTTTTTCTCCTCCCCAGGCTCGCGGGCGGCTTCCGCCACGTCCGCCGCCTGCTCAAGGTTCTCCGGATTCGATGCCAGATCCTCCAGCGTGAGCGACTGCTCGTCCGCCTCCAGCATCTTGCCGATGTCAGAAAGCTCCTCGTCCTCAGACATGCCGTTCAATATGTTCATAATCCCGTCATCATCCAATCCCTCGCCATCTTCGGGCAGTATTCTCTCCTCATCATCGTCCGAACCCTTCCCGTCAGCGCCATCCTCGCCAAACAGGCCCTCGAGCGCCTCCATTCCCTCCGGCGGCGCATCAGGGGCGTCAGGATCCGTCCAGTCCGGATTGGACGCGCCGCCGGAGGACGCCCCCGCACTGTCCGCGCCCAGGCCGGCAAAGGGATCCGCCTCCCCCATAGCTCCCAGCTCGTCGGCAAAATCCCCGTCAAGCATGACATCGTCCATGTTCTGTCCGGAATCCGCCGGGGAAGCCGTGATCGAAATATCCGCGCCCGGCGCGCCTGGCCCGTCAAAGCCCTCCGATGCCGTCCCGGCACTGTTCGCAGACGTGCCAGACGCGCCGATTCCTTGCGAGGCATCGTCAGGATCCGACGCCTGCCCGTCCCCCAGCAGATCGCCTAGCCTGTCCATGTACCCGTCCCGTTCACCCTGTCTGGAACGTTCGTAGTCCTCGACCTCCTGATCCAGCTCCGCCTCGAACTGCCGGAGGAAACTGTCCGGATCGTCCTGCCGGAATTCCTGCTCATATTCACGCAGGAACTGATTCTCCCGGACGGCCTCCATGGCCTTGCTGGTCTTTGGCGGCAGGCTCTTGCGCGCCTGCCCGGATGCCGCATCCTGTTTTTTCTTCTCGAAGTCCTCGTCGAATTCGCTGAGCCTCTGCGTCACGTTGTTGAGCAGGCTGTCAAGATAATCCTCGTTGTTTCGCATTTTCGGATCTCCCTAAAAAAGTGAGAGTGTCCAAAGCGACTGTGCGCCCTGAAACGCTCCCACCGGTATTTCTGAGAAAAGCTAACGCCTATTTGGCGACAGGCGAACGTCCGATCAGCCGGTCGACAGTGTCAACGAGCTGGCCGATCTCAGGCTTGGTCAGCTGCGCATCCGCTCCGAGCGCCTCGCCCTTGCGCCGCATCTCGTCGTTGACGAGCGACGAGAAGATAACGAGCGGAATATCTTTAAGCTCGTCGTCTGACTTTACCAGCTTGGTCAGGCGGTGTCCGTCCATGATGGGCATCTCGATATCGGTAATGATGCAATGCACCTTCTCATGCGCGGTGCCCTCTTTCTTGTACTGTACCAGCTTGTCCCAGGCCTCCTTGCCATTGCTGTTTACATTCAGATTCGTATATCCGGACTTCTTCAGGCAGTCCGTGATGAGCTTGCTAAGCAGCGGCGAATCCTCCGCCATCAAAATCGGCGAATCGCACCTCTGCCGCTCGCCACGCTCGTCTATGTCGCTCATCTTCAGTCCGGTGTCGGGGCTGATGTCCGTGACTATCTTCTCGAAGTCGAGGATAATCACCAGCTTGTCGCCAAGCTTTATAACCCCGGTAGACACGCCGTTCTCCCCCGCATTTATCGTGGAATCCGGCTCGATAATGTCCGCCCACGAAACCCTGTGGATGCCGATGACCTCGTCGACGTGGAAAGCGAGGTCGAGCTTGTTGAAATTCGTGATGATGAAAAGGCCCTGATCCTGCGCGTCCGAGGGGAGCGAGAGACAGGTCTTCAGGTTGATTACCGTGATCATCGCGTCGCGCGGCATGAATATGCCCTCTACCTCAGGCTGTGCATTCGGAATGGGAGTCACAGGCTGGTATGCGAGTATCTCGCGAATCTTCGCCACATTGATACCGTAATGGTTGGAATTCAGCGTGAACTCCAATACTTCTAGCTCGTTTGTTCCGTTCTCTAACAGGATATTCGTGTCCATAACATACTCTCCTTCCGAAGCAGTCCTAGTATCTCCTATCCGCGCTCCTTCCGTCTCGAACAGCCGCAAATAGTAATTTTATATGATTATAACATATAACGGCGATAATTTCACCTTGTTTTTAGCATTTTTTACATAAAAACAACGTGTCCGGTCCGATCTCCAACCGTAACGTCCATCTCCAGCTGCTCGACTCGGTCCAGATCCTTCCCGACCTGAAACATTATGATCGCGTCGGCGGAGCTTTCCGCGGGAATCTTCTCCTCCCACGTACCCAGGTTCTCGGGCAGGAGCGACAGCTCGGCCTTAGCAGACTCGCCGCCGTTAACTGTCACGCGGAAATCTGGAAGCTCGGACAAAATATCGCACGACCTCGCCTTTTTCGTAGGATTCTCCAGCGTCACGTGCAGAATCAGCAGCTGCTTGCCATCGTTCGGAACGACCATGTCATACTGATCCACGAGCTCCGCGCCGGTGTAGACGGCGTTGACGTGCTTGAGGCCCAGCGCCTCGGTGAGCGTGACCGAAGGCTGCTCATCGGAAGCGTCCTGGGCATCAGGGCCGGCATCGGCAGAAACGCCGTCGGAACCCTGCCCATCGCCGCCGGAATCCTGCTGGCCTGCCTCCTGCCCGCCGCCGTCCTGCGAATCGCCGTTGGAAGGAGTCTGTCCGGAATCCTCCGGAGCGTCCTGCGGGACTTCTTCGGCCTCGGGCTCCTCCTCTTCTTCCGGCACATATACGTACTGATAGCCTTCCGGCTGCTTGACATTGTATTTCGCCACGATGTGCGCGGCATAATTTACGATGGCCTCGCGCTCGCCGTCCTCCAATTCATAAAGTTCTTCGCCGCAACCGCCCAGCAGCATCGCCGCGGCAAGCGCCGCTATGCCAAGGCAGCTTCTCTTTTTTATGGATTTTTTCATGGCTTTACCCTCTCCCTACTATCCTACCATTGTTTGACAGTTCGCGCAACCTTGTTTTGCCGCCTATCTCACCTTTTTTCCAGCTCTATCCAGAATTCCACGCCTGTCGGCCTGTTTATCACGCCGCAGGCCTGATGATGGGATTCCATGATCGCGCGGACTATCGACAGCCCTATTCCGCTGCCGCCATATTCGCGCGTGCGGGCCTTGTCCACCTTGTAAAACTTATCCCAGATCCGGTCCGTGTCCTCCTCGGGTATGTTGCCTCCGGTGTTGAATACGCTCACGCGCAGCAGATTGCCTTTGTCCGTATAGAAAATGCGAATCAGTTTCTCCCCCGCCGCGTAATGGATTGCATTGCTGAGATAGTTCGTGACGACCTCTTCGATCTGGAATTCGTCCCCCCAGACGAAAGAAGGCTCCTCTGAAAATTCCACCGTAATGCCGCTTTGGCTAAGGAGGACGGCCGAACTGCTTAGGACTCCGGATATCAGCTCAGTGATATCGAAGCGGTCTATGGAGAGCGCGTCGTTGCCGAATTCCAGCTGGTTGAGCGTCAAAAGCTTCTGCACCATCTGGTTCATTTTCGCGGCCTCGTCCATGATGACCTCGCAGTAATAGCTGCGGCTCTCCGCGTCGTCGTTTATGCATTCCTGCAGGCCTTCCGCGTAGCCCTGGATCAAGGCGATGGGCGTCTTGAGCTCGTGCGAGACGTTCGAGAGAAATTCCTTGCGCATCCCGTCGATCTGCTCTTTTTTCTCTATATCGCGCTTGAGTTCGTTGTTGGCGGTCTTAAGTTCGCCAATCGAGCGTTCCAGCGCGGACGAGAGCTGGTTAATGTGCCTGCCCAGCTGGTCGACCTCCTCGCTGCCGGCATCCCCGTTATATCTCGCAGTGAAATCCAGTTCCGCCATCTTGCGCGAAATATCGGTGAGCTGCCGGATCGGCCGCGCGATACGCCGCGAGACCATCATGACGATGACCGCACTGACAAGTACGCCGGCGATCCCTATATATCCCAGGAAACGGTTCGCGATGTGTACGCTCTCGCGGATGCTCTCTAACGCGGTGCGCATCATGACGAGGTTGCCGTCCTCGAGCGAGCCCCAGAGAACGAGGAATTCGGAATCCATGCGGCTGTCCGTCACCTGCAGCACGGAGTAATTTTCGGTGCTCAGCACCTCGCGGCGCGTCTTGTCCTCCGCCGCGCCGAAGAGCACGTCCATGAAGCGGCGGGTCATATTGGCGATGTCGCTCGACGTGGACTGGATGACGGTGCCGTCCGATGAAATGATGAGGACCTCTATGTTATAGTTGTTCGACAGGCGGTCCAGCTGGACGTCCAGGTCATCCCCTCCCAGGCTGCCATCGATGGCCGCGTTGTTTACAATGTCATAGCCGGATACGAGCTGATCCGTCTTCATCCTGCTATAATAACGCCCGAGCAGCATCGTATTCAGAAACCAGCACAACAGCACCGTCCCCGTCACAAGGCCGATGATAATGATGCCGACCTGCGTCGCGATGGATGCCTTTTTCCGCCTGCCTAACATTCAAACTTGTACCCCACGCCCCATATGGTCTTGATGTATCCGCCGTATTCTCCCAGCTTGCTGCGCAGTTTTTTGACATGAGTGTCAATCGTGCGGGCGTCTCCGAAATAATCATAATTCCAGACGCTGTTTAATATTTTTTCCCTGGAAAGAGCGAGCCCGCGGTTCTCCATGAAATACGTCAGCAGTTCAAATTCCTTGTAGCTTAAGTCGACCGGCTGCCCGTCGATAGTGACGATGTGCGCCGCGCGGTCGACGCTTATCCCCCCGGCTGACAGAGTCTGGTTCTCCTCGTCCGCCCGGCCGGTGCGACGCAAGATAGCCTCCACGCGGGCCACGAGAATCTTCGGGCTGAAAGGCTTGGCGATATATTCGTCCACGCCCAGCCCGAAGCCGTTGAGCTCGTCGTTTTCGCCGCCCTTGGCGGTCAGCATGATGATCGGGACCTTCGACCGTTCGCGAATCTCGCGGCATACGTCGAACCCGTTTATCTTCGGCATCATCACGTCTAATATGATGAGCGCGATGTCCTTGTCCGCATAAAACTTATCGAGCGTCTCCTCGCCGTCCCCGGCCTCGATGACATCGTAGCCATTTTTCACCAGAAAGTCGCGGACCAGCTTGCGCATCCGTGCCTCGTCGTCCGCGACCAATATTTTAATCTTCTTCTCCATAGACGGATAATGCCCTCTCTTTCTCGCGGACCGCCGCCTCGCGCTCCTCCAGCTCCTGCTGCCATGTCGAGTAACGGTCGACGAGCGCCTTCTCGTAGTTGAGCACGGTAGGGTTGCTGCTGCTCATCGCGATGGCGAACATGACGATGATGGCGGCGACGGCGACGAAGTTTGCCAGCAGCGAGACGCGCAGCGCACGGCGGGTCCTGACATCGTCAGGGCGCGGAGCCTCGCGCGGCTCCTCGGCGGGCCTTGCCGCCTCGCGCGGCAGAGCGGGCCGCACCGGAACCGGCGGGACATCCTCTTCGCTGATTCCGGGCGACGCCTTGAGATATTCCTGCAGTTCGCGCAAATAAGCGTATCCGGCCTGCGTCCGGAACATGCCCTGGTTGACCACTTTCCGGTATATCTGCAATACCCGCTCCGGCTGCTGAAGGTCTACCCGGGCCCTCATGTAACGGACGCCCTCCGCCTCTTTTCTCGCCTCTTCGCGCATATCCCTGTCAGCAAAATAAAAACCGTCTATGACGGCATCTTCCACCCGTTCCATATCCATTGCCAATCCGTACCCTTCGCCCTTTCTCCCTACACTACATTATCGTACTTTTCCGGTGTTTTGCAAGCACTTTTTGACATACGGGGTTGCAGCGGCGCCTGGTTTTGCGAATGCGCAAAGCGCCGCGGATAGCAACGATAACCGCGGCCGCGCCGCCGCATCCCCAGAAAAAGGCGAAAAAAGGTTTTCTTTTTGCTATATGTTATGCTATGATAAAAGAAAACGATTAAGAAACGCGCATCAGCACAGTACATGAGGAGGTCCGCAATGAGCAAGCAAGCGATGGGTAAACAGAAAAAAAATACGGGGGCCGCGCAGGCATCGCCGGCAAAGTCCGGGAAAAAACGCTCTGAAGGCAGGACTTCCAGCATCAAGACGAAGATCTTCATCCCGATTATCGCAATGGCCCTGGTCATTATCGCCTCCGGACTGCTCAACATCCGAAGCATGCGGAACATGCAGAAAAGCAGCTCGCAGATAACGTCGGCGAGCATGCCCCTGCAGGTCGCGCTAGACACCGCCATAGCGGACTTCAGCGATCTACAGCGGCTCATCTACGCGCACAGCCTTTCCGAGGATAAGGCCGTTATGGAAGGTTATCAGGACACGGCGGAGGGGCTGTTCGCGGAGATTAACGACGCCCTGGCGACCTACAAGGCCGGAATCTCGTCTGACGAGGAGCTGCAGCTCATCGCGGAATTCGAGGAGAACCTCGAGACGTACACCTATACGTTTGAGACCGCCGAGCAGCTCAGCTACAATATGATGAAGCAGCTGGCCCAGTCATACGTGCCAAACCTCATGCAGGGATATGCCGACACGATGCAGGGACAGCTGCAGACCATGAAATCCAACATCCAGGCCACGGTCGACAGCGAGATAGGCCAGCAATACCAGGAATATACGCGGTCGGTCGTCGCGACCGTCGCCGCGACCGTCATCGGCATCATCATCTCCATCCTGGCAGTGGCGATCGTGAACCAGCTGGTGGTATCGCCGATCAAAAAAACGACCCTGAGCCTCGACAAGATAGTCGAGGACATCCAGGACGGCCATGGCGACCTGACCGCGCGTGTAAACATCAAGTCCAAAGACGAGCTCGGGCGTCTGGCCAAGGGAATCAACGTCTTTATTGAGACGCTGCAGAATATCATGGGGCAGATCGTATCCAACGCCGACCATCTGGGCAGCGTGGTCGATACGGTCTACGGCAGCGTGAACATCGCGAGCGGCAACGCCTCCGACATATCCTCGCTGCTGGAGCAGCTGTCGGCCACGATGCAGGAAGTCACGTCCACTACCGCGAACGTCAACGACGAGGTCATAAACGTCGGCACGCAGGTGTCCAATATCGCGGACGACACGGCCACGCTTAACAACTATGCCGGCGAAATGGAGATTCGCGCGAAGGAGCTGCAGGTTGCCGCGCAGAAGAATAAGGACAGCACAAGCGAAATCATCGGCGGCATCATCCAGTCCCTGGAGGCCGCGATCGAGGAGAGCAAGAGCGTCTCCAAGGTCAACGACCTGACCGATCAGATCTTGAGCGTGTCCAGCCAGACGAACCTCCTCGCTCTGAACGCGTCGATCGAGGCAGCCAGAGCCGGCGAAGCCGGCCGGGGATTCGCGGTCGTCGCGGACGAGATTCGCACGCTCGCGGACGCGACCAAGCAGACAGCCGGCAACATCCAGGAAATCAACCTCATGGTGGTCCGCGCCGTCGACGCCCTCGTGGAAAACTCGAACGCGATTGTTGATTATGTGAACAAGACGGTCCTGCCCGACTATGAGAAATTCGTGGAGACCGGCAGGCAATACAGCGACGACGCGACCTACGTGAACGACACGATGAACGTGTTCAGGGAACGCACGACGCACCTGACGAGCATCATGCAGGAGATAAGCGACGCGGTGAACGGCATCGCCAAGGCGGTCGAGGAGAGCGCGATTGGCGTGACTCATGCGACGGAAAATACTACCACGCTCGTGAACAACATCGACGTCGTAAACCAGGAAATGGGCACGAACCAGCAGATTAGCCAGCAGCTCAAGCAGGAGGCAGACCGTTTTACCAATTTATAGCCGTATCAAGCGGGATATGTCACTGTTCGCCGCGCGGCGAGTAACGGCATATCCCGCGCAGGAATGCGCAAAAAAAGATGGCTTCCGGCCATCTTTTTTCATGTTTTTATGACTGCTTCATGTGCCTTGCAACCTGCTCTTCGATCTGCTGGGCCTCCAGCGGCTTTGCAACGTAATCGTCAAATCCCAGATCCAGATAGCGCTTGCGCGCGCCGACGCTGTCGTCCGCCGTCAGCAGCACCACCGGAACGGCCTCCATGTCCCTTTCCCGCTCGATTCGCCGAATCTCCTGCAATGTCTGCGTCCCATCCATGCCCGGCATCATCTGATCCATAAATACCAGGTCTACATGCTTTTTCTCAAATATGCGCAGGCATTCGACTCCGCTCTTCGCCATAATCGTCTTTATCCCCAGGCGGCGCAGCCAGCCCTCCAGCTCCTTTAGATAGAGGAGATTGTCGTCGACGACGAGAATCGTCTTATTGGCGTCTGACCTTTTCTCCTCCTCCTCAGAATCATGCGGGTAGACCTGCGGGCCGCCGTCCGCATCCGGGCCATAGGGCGTATTGTCCAGGACCTTCTGAGGGATCATGACCGAGATCTTTGACCGGTTCAGATCCACGCTGCATTCCATCGTGCCGCGCAATTCCAGCAGCATTCGCTTGCTGTACGCGTAAGGGATATAGGTCACGTCCACATCTCCAGCCTTGTCAGGCTTCGGGGCGGCCATAAGCGACAGCCGGTTCATAACCCCTGTCGTCATGCCATTGTCATACAGATAGAGCGTCAGCGTAAGGAGCGTATCCGCATACCGCATCTCGGATGCGACGTTCAATTCTATACCGGAGATCTTGGCGGATATCCCGGCGCAATGCAATATGCCGCGCAATACGGCGGCTATGCAATCCTTGTCGCCATACCAGCCGGTCGGCAGCTGCGGGCTCGCGCTCAATATGACATCCTGGCATCTGCCCTGCTGGCGTTCCTTGACCAGCGAATACAGCTCGCGAATCAAATCGTCCGTCTCATACTCGCGCTCGTTTAGCGAGTTAGCCTTAGGACCGTGGAAATGCTCCTTCATAATCTCTACCATGTCCTCCAGCTTCTGCCCTGCCTCCAGCACTTCGAGGGAGAGCTCCTTCACGTCGTCCGAAGTGCGCTCATCCCTGCAGATAGCGTCCGCACGATTTTTGATGATATAGATGGGCGACCCGAAGCCGTACGTCATATGGTGCAAAAACAGGTCGCGCGTCTGGTCGGACTGGCTGGCCTGCTCCTGCAGGCGCTCCAGATCCTTCATATAGAAGTACTCATCGGTGCAGTCATATAGCCATACAACGTAGCCAGTCAGGTCGCTGTTCTCCTTCAGTTCCGAGATGGTCACGTGGCATATCTTTCCATTATGCTCCAGAATGTCGTGGTTATGCAGATAGATAAGCTCGATGATGACCTCGCTGTCGCCGGGCTGCTCCAGCTCCGGATATAGCATGGCGGCGATGGAATTGTATGCCTTGACGTTCCGCTCCCTGTCCAGGATTATATAACCCTCGCCCAGCTCGTTGAGAATAGTCTCGCGCGCGATCTCCCCGTCGTCCAGGAAATAGTGGTATTTGTTAAAATGATAAATCAAGCCGCAGCAGCCCACCATGAGCAGCGGCGCGAAATCAAAGCCGCCCGTGAGGCCCGCCGCGTTCAAAATATAAGCGACCGTCGGCAGGACGGCGGAGACCGCGATTGCCGTGATGACTCCGTCGCACCCCCTGGAATGGCGCACTACCGTGCCGATATACAGCACGGCGAGGGTCACGATGATCATATAGGCCATATATACATAGCCCAGCGGCATGATCTGGAATCTGAGGCGCATAGCCAGCGGCCCGTCCTCGAGATAAAATCCCCGGAAGAGCACGCCTGTATATGTATCAACATATAGCAAAGTCACGAAGATGATATTTATGGACCACACCAGGACAGTCTGCCATTTTTTTATCTCGAATTCGCACAACATCGAGAGAAGATGCAGCATGATTACCGCGAAAAGCATCCATGACACGTACTGCGAACGCAGAGCCCATGCACTGCCGGCAGACTGATCCGCCCCGAGCTCCTCCAGGTATCCGTACATGTTCACTACCGCGCATATGGACGCAAGCAGCAGAGCCCGCTGCTTCACGGTATTTTTCTCGCGATAAATCCGATACACCACCACGAACGAGAGCAAAAACAGTACGAACTGCGCCGTCCGGACGACCGTATAGATTCCGTTCGCCATAATGACCACCTCCATTTCTTATATATTCTATCTTGTTTTCACGCTGATGTAAAGGTGAAAAACGCGAAACGGGCGGACGCGTAAAGCATCCGCCCATCCGGCGTTTTCTTCCCATTATCCTATTCTTATTATCCTGTTTTTATCCTGTTCGTTATCTATAGATTCCTCGCCTTGAACTCCCGCTGTGCCTCGCGCCTGGCATCCTTATCGGCAATGTCCCGGCGCTTATCATAGAGCTTCTTGCCGCGCGCGAGCGCGATCTCCACCTTCACCAGGCTGCCCTTGAAGTATACGCGCACCGGAACCAGCGTGTAGCCCTTCTCCTTAATCTTGCCAAGCAGGCGGGAAATCTCACGCTTATGCAGCAGGAGGCGCTTGGGGCGCATGGGGTCTTTGTTGAAAATATTTCCCTTTTCGTAAGGGGAGATATGCATCCCATAGATGATTACCTCGCCGTTTTCGATATGGACGAATGCCTCCTTGATGCTGCAATTGCCCTGGCGCAATGATTTTACCTCTGTGCCATGCAGCTCGACTCCCGCCTCTATCGTCTCCTCCAGGAAATAATCATGCCGCGCCTTCTTGTTGTTCGCGACCAGGCGGACATCCGATGCCTCCTTTGCCATTGCCTCCTAGAATTCCTCCGGTTTGTAAAGATGGCGCGGGATTCCGTCGACCATTATCGGCGACACGTCGCCCTGGATGAGCGGGCGGACGTAGCTGACGAATTCGTCCGTCACATAATCCCCCTCCTTGTTGACCCATGACCTCGGCACGAGCTTCTCGTCATTCGCGATTTTGTGGACGTCCTTGACCTCGGTCGTGCTCTGGTAAGGGTCGTCTGACGTGCGCACGAGCACTACCATCTTTCCGGAATCTCCCTCGTCCGCCGCCTTGACCGCGGCTCCTCCGACCTGGTAAGCCTCCAGGATGTCCACTCGCGAAGAGAGGTGGGATGCAGCTCGCTGAAGAGTGCTAAGTTCTATGGCGCGGGTCTTGCAGCCCAGCTCGCCCGCGATAAAGCTGGAAAGGTAGCTCGCCGTTCCGGAGAGCTGCTTATGGCCGAACGCGTCGACAAAATCTATGCTGGAGCCGTACTCGCATACATATTTGCCATCCGGCGTATGGATGCCCTCGGACACGGCCACCACCACCGATGGCTTCTTCTCCAGGCGTTTCGCGACCTTGTCCCTGAACTTAGTGAAGTCGAACGGGATTTCCGGCAGATAGATCATGTCAGGGCCGGAACAATCCTCGCCCTTGGCGAGCGCGGCCGCGCCAGTGAGCCAGCCCGCGTTCCTGCCCATAATCTCGATGATGGTGACGACGCCCTTGTCATAGCGCAGACAGAAGCTGTCGCGGATAATCTCCTTCACCGACGTGCCGATATATTTCGCGGCGCTGCCGTATCCAGGCGTATGGTCCGTCAGGGCCAGGTCATTGTCTATGGTCTTGGGGCAACCGACGAAACGGATGTCGCTGCCTGTGATAATCGCGTAGTCGGACAGCTTTTTTATCGTGTCCATCGAATCATTGCCGCCGATATAGATGAACGCCTCAATGTCCAGCTTGTGCAGGAAAGCGAATATCTTCTCATATACGGCGGTATCCTCGTGGATGCCGGGCAGCTTATAACGGCAGCTGCCCAAATACGCGGACGGCGTGCGCTTCAGCAGTTCCGCGTCCAGCTCGTTCGTAATCCTCGTGGACAGATCGATATACTCTTCATCCAGCAGGCCCTGGATGCCGTTCAGCATCCCGTAAACCTTGTTCGCGCCGCGATCGATCGCCGTGCGGTAGACGCCCGCGAGACTCGAGTTGATAGCGGCAGTCGGCCCGCCCGACTGCCCTACGATTACATTGCCCTTCATAAAAATATCCCTCCAAATCCTTATTGTAGTTATCGCTGCCTATGCCTGCGGCGGCGGGATGAGCTTGTCCATCTTCAAAATATGGCGGTTGAGCCATGCGAACAGGAAGTCGAGCATATCCTCCACGAACGCTCCCCGGCCTTCCATGTTCTCAGCCTGATCCTTGTCCTCCAGCTTCACCAGGAACGTCTCATGGGCACGCCGCTGCGCCTCCAGCCCCTTATAGCCGATGGATTCCATGTACTCCTCCTCATGGGCGAAATGATGTTGGGTATAGTCCTCCAGCTCGTCTAATAAGCGCATGACGTCGTCATAATTCTCTTCGACGTCGGTATGCTCGACGATATAGAAAGCATGGCCGATAATCTCGAACAGGCGCTCATGCTCCTTGTCAATCTCGGGTATGCCGATCCGGTATTCATCCGTGAACGCGCATATATCCTCCTCGTCCTCGGCAGTCTTGTCGGCCGTGTTCCAGTTGTGCCCTATCAGCGTGTCGCTGCCAAGGATGTGCTGGTAGAGCCAGCGCGTCAGAAAGAGTATCATGTCCTCCATTATCTTCCGCTTCTCGGAGGAATCCAGATCCTGCAGGTCGATATTGTTAATCTTGCGCACAAAAACGGCATGCTCCCGCTTCTGGCGTTCCAGTTCCGGATCGCCATGCTCCTCCATGAATTCCTCCTCATGGGTAAAGTGGTTGACGCCATACTCGCGGAGCTGTTCAAGATAATGCTCCAGCTGATGCCGCTCCTCCTCGATGTCATGGCTCTGACGGACCGTATCCGTAATCTGGTTCATTATGCTGAACAAAAACTCGTGCTCGCTGTCAATCTGCGGGATGCCGATGCGGCAGTCGTCCGTAAAATGAAACATCACATCTCCTCCAAAAAACTGGACCAGACGGGAGTCGAACCCGTGTCCAAAGATCTGTCCGCCGTCCTTCTACGAGCGTAGTCCGATGTTAGGGATTCCCCCCTCCGCCCGGGAACGGACGCCCCGGCGGTATCGGTAGCTTCATGATACGCCCGGCGGCTCAAAGCTTTGCCGCCGTCGTTTCCTACATTGATGAAGCCCGGGCCCGGCCGTGTAGGTGCGGCCGCCGGACTACTGCCTTAGTTTAGGCAGCGTAAGCTAATTTCTTATTGTTAGCGTTTAATTTTAGGGTGGAATTTAACGCATCCCGTGCGGCTCGCTTCTCCAGCTTCAAAACCCCTGTCGAAACCATTACTGGCCCAAATCACCGGGAAAGGCGGATTCAACCATCCCTCGCCTTGCCCCGATTTTTCATTGTAGCACAACTTTTGCGATAATTCCACAAAAATTTAAATTTTACGTATGAAAGCCCCGTCAAGCGTCCATGCAGACGGCAAGCTTGCTTGCAAGGCTGCATAGACACTTGACGGGCAAGGTGGTATGAGCAAAAAAGCGGCGCGACCGGAGAGAGCGACGCGATTTGCGAATACCGCCGGCGATTGCGAGAGTGCCGTAGGCACGAAGCAATCGGCTTTCATTTTTGGAGGCTTGCCCGGACAGGCGGACGGACTGCCTGCCCCTCTTGCTTTCGCTATTCCTCCATCTCGAAGTCGACCACGCGCAGCACTTCGTCCGCGCGGACGACGCGCACGCGCACGGCCTGCCCCAGCTCGTAGACCTTTCCGCTAGACTCGCCTGTCAGCCTGAAGCCCTCCTCGTCATAAATATAATAGTCGTCCCGCATATCGGCGAGGCGCACCATCCCCTCGACTGTATTGGGCAGCTCGACATATATGCCCCATCCCGTAACGGACGAGATCACGCCGTCGTAAGATTCGCCGATATGATCCGCCATATACTGCACTTTCTTGAGCTTGACGGCCTCGCGCTCCGCCTCGGCCGCCCTTCTCTCGCGCTCGCTCGAGAGCTTCGCGACCTCCGGCAGGATCTCCTCGTAATGGGCGATCCTGCCGTCGTTCATCCTTCCGCGAAGGCGGTCTTTTATGATCCGATGGACCTGCAGGTCAGGATATCGGCGTATCGGGGATGTAAAATGGCAATAATACCTTGCCGCCAGCCCGAAATGGCCGGAGCATTCAGTTGAATACCTGGCCTGTTTCATCGAGCGCAGCGCGAGCCGGCTGATGAGCGGCTCCTCCGGCGTACCGATGCATTTCCCGAGGAGCTTTTGGAGTTCCTTGGGATGCACGTCCCCGGCCGAGGCGCGGAGCCTGTATCCGAATTTTGCTATAAACGCGGCCAGCCGCTTGATTTTCTCCGGGTCGGGATCATCATGCGTCCTGTAGACGAAAGGCGTTTCCTGCCAGAAATTATCCTCCGCCACGGTTTCGTTCGCCGCCAGCATGAAATCTTCAATAAGGTCCGTCGCCACGTTGCGCTCGTAAGGGCGGATCTCGACCGGATGCCCCTTGTCGTCCAGTATGACTTTCGTCTCGGGGAAGTCAAAATCTATACCGCCGCGGCTTTTCCTTTTTTCTCGCAGTATGGCGGAAAGTTCGCCCATCAGCTCGAACATCGGCACGAGCGGAGCGTATTTTTCGATCTCCGCCGCATCGTGCAGCGCGAGTATATTGTTCACGCTCGTATAAGTCATGCGGGCGTCCACGTTTATGACCGTCTCCGCAATCTCGTGGCCAATAATCCGTCCCGACTTGTCAATCAGCATGATGCAGCTTAGCGCCAGACGGTCCTCGCCCGCGTTTAGCGAGCAAATGCCGTTCGAGAGCTCCGTCGGCAGCATCGGAATCACCCTATCCGGCAGATAAACGCTCGTGCCGCGTTCCAACGCCTCGACGTCAAGTGCCGAATGCTCCTGTACGTAGTTTGACACATCGGCGATATGCACTCCGAGCCGGTAGTATCCGCCCTCCAAGGAGAGCGAGACGGCGTCGTCCAGGTCCTTTGCATCCTCTCCGTCTATGGTCACCATCTGCACGCCGCGCAGATCCATCCGCCCCGCCATATCCGCATCGCTGACAGGCTTAGCGACCCGCAGCGCCTGGTTTTTCACCCTCTCCGGGAATTCCATGGGCAGCCCGCAGCCCTTGGCGATCGAGAGGATATCGACGCCCGGCTCGTCAGTGTAACCCAGTATCTCGATAATGCGGCCCTCCGGATTTTTCTTATTTTTGGAATCATCCGAGCCGTAGCCCGTCAGTTCCGCGACGACCTTGCAGCCGTCGGCCGCGCCCATCGAGCGCTCAACGGGTATGAAAATGTCCTGGTTAAAGCGGGCGTCGTCCGGCTCCACGAAGCCATACGTCCTGGAAGACACATAGGTACCGACTATGCGCGACATGCCTCTGGATATAATCCGGACGACCTTTCCCTCCCTGCGCCTGCCCTCGGGCTCCGCCGTAATCTCCACCTGGACCGTGTCGCCCTGGTTTGCGCCTCCCCGGCAATCCCTCGATATAAAGATGTCGGCATCGCCGCCCTCGACGCTGACGAATCCGAAGCCCCGCGCATTGCTCTCGAAGACGCCTTCCAGCAGCCTCCGGCTCGACTTTGAATATTTCCCCCGTTTTGAAACCTGCGCCCTGCCCTCCGCCACAAGGGCGTCCAAGACGCCCCGAAGCTCCTCGCGCTCGGGGCCTTTGAGATCCAGCAGCGCGGCAATCTCTTTCTGCCTCATCGGGACGTAGAGATCGTCGCATAGCAAGGCGTATATCTTGTTCTTGCGTTCTTCTAGTGCATTCGTATTTTTTTCATCCTGTCCCATAACCGCTCCCATAATCAAGCAGGGGGAAATCCTGCCCCTGCCTGCCGCGCGGCCCGCGTGCCGCGAAGCGGCAATTTTCCTCTCGCGGACCTGTGCATATAGAAAAGCTAAGGGAACTGCCAAATGACAGTTCCCTTTGCCTTAAGCCAAGCTACCGATGTTCAATATGCAGGAAATCACGATGAACAAAATAACCAGCACGCGCGTCGCCTTTATCAGAATGCCCTCCATGGAGCGGCCTTTGTTCTTGCTCCAATAAGTGTCCGACGAACCCGATATGGCGCCAAGCCCCGCTGACTTTCCCTCTTGCATGAGTATCATAACTGTCAATGCGATACATATGATTACCAACGCGATCGTCAATACCATCCTCAAAACCGCCACGTCTCACGCCTCCCGTCTGTATTCCATATTTTATACGCGCATCGCCGCGCAACTTATAAGAGTATAGCACAGTTATTTTTCGATTTCAACCATTGTTTTTAAAATTTGCGGAGCTCCTCTGAACCATCGTCCACAGTATTTTCGATCGAGCGGATGACGACGTAATAGCTATAGTCAGGGCTGACCTCCACCAGCACGCGGTCGCCGGCCTTGTGACCTAGGAGTGCCTTGCCCATAGGGGATTCTATGCTGATCATGCCCTTTAGCGAATTGCCCCGCGCCGTCGTCACTATGCGGTATGTCTCCTCGGCGTCGTCATCCTCTATGTAGACCGTCACCGTATTGTGGATGCCTACCTCGTCCTCCGCCGACGCGTCGTCTATGACGTCCGCTGATTTTATCTCGCGCTCCAGGTAGCGGATCCTGCTCTCGTTCTGGTTCTTGTACTGTTTGGCGGCCTTGTATTCGAAGTTTTCGCTGAGATCTCCGTGAGCCCTGGCCGTCTTTACGTCCTCGAGCGCCTGCTTGCGCACGACGAGCTTTCGGTACTCTATCTCCTCCTCCATCTTCTGAATGTCCTGTTTTGTCAGCTGGTGCATATTATCCTCCTACTATAAAGACTGCTCATCTATCTCCTCTAGAGGGAACGGCTTGGCGTATTTTTCGCCCTGCAGATAGTCAGCTCCAAGCGACATGGCGACATCCGCCAATTCGGCATTATCGATGCCTTTGAATGCCACATTGAAGCCATGCTCCCGGAACATATCTACAAGCATGCCCTCGACGTCGTAGTCCTTAGCGTTCTTTGCCGCCCGGTATATGCAATGGCGCTCGAATTTGACCGTCTCGAACGGCAGCCGCATCAGGCTCTCAAAATTGACGAACGACGGATCGAAATCCGTCAGCGTAAACGATATGTCATGCCAGCGCAGGGCCTCCATTGCCTCCTCCATGCGCTCCACATCGCTCTCCCCGGGCAGCATAGTCACCTCGAAGCAGATATTTCCCGGCATCAGGTCATAATTTCCTACTATGCCCGCGACGTCGTCCGCGAATCCCGTCGATTCCAGTTCCTCGTTCGATATGTGGATTGACACGCGGTACCGCGAAGCGAACTCGAGGTTTGACGACAGAAACTCGCACGTCTTCTCCAGCACGGCCATGTTCACGTCGTGTATGTATCCATATTGCCGGGCCAGCTTTATGACATGGTCGGAGGCAAGAATGCCGCTGCCGGCCATCTGCAGACGGCACAGTATCTCGAAGCCCCGAACCTGCGCGCTCCCGCTCTCGACGACCGGCCTGCCGAAAAGCACCACGTCGCTTTTCTCCAGGCGCATGTCATGGAGCAGGCGCAGGATCTCCTCGCGCTCCCGGAATTCGTCCGCATCCCCGTCGCCGCAGAAATAGCATTCACGAACCGGGCATTTTTTTAACAAAAAGCCAAGCAGATGCCCGACCTCCTGGTCGGTACCGGCATAATCCGGGCATTTCACGACGGCGATGCAGAACTCCAGGCACCCCGAGAAAAATGCGCCCATCCAGTCGCGCATCTCATATGCCAGCTCCTTCGCCCCGGAAGTCTCCATGCCGGCGGCAATCGCGCTCAGCGTCATAGCCCTCTTATGGAAGAGCATAACATGCGGGTATTTTGCGGAAAGCTTCTGCATGAGCATGCCATGCAGCCCGTCCAGTTCCTCCTCCGAGAGCCTCCTGCGCTCCACCAGCCTGTCATAGTTCGTTATCTTTATCTCATAGACAAAAAACTGCCTCTTCTTTCCGAGATAATAGCCCAGCTCGCTATGGTAATTTTCCCGGCCCATGCGCGCATTGCCTTCTTCATAGACGCCGCAATGGAACATCAACGTCGCAGCCAGGAAGAACAGGCCCGCGAAAAAGCCGAACAGATCCGCGCCTCCCCTGAAAAGGCATGGCGCCTGGAGTGCGATCCCCGCGGCGAGGATGGCCGCCCAGTTTTGAAACAGCTTGCGTTCAATCCTCTGCCGGTGCATCACCACCGCGACCAGGAAAGCCGACAGAACCGCCATCCAGAGAAAGGCGATGCAGGGGACGGCGATGCCTGGAACTACGACGCCGTCTGCCTCGGTATAGACGACCCCGGTAAAAACGGTGGTCATGATAAGCACGACGGCTGCGCTCTCGCTTATGAAAAATATCTTGTAGAGGAGCTGCTGGCGTCCGGCCATGTCCGGAAACAGCAGCAGCATATACATCGCTATGAGGACCATGGCGGTCGCCTGCGTAGCATAATATCCGACGAAGATAATGTAGAGCGCCGGCCCGCCGAAAGACGTGCCGGAAAGCGCCATTACCCGGAAAATATTGAAAATCTGGTTTATAAACAGGACGTAAAGCCCGAATTTAAGTATCCGGTAGTTTTCCGTGTCCCTGCTATGGTTTATGTGCGCGACCGCGAGCGCAAATGCCGCAAAGACAAGCATCGCCACGAGCAGCTCAAGATTCAGAAACAATTTTCGTCTCCCTTCCCCTCCGTTATATCTATATCATGTCCCATATCGCCCCGATGGCGATAACAAAAGCGCGGGACGGGCCGATTGCCCTAAACTCCCATGCCCCGCATGGGGGAAACGCCATAAATGAAAGCCGATTGCTCCGTGCCTGCGGCACTCCCGCAATCGCCGGCGGTATTCGCATTCCGGGCAGGGCTCATACGGGTTTGCGTCGCCTGACCGGGCTTGCCATAAATGAATTATATCCTAAAAATGTTTTTCAGACAAGAAGAAATGAATTGACACGATGCGCGGCAATCCGCTATGATAGTAATAGAGTTACATAACATGGGCGGGCAGTACCGCCAGGGAGCATCCGTACATGAACATATTTTTCTGGTTTCTGATCATCGCCGCCGCCACGCTGGCGGCAAACCTTGCAGTCATATTGTATATGGGAAATAAGCGGCGCCGGACAAGGCTCGCTCCGATTATCTGCATGCACTGCGCCGGATATGCCGCCGCTGGACTGCTCTACGCGGCGGCATCTGCAAACGGCACGCAGATCCTGGAGCAAAGGCAGGCTGCCGTACTGTCTGTCGACACGGATTCCTTTCGCAGGAGCCGGGGAGACGATGGAGAAGAAACCTATACGTTCAACAGCGCGGAGGGAGTCCCGTTTTCTTTCGGGGAGTCATGCCTGCTCCAAGCAGCGCCCGACTCTCCTAAGAGCGTGGAAATCTATGACTGCAGGACCCGCACCGGGTTTTCGGCATGCTATCTGGAGGAGGGGGAGAGCGTGATGTACCTGCTGAAATGAACTATTCCGGCTCCTATATCAGGACCGCCAGTGAATATCGGCTCATTTAAGGAAATTTTTCATCAGGTTGACGCTCTTTGCCCGCTCAACGATAGCCGCGCCGTTTTCCGCCAGATATGCCTCGAACTGCGCGACATCCTCCTCGGTAAAGCCGTGCCGCGATGTAATCTTCGCCGCCGGAACGGAACCCTCGGCATAATCATCTCCGCGCTCGAAACGCACATAGACGATTTTTTCCCCATCCTTCTTAAGTATTCCGGAGCATATGACGTTCAGCGGACTTTCTTCGGCATTATCCCGGGTATTAAAATTCATTCCGCACCTCCATAGCAACGAACGATAACTAAAAATCAGTGTACCATGTGCAAAGATGTCTTGCAAGCATGCGGAAAAAATTTTATACTGGATAGCATAGGCGGAGGGCATAATGCCAAGCGGCATGGGACGGTAATCCGATGGGAACGAAAAAGACATTACAAAAAGCGCTGCAGGAAATGGCGGACGGCTCGAAAACGGGCTTCCGCTCGTTTTACGACGGCACCATCCAATATATATATAGCAGCGCGATGCTGCTCTATGGCTCGAGGGATCTGGCACGTCGGTTCGTAGTAGATTTCTACCAATATCTCTATCTGCATTTGCCCGAATATGACGGAAAGCAGGACGTGGAGGCATGGCTTGTCCGGCTGATGAAAGAGCGCTACGACCAGCTATCCATCGGACAAGACCGGCAGCGGCCTGACCCTCTGAACGTAGACACGCAGCTGGATGCAGACAGCCGCGAACGCATCTACCGCAGGCTGGAGGCGGCCATACACTTCCCGAAGGAACAGGCGAGGCGCCGTCCGCTATCCGTGTGGATCGCGCTTGCCCTGTCCGTGCTGCTCCTCCTGACATTGCTTGCCGTGCGATACGGGCCCGCGCTATCTGAGCGGATGGGCGGTACAGACGGCGCGGAGGCCGCAGAGGACGGCAGCGATGCCGCCGGAGAGGAGCTTGCCGGCGGAGAAACAGGAAAAAACGCTGACGGCGGGCTATCAAGGCTGGAGGAGGAGATCGGGGATATGCCAGGGCAGACAGCGAATGGCTCGCAGGCAGCCGATACGGATGACCCGGATTCCTCCTCCGGCGGGGCAGACGGCGCGGATTCCGGTGACGGCGATGGCGGCATCATCCAGTCGCAATCCTCCGCCCCGCAGGATCCGGACGAGCCCAGGGAGCCTGACGAGCCCCAGACTCCCGGAGAACCCGACGTTCCTGATGTCCCCCTTGTTCCGGACACTGAAGGCGCGGACGGCACGCAGACTGATTCCGGCGGCACGTCCGATGTGCTTGAGACGGGAATACTGCCCGGAGCCGAGGATCTGGAGGACCTCGAACTCCACATGCGCTACGGCGGCGAATAATGCAAAGAATGGAGAGACTGCTATGCCAATCACTAATTTTCTGGAGGAGAATGCCGCTAAATACGGCGACGAGGTCTGCCTCGTGGAACTCAATCCCGCAATGGAGGAGACCAGGCGGGTGACCTGGCGCGAATATGACCTGATCGAGCCGGGCCGTGCCAAAGCCTACCGCAGGGAGATCACCTGGGGAATCTTCGACGAAAAGGCGAACCGCGTCGCGAACCTTCTGATCTCGCGCGGAGTGAAAAAAAACGACAAAGTGGCAATCCTGCTCATGAACTGCCTGGAGTGGCTGCCTATATATTTTGGCGTCCTGAAAACCGGCGCGATTGCGGTGCCGCTAAATTTCCGCTATTCCGCGGACGAGATAGAATATTGCGTGAACCTTGCCGAGGCTGACGTACTGATCTTCGGGCCGGAATTCATCGGCCGCGTCGAGGAGATTGCCGACAGGATTAGCAAAAACAGGCTGCTGTATTACGTCGGCGAGAACGAGTGCCCGAGCTTCGCGGAGGACTATATAAGCGAGGCCGCCAACTGTTCCAGCAAAAAGCCTGATATAGAGATTACGGACGACGACTACGGCGCCATCTATTTTTCATCGGGTACGACCGGCTTCCCTAAAGCTATCCTGCACCGGCACCGCAGCCTGACGCATGCCGCGATCGTCGAGCAAAAGCACCATTCGACCAGGCATGACGACGTCTTCCTTTGCATCCCTCCGCTCTACCATACCGGCGCGAAGATGCATTGGTTCGGCTCGCTAGTATCCGGCAGCAAGGCCGTGCTGCTAAAAGGCACCAAACCCGAATATATACTTGACGCGGTGTCGGACGAGGGCTGCACCATAGTATGGCTGCTCGTGCCCTGGGCGCAGGACATACTTGAAAGGCTCGACTCCGGCGCCTTGAAGCTGTCGGATTACAAGCTGGACCAGTGGAGGCTCATGCACATCGGGGCGCAGCCGGTACCGCCATCACTTATCCGCCATTGGAAAGAATACTTCCCGAACCACGAATATGACACTAACTACGGGCTGAGCGAATCCATCGGCCCCGGAGCGGTGCATCTGGGCGTGGAGAACATCCGCAAGGTCGGTGCGATCGGAGTACCCGGCTATGGCTGGCAGTGCAAGATATGCGACGATGGCGGAAACGAAGTGGCTCGCGGAGAAGTCGGCGAACTCGCGCTCAAAGGCCCCGGCGTTATGGAATGCTATTATAATGACGAAAAGGCGACCGCCGAGGTATTGAAAGACGGCTGGCTCTTTACCGGGGACATGGCCCGCCAGGACGATGAGGGATTCTATTATCTCGTGGACCGCAAAAAAGACGTCATTATAAGCGGCGGCGAGAACCTCTACCCGGTCCAGATTGAGGATTTTATCCGCCAGCATGAAGCCGTCCACGACGTGGCAGTCATAGG
The DNA here is from genome assembly GCA_964450965.1 of uncultured Eubacterium sp. GTDB lineage: Bacteria > Bacillota > Clostridia > Lachnospirales > Lachnospiraceae > W0P33-017. Next base: position 45,153 of record CAYVFF010000007.1, on the reverse strand, counting down.
GATGCCCGACAAGCGCCTGGGCGAGATCGCGGCCGCGATCATCGAATTAAAGGAGGGCGCGGCCTGCAGCGAAGCCGAGATTGACGAATTCTGCCTGGGGCTGCCCCGCTACAAGCGGCCGAAAAAGATCATATTCGCAAAAATACCGCGCAACCCGACCGGCAAGATTGAAAAGCCCAGGCTGCGCGCCGCCTATTGCGGCGAACGCCTGGTGGAGGCCGAAAGCAAAGGATGACGCGAAAAAAAAGGGGATGGCCGGCCGCCATCCCCTTTTCGTTATAATACATGCCTAACGTATGTTGTGCCCGGTGATTTCCGCGACCGCGTCCGTCAGATTGCCCAGCTCATCCTTAATCTGGTGGTTGCAGGCTCCGAATTCAGCGGCCAGCGACTCGACCTTGTTCGCAACGATAGCGAAGCCCCTTCCGGCCTCGCCCGCCCGCGCGGATTCAATAGACGCGTTCAGCGCGAGTATCTTCTGATTTTTCTCCAGCTTGTCGAGGTTCTTCGTGTAATCATTGATATTGCGTATAAAGCCTGCCAGATCCTCCACGCTCTCGGTAATCTGGTTGTCGGACTCCTCCTGCCTGTGCAGCCTGTATGAATTCTCAGCGAGCTGGTTTACGACTATCCCCAGGAGGTTTGCGCCCGCCTTTATGGCTTCTTCCGAGCTGACCCTTATCTTCGAGAGCGCCTCGACATATTCATCAGGATCTATCCCGAGCTCCTCGGCAATCGCGCGGAACTTCTCCTCGTCCGGCTCCTGCGGGAGAATCTGCCCGCCGATAATCTTGCCGCAATACTGCCCGTCCACGACTATGTCCTTGCTGAAATCCATCAGCCCGGCATGGCAGAAATAAACGTCCTTGCCCTCGCGGTCGCATTCCACGCAGCGCCTAAGGCCCTCCTCGCAGCCGCGCGTGTATTTCATGCAGAAATCAGTAAAACCAATCTCGCCGGTGAGATATTCCCCCTGGTCGTCCATAGCTATGGTGGCCATGCCTGTCGCAAGAGACCAGTCTTTCATAATCTGCTCCAGTTGCCCGATGTCAAGAAAATCACGGATATTCATTTTTTAAACCCCCTTGGTTCAGTTACGGCTATTATAGCACAATATCCCTTTTTCCTTCAACTATTTTTTTGAAACGGACCGGCTCAGGCGAACGGGTTCTCCGTGCTATAAGGGAGCGATGCCGGCCTGTTGTAATCGATATCCTCTACAGGCACGCCGATATACTTGAATACCTCGAATAATTCCTTTCCGAAGTGTCCGAATGCCACTGCTCCGTGGTGCGGGTAATTCTTCTCGATCAGGACATGGCGGTAGAACCTGCCCATCTCCTTGATAGCGAACACTCCTATGGAGCCGAACGAGCGCGTCGCCACCGGCAGAACCTCCCCTTCCGCGACATATGCGCGTATCTTGTTGTCAGCGGTGGACTGCAGGCGGTAGAAGGTGATGTCGCCGGGAGCGATATCGCCCTCCAGCGTGCCGTTGGTAACCTCGATCGGCAGGCTGCGCGCCATGATCATCTGATACTTCATCTCACAGCTGGAGAGCTTGCGCGAGCAGGTGTTCCCGCAATGGAAGCCCATGAACGTGTCGGTATGCCTGTAATCAAACTTGCCCTCGATGGACGACTTGTACATATCCTTCGGCACGGAGTTGTTGATGTCCAGCAGCGTGACAGCGTCCTGGCTGATGCAGGCGCCGATATACTCGCTCAGGCAGCCATATATATCCACTTCGCATGATACCGGGATACCGCGACCGGTCAGGCGGCTGTTTACATAGCAGGGTACGAATCCGAACTGCGTCTGGAATGCGGGCCAGCATTTTCCCGCGATCGCCACATATTTACGGTAGCCCTTATGCGCCTCGATCCAGTCAAGCAGCGTCAGCTCGTACTGTGCAAGTTTCCCGAGGATCTCCGGCTTCTTGTTGCCGGCTCCGAGCTCCTTTTCCATATCCGCCACGACCTCGGGGATACGCGCGTCCCCCGCGTGGTTATTGAACGATTCGAACAGATCCAGCTCGGAATTCTCCTCAATCTCCACTCCCAGGTTGTAAAGCTGCTTTATCGGCGCGTTGCACGCGAGGAAGTTCAGGGGGCGCGGCCCGAAAGAGATGATCTTTAAATCCGAAAGGCCGATGATGGCGCGCGCTATCGGCAGGAAATCGTGGATCATGTCCGCGCAGTCATCGGAATCCCCGACCGGATATTCCGGGATGTACGCGCCTACGTTGCGCAGCTTCAAGTTATAGCTGGCATTGAGCATGCCGCAATATGCGTCTCCGCGGCCCTGGCAGAGGTCGTCCTGCGACTCCTCGGCCGCCGCGATGAACATCTTAGGCCCGCAGAAGTGTTTCGCCAGCAATGTCTCGGAAATCTCCGGGCCGAAATTGCCCAGATATACGCACAGGGCATTGCAGCCCGCAGACTTGATATCCTCCAGGGCCTGCACCATATGGATCTCGCTCTCCACGATACAGACGGGGCACTCATAGACGTCGTCTTTGCCGTACTTTTTCTCGTAAGCCGCAACGAGGGCCTTTCTGCGGTTCACGGACAGGGACTCCGGGAAACAGTCGCGGCTGACCGCCACGATGCCGACCTTGACTTTGGGAATGTTGTTCATTGATTGAATCCTCCTTTTTATTAAAAAACTTTGTGCAGCCTTATGAGAGGGATGCGAAAAGCGGCTTGCACGCCGGATAGATCCGGGCAAACACCCCGTATCGCTCCTCGTATTTCGCGACGAGTTCCGGATCCGGGACTACCGTTTTAGGAATGCCCGACATATATTCCGCAGCCACCTCGACCGTCGCAAATCCCCCGCAGGCGACGGCCGCAAGCAACGCCCCGCCCAAGGAAGGGCCCTCCTCGATTGGCGGCACTTCAACCTCTATATTAAGGACGTTCGCGATGATCTTTCTCCAAAGGGGGCTTCGCGCGCCGCCGCCGCATATCGTCGCCCGTTCTATGCCGATGCCGAGAGACCGCGCCACCTCCAGGGAATCGCGGAGCGCGAACGCGACGCCCTCAAGCATGGCCTGAGTCATATCCGCCCGGGTCGTATCCATCGTCATGCCGATAAATGCCGCCCGCGCGTCCGGGTCATTGTGAGGAGACCGCTCGCCCATCAGATATGGGAGGAAAAAGACATGGTTTTCGCCCAATTTTCCAATCCGCGCCTGCTCCGCGCCATAATCGGACGTTCCGATTATATCGTCCATCCACCACTTGTTGCAGGATGCCGCGGAAAGCATGCAGCCCATCAGGTGGTATTTGCCGTCGGCATGCGCGAACGAGTGCAGTGCGTTATTTTTATCCACGCCGAACTTCTCCGTCGAGATAAAAATAGTGCCGCTCGTGCCAAGAGAGATGTTGCACCTGCCGTCTCCGACCGTTCCGGTGCCTACCGCGGCCGCCGCGTTGTCCCCGGCCCCGGCAGCGACCTTCACCATTTTGGACAGGCCCAGCTCCTCCGCTGCCTCAGGCAAGATCCGACCGACCGGTTCGTATGACTCGTATACTTCCGGCATCTGATTCATGGAAATGCTGCAAATATCCAGCATCTCCTCCGACCAGCGGCGGTTCTTCACATCGAAAAGCAGCGTGCCCGACGCGTCCGAGACATCGGTGCAATGGACTCCCGTCAGCCTGTAAGCCAGATAATCCTTAGGCAGCATGATTTTTCTTATTCTGGCGAAGTTTTCCGGCTCGTTCTTTTTCATCCAGAGGATCTTCGGAGCGGTAAATCCCGTAAAGGCGATATTCGCGGTATATTCCGACAATCTGTCTTTTCCAATCACGTTGTTAAGATAATCGCACTCCTCCGATGTACGCCCGTCGTTCCAGAGAATCGCCGGACGGATGACCCGGTCCTCCCCGTCTAAAACGACCAGGCCGTGCATCTGACCGCCGAAGCCGATTCCCTCCACGCGGCTCGTGTCGCAGCCGTCAAGCAGCTCCTTAATGCCCGCCATGGTCTGCCGGTACCAGTCCTCGGGGTCCTGCTCCGACCATCCCGGATGCGGGTAATAGATTGGATATTCTTTTGAAACGACGTTGATAATCTTCTTGAACGGATCGTCCGCGTCCAACAGCAGCAGCTTTACCGCCGAAGTGCCAAGGTCTATCCCGATATAAAGCATCTTTTCCACCTCCTGTAGCCATATTAAGCCCATTATATATGAAAAGTGCCGGAAAAGCAATGCTTTCCGGCAGTTGTTTTAGGCAATTTTTATAGTTTTTGAGCAAGACATGGCGCAATGAGGCGCCGAACGGATTGCGGATGCATGGCAAAGCGGCTGTGCATACTGGCAGTTTTTCTCCTATAGCAGCATCAAACCCCAAGCGGCATCAAACCCTGGAAAGATATTCCCCGGTCCTGGTGTCAATCTTAATCACGTCGCCCTGGTTTACAAACAGCGGCACCGCCACGGTCGCGCCGGTCTCCACCGTCGCGGGCTTGGTGGCGCCGGTCGCGGTATCGCCCTTGAAGCCCGGCTCCGTATCGGTGACCGCCAGCTCCACGAAAAGCGGCGGCTCAACTGCATAGACGCTGCCGTTGTGCGAGCACATCTTCACCATCTCGTTCTCCTTGACGAACTTGAGCGTGTCGCCGATCGCCGAGGAATCCAGCGCGACCTGGTCATACGTCTCGACGTCCATGAAGTAATAGAGGCCGCCGTCCGCATACAGGTATTGCATGTCCTTGCGGTCAATGCGTGCCGTAGGGCACTTCTCGGTCGGGCGGAAAGTCTTCTCCACCACTCCGCCGTTTTTGATATTTTTTAATTTGGTGCGGACAAACGCGGCTCCCTTGCCGGGCTTGACATGCTGGAATTCGATAATCTGGTAAATATTTCCCTCTAACTCGATGGTCACGCCATTGCGGAAATCGCCTGCTGAAATCATATGGATGATCCTCCTTTAATCTTTTGGTATTGCCTGATGATGTCACAAGCTGGCCAAAGCCATATATCCGACATCATACAACATGCCGTGCATGATTTCAAGACATTTTTTCATCTCTCCTCTATCTCCGAAATCATGGCGATACGCCTGGCATGGCGCTCCTCTCCCGAAAAATCCGTGGTCAGGAACGTCCGCACGATATCTTTTGCCAGCTCCTCTCCGACGATTCTGGCGCCGATGGCAATCATGTTCGCGTCATTGTGTTCCCTGGCGAGCCTCGCGGTGGCAGTGTCGGAACATACCGCCGCGCGTATGCCCCTGACCTTGTTGGCGGCAAGCGAGATGCCCACGCCGGTACCGCAGATCAGCACTCCCATGTCGGCCTCCCCCGAGGCGACAAGCCTCGCCGCCGCCTCTCCTGGAACAGGGTAGTCGGCGCGTTCCCCCGGCGCCGCCCCTACATCGACGAGCTCATGACCCATCCCGGTGATGAGATCTTTGATGGCCGCCTTCAATTCCCCCGCCGCATGGTCATTTCCGATTACGATTTTCATGGTTGGTTTTTCTCCTCCTTTTATAGAAAAACAGGACAAGGCGCTCCGGAATGCGCTTGAGTACGATCTGGATCTCCTCGCGCCGATCGATCGGGCGCGTCAGTATAGTATAGAGCCCGGCGCGGTTGCCGCCCCAAATGTCCGTGAAAATCTGGTCGCCGATGCACAGCGTCGTATCCGGGTCCGTCCCCATGCGGCGCATAGCCTCTTCATATCCGGCGCGTCCAGGCTTTCCGGCCTTATATATATATTCCGCGCCGACGACCGAATCGGCGAACGACTTGACGCGCGGCTCCTTGTTGTTCGAAAGGATCATGACCTTGTAGCCGATATCATGCAGCCTCCTCATCAGATCCTTTGCCCGCCAGTCCGCCGGCGCGCCGTGCGGCACGAGCGTATTGTCAACGTCGAAGATTATCCCCCGGCAGCCCTTCTCAAACCACCGCTCGTAACCGATATCATAAGCCGAGTCAATATATTCTCGCGGATAGAATGCCTCCAGCATCGCAATCCCCCGGGTCACACGAGCATCTTCTTCAGCTCGTTCATAAAAGTCTCGACGTCCTTAAATTCGCGATAAACCGACGCGAAGCGGACATAGGCGACCGCGTTAAGATCGCGGAGCTTGTCCATTATAAGCTCGCCGATCACGAGGCTGGGAATCTCCTTCTCCTCGCGGTTGAAGACCTCCGTCTCCACCTCGTCGATCAGATGGTTCATCTCCGCCACGGAGATGGGCAGCTTGTGGCAGGCCCGCAAAACGCCGGCCTCGATCTTTGAGCGGTCGTACTGCTCCCTATTGTTGTCTTTTTTCACTACGATAAGAGGTATCGTCTCTACCTTTTCGTATGTCGTGAACCGCTTTCCGCAGGCGTCGCAGAGCCTGCGGCGCCTGATGGCATTGTTATCATCGGCAGGCCGCGAATCTATGACGCGCGTATTTTCGCTGCCGCAATATGGACATTTCATCTGCCTTCCTCCCCGTATAATACGTTTGTAACCACGAGAGATACGATTACAAGCTATACGATATCAGACATTAAAGCGGAAAAGGATGACGTCCCCGTCCTTTACCACGTAATCCTTGCCTTCCATGCCGACCAGGCCCTTTTCACGGGCGGCGGCCATCGACCCGCATTCCAGCAGATCCTCGTAACTGACGACCTCCGCCTTGATAAACCCGCGCTCGAAATCCGAATGGATCTTGCCCGCGGCCTGGGGTGCCCTGGTGCCTTTTTTTATCGTCCATGCCCTGCACTCATCCTCCCCCGCCGTCAGGAAGCTGATGAGGCCGAGCAGCCTGTAGCTGGCAGCGATCAGCTTGTCCAGGCCGCTGCCCGTGGCCCCCAGGTCGGCGAGGAATTCTTTTTTCTCATCATCCGAAAGCTCCGCCAGATCCTGCTCTATCTGGGCGCATATCACGAAAACCTCCGCGTTTTCCGCCGCCAGCTCGCGCACGCGCATGACATGGGGGTTCGACGCGCCATCGTCGGCCAGGTCGTCCTCCGCCACGTTCGCCGCATATATGACCGGCTTAGCCGTCAGCAGGTTATATCCGGCAAACATCGCGCGCACGTCCTCATCGTCCGGCAGTTCATAAGTCGAGGCCATCCGTCCTGACATAAGGTGTGCCTTTACGGCCTCCAGCAGCTCCATCTCCTTCGCGAGCTTCTTATCCATGCGGGCCTGCTTTGCCACCTTGGATATGCGCCGCTCCAACATCTCGACGTCGGAAAAAATCAGTTCCAGATTAATAGTCTCTATATCGCGCGCCGGGTCGACAGCGCCGTCCACATGGATGATATTGTCATCCTCGAAACAGCGGACGACGTGCACTATCGCATCCGTCTCGCGTATATTGGCGAGGAACTGATTGCCCAGGCCCTCGCCGTTGCTCGCGCCCTTGACAAGGCCGGCGATGTCGACGAATTCTATGACGGCTTTTGTCACCTTTTTCGTGTGATAGAGTTCTCCCAGACGCTCGACGCGCTCATCGGGCACGGCGACTACTCCTATGTTGGGATCGATAGTGCAAAAAGGATAATTGGCCGACTCCGCGCCGGCCTTTGTCAGAGAATTGAATAAAGTGCTTTTTCCTACGTTGGGAAGCCCAACGATGCCAAGCTTCATATGCCGATACCTCCATGAAATGCCATCAACCGCCTATGATATATACGGACTCCGCCCGCCGCGTATAGTTTTGCAGGAGCATATCGCGGTGCGACAGGAATGCCGGATCTGAAAATGAACGCGCGCCCTTCGGGCATTTGCGGATGCAGGCGTGGCATTTAATGCAGATACCGCGCATCCCTGCGGAGACCGAGGCGTCAATGCTGCCCATCGGGCAGACCTCGGCGCATATGCCGCAGCGATCGCACAGCTCCATGTCTACGTCCGGCACCGCCTTCAAGAATACCGCCGGCCTGCCGTCCGTGCCTAGCGGCGTATAATATTTTTCCGGGCGGCGCTCTCCCGGAATCATCCCGGCCGGCAGTTCCGCCCCGCCTTTTTGCAGCTTTTCGACGGTCTTTCCGGCGAATTCCTGCGCAGCATCGAGATCTGGCGCGTCCGGACGCCCTGAAGCCAGCCCGCCGGTAAAACTATGTTCGGATACGACGGCCGCGGCGCTCGCGACGCGGAACCCATCGCTTTCCAGCAGGCCGCAAAGCTCTCCCAGCGCGTTATCAAAAGCGCGGTTGCCGAAACAGACTATGGATGCAGCCCAGGCTCCGCCGCCATGAAACGCGCCTGCGACGAATGGAGCGATCTTGTTCGGAACGCGCCCCGCATATACCGGCGTGCCGAAGAACACCAGGTCTCCCGGGCAGAATGAATATTCGCCCTCGCGCGCCCGCGGCAGCGTGAAATCAATATATTCGGCTTCCGTTCCCAGTTTTTGCGCCGCATGATCCGCCATGGCATGTATGGTCTTTTCTACGTTTCCGCAAGGGCTGAAATAAACCCCGTACACTTTTCCCGTCATTTTAATCAAACGCTCCCGCTAGCCAAAGTCGAGCCCATCGGCAGAGACTCCCGATAGATAATTATAATTCCGGCCTCGCGGCCCTCTGAATCCGTACCGCGACATCCCCCGGCAGGCATATCCGGCACTAAACACCATTATAGGCATTCCGCGGCTTTCGGTCAATAGTTAAGAGTTTTCCGACAACTGAAAAATGGGATAAAGACGCCGGTGAAGCCGTACATCCTTATCCCATAGAAAATGGAGATAGGGGGACTCGAACCCCTGACCTATGCGTTGCGAACGCATCGCTCTCCCAGCTGAGCTATATCCCCACGAGCCGTGCATGCCATGAGCAGGCGCCGGCGCCGCTGCACGCGACAAGGCTTATTATAACACATCCTACGCAGATTGCAAGCGATAAAGGACAAAAAAATCACGAATAGCCCGCGAATGCGAGGCACGCCGCCATCAATCCCGCGATTCTATTACCAGCAGCCTGCCCGACTCGAATTCGATCTCCGCCGTATCGTCCGCAATCTCGTTGCTTATGCCCAGGGTGACCCCGGGAGGAAGCGTGGCATGGTCCAATGGATATTTCATCCCGCGCAGCGTAAGGCCCGCCACCGGGCCCCCATATGGCACGAGTGAGACGTAATCGCCGTATTGTTCAGATTTTTTGATAGAGACGGAACCGCCGGCGAGGCGTATGCGGTTATGCGCGTCGTATATGTACATCGGCACGCCATATCCCAGACCCATGGCCAAAAGCTGCAGGTTGCCCAGGGTATGGTCTATCCTGCTGCCGGTCACTCCCGCCATGTCGATGCGCTCCGGACGCGACTGCAGCGCATTACGCACGGCAAGCTCCACGTCGGTCCAGTCTTTCTCGGCAGGGAAACGTTCCATCCGGGCTCCCTCATGGACGCTGAAATACTCCAGGGCGCCGGAATCCGCCGAATCGAAATCTCCCAGAATCAGATCCGGCTGCAAATGATTTCGATAAAAAAAATCCATTCCGGCATCGCACGCGATCACGGTACTATAGCCGTTCCGGCGCAGCATGCCGAGAATCAATGCATCATCGAGCGTCCCGCCGCCGACGATCAAAATCCGCCCCGCTCCAGTCATCTCGCCCGCCCTCCAAGCTCCCTGTATAGCTGCACATACATGTCATACCGGCTCCGCGCTATCTGCCCCGCCTCCAGCGCGCGCTTGACTCCGCAATCATTCTCGCCGACGTGGCTGCATCCCTTGAACCTGCAGAAATCCTCATAAGGCGCGAACTCGGGATAATAGCGCCGCAGCTCTTCTTTTCTCATATCCTGCGGGAGATATAGCGATGAAAAGCCCGGCGTATCCGCTATGTAGGATTCGCCCTCTATATGTACGAGCTGCACATGCCTCGTCGTCTGCCTGCCGCGATCTATTTTTTTAGAGAGGCCGCCTGTCTCCATCCCGGCCAGGGGCTGCAGGCGGTTTATAAGCGATGATTTGCCGGCTCCGGACGGGCCGGCTATGGCGGCCGTCATGCCGCGCAGCCGGTCCATCACCCAATCCACGCCCTCGCCGGTCTTCACGCTGATGAATTCCACCGGGCTGCCGCAGCCCGCGTAGATATCGGCGTATTCCCGCCTCCTATCCCCGTCCGCCAAGTCCGATTTATTAAAGCAGATACATACCGGCACGTTCTGCCGCGCCATCAGCACCAGGAGCCTGTCTAGAAGGCCGAAGTTGGGATCCGGCTTTGCCGCCGCGAAAACGATGAGCGCCAGATCAAGGTTCGCTACGGCCGGGCGCACGAGCTCGTTTTTCCTGGGCAATATGGAGACGATGTTCCCCTCTTTCCCGGCCTCGTCTATCACGTCGATTTCCACCAGATCCCCCACTAACGGCTTTATACCCTGCAGGCGGAAGATTCCCTTTGCTTTACATTCATAGATGCCGGATCCAGCCACGTGAACGTAGTAGAATCCGGCGATTCCTTTTAATATCCTTCCTTGCAATTCTTGCCCTTTTCCCGGTGATGCGGCGCGGCGGCCGGCTAATCCTGCTCGATGAAAGCCGACGCGTCCAGCTCCTCCGTCTGCGTGCTAGAAGACGTATTGCCCTCCTCGTCCTCCATCAGCCACTCGATATTGAGCGTGCCGCCGTTTACCTTCAGATCCGTGACCTCGATGTGGAACGGGAACTCTTCCCAGGGTATGTCCGGCCAGGCTTTTATCTCATTTCCATCCGGATCCAGCAGCTCGATGTTAGCGGCGACTACCGTGTCGTCATCGGGCAGGCTCACGTTGGCCTTGAACGTATAGAGAATCTCCTTTTTGCCAAGGCTGACCGTGATATCAACGGTCGTGCCGCTGTAAACTGTCTTTCCGGCAATCTCGCCCTGGTCGATGACTTGTCCCTCCTCTACCGTGTCGCTATAATCGGAACTGACCGTGCCCAGGCTAAGCCCGGCATCCTCTAATGCCTTTCGCGCATCCTCCTCGGTCTTATTTTTCAAGTCGGGTACCGTCACGGACTGCTTGCCCTGGCTGACGACGATGGTCACCTTGGTACCCTCCGGAACCATCGAGTCCGCCGCGGGATCCTGGCTGATGACCGTTCCCTCGGGCACGGTGTCGGAATTCTCGTATTCGCGGACGTATTCCAGCCCGGCATCCTGCAGCAACCCGATCGCCGCGTTATCGGTATATCCCGCGAGATTCGGCACGGGTACGTCCGTCTCGCCCTTCCCGCTGCTGACTACGACCTGTACCATCGTCCCCTCGTCGACCATCTCGCCTGCCTCGATATCCTGCGAAATAATCTCGCCCTGCTCGTATTCATCGGACTCCTCGGTGGATTTCTGATATATTTTCAGCCCGAGCGCCTCCAAGGCATCCTTCGCGTCGTCGAAGCTCTTGCCCGTCAGGTCGACCATCTCCACCTTCGCATCGTCTTCCTCCACGATCTCCTCCTCCGGCTGCAGCTGCTCTTCATCGGCTTTCTCCTTCCTGCCGCCGAAAATGCCGAACATGCTGCCGAGCAGGTAAATTATAATAAAAATTATGATTACCGCCGTGATGATGCCCAGGACGGTGACGGCCTTTTCCATCTTCGGATTCAAAAATCCTCCGTCGTCGTCATCGTCCTCATCATCGTCCGAATAATCGTCATATACGGGCGTTGCCGGCGGCTGCTGCCGGCGCTCCGCGGGCGGATGGCTATGCGACGCCTGCTCGGTTATGCCGCGCACGGCTTCTGCCGGAATAACGGTAGTCTTGGCCTGGCTGACCGCGTCGTCAATCACGACGAAGTCTACGTCCGGCTCCATGAGCGCGCGCTTCAAGTCCACCAGCAGCGCGCCCATGTCGGCATATCGCCTGTCCTGGCTCTTCTGCGTGCATTTTAATATAATTTTTTCCAGGCTGATGGGAAGATCCGGCGCATAAACCGACGGAGCCACCATGTCCTCCTGCAGATGCTGGATCGCTATTGACACGGTCGTGTCTCCGTCAAATGGAACGCGGCCGGTCACCATCTCGTACATCACGATGCCTAGCGAATAAATATCGCTCTTCCCATCGACGAAGCCGTTCCTGGCCTGCTCGGGCGATGTATAATGTACGCTGCCCATCACGTCGGAATGGATCGTATTGGTCGTCGCCGCCCTGGCTATGCCGAAATCCGTCACCTTCACCTTTCCCTCGTTGGAAATCATGATGTTCTGCGGCTTGATGTCCCGGTGGATTATATTGTTGTTGTGCGCCGCCTCGATGCCGCGGGCCACCTGTATGGCGATGCTGATCGCTTCCTTATAGTTCAGCTGGCCTTTTTTCTCGATATAGGTCTTGAGCGTAATGCCCTCCACATATTCCATTACGATGAAATGGACATGTTCCTCGCTGCCTACGTCGTAAATGTTCACAATGTTCGGATGCTGCAGCCCCGCGGCGGACTGCGCCTCGGTATGGAATTTCGTGACGAAATTCACGTCCTCGGCAAATTCCTGCTTTAGCACCTTCACCGCCACGAAGCGGCCCAGCACCTGGTCCTTTGCCTTGTAGACGTCCGACATCCCGCCGGCCCCGATTTTTTCCAGTATCTCGTACCGGTCCGCTATGAATGATCCTATCTCTGCTGCCATCTTCTCACCTCAGATACTTTCTATTCGTGCTTATAACGCGATGATCGCGACCGTGATATTGTCCTTGCCGCCGCCGCGGTTCGCCGCCTCGACCAGGCGCTGCGCCTTCTCCACCACGTCGCGCCCGGTCTGGATAATCTGGCGGATATCCATGTCGTCCACCATATTAGACAATCCGTCCGTACACATGAGCACCGTGTCCCCCGGCTGTACCGGCTGCTCGAAAAAGTCAATCTCGAGCTCCTCGAACGCGCCCACAGCGCGCGTGATAATGTTCTTATCGGGATGCAGCCTGGCCTCGGAGGCATCCATCTCTCCCATCCGCACCATCTCCTGGACCAGCGAATGGTCGCGCGTGACCTGGACCATCTCATCGTCCCGCAGCAGGTAGAGCCTGCTGTCGCCTATGTTCGCGACATACATGCAGCTGCCTATGATCGTGGCTATGACCGCAGTCGTGCCCATTCCCGCAAGACCCGCGTCCCTGCTGGATAGGGCCATGAGGCTGGCATTAGCCTTGTCGAGCGCTCCGCGTATCACGTCGACCGGGCCTGTCATAGGTGCATTTTCTATGTATTCCACGATCTGCTCCACGGCATATTTGGAAGCGAAATCCCCCGCGTTGTGGCCGCCCATTCCGTCAGCCACTATAAACAGGTTCGGCAGATTTCCCACCGGGCTCTCGGACGTATAGACATAGTCCTGGTTCGATTCCCTGGTCCTGCCGATATCCGTCAAGGAAAATGTCTTCATGCCTTCCGCCTTTCTTCGGCTCCGCCGTTCAATGCAGCACCGCGCCCTCGATGCCATATTCCGCCGCGAGGCCGTCCATCGTGCCGTCTGCCGCTTTTTCTTCCAAAAAGGAGTCCAGCTTTTCCGTCACATCGGAATCTTTGCGCAGACCGGCACAGATCTCCTCGGCATCTAATACGATTGAAAAGCCCAGCTCGTCGAAACCGCCGCCGCTCCTGGTATAATAGCCCGCCATGACTATATCTACGACCGCCGCGTCGGTATCCGCGTCCGAAACGCTCTGCAGCGCGTCTATCTGCGAGTCATAGACGCTATAGCGATAGTTCATGCCCTGCAGCAGCTCCTCGCCGGCAGAACCGCCCTCGACCGCGAATAACATATGCTGGCAATCCCCTATGGACGCGTAACTGCCGACGTCGTCCCGACGCATGACGGCCACCTGCGAATTGGACAGATACGGAACCGTGCAGTCGATCTCCCCGGAGAGCTCATCCGTCAGCGTCATGCCGTTCCATACGCAGTCGACCGTCCCATCTTCGAGCAATCTGGCCTTTTTGTCCCAGTCGATCTCCTTAAACTCCGCCTCAACGCCTATGCTCCGCGCGAAATCTTCAGCCAGCCGCGCGTCGAATCCGGTCCAGGCGCCGTCTTCAATATAATCCATCGGCGCGAAATCCGTGACGCCCACGACAAACGTCCCCTTCTCCCGTATATATTCCAGGTCGGACCCATCGGCAACCGCAGTCGAATAACCTTTGTCGGATGCGCCGCAGCCGCAGGCAAGGATCATAGCCATGGCAAGCGCCGCGGCAATCTTCTTTTTCATGCGAGCCTCCCCAATAATCCGGCGGCCTTTTCCGACGCCGCCTCCAGCTCGAACTCCGCGATGTCCGAGGAGATGGCGCGCAGCTCCCCGTCAATGTCCGTTTTCCCATAGGATGACAGCCGCGCCAAGGCCTTAGACGCCCTGTCCGCCTCGTACATATCCAGAGCCTCCTTGAGCTCGCGCAGATCCACCAGAATCTGCCCGGATGCCGGCCCTCCGCTATCAGGCGCGACGCCATCCCCGGCGTTGAGAGGCCCGGCGTTCAATGCCTGTCCGGATTCACCGCCGGCATCCTCCTCATCCTCCTCGAATGCGCTGGAAATAGACCGGGCCATCGCCTCGTATTCCTCGAGCAGCTCGCGGTGGTGGGATTTGATATATGCGCCGTCTTCGTTTTTTGCCGCGTCCTCCATCTCTTTAGCGGTCTGCGAGAGCTCGTCCGCTCCGACCATCTTCGCCGTACTCTTGAGCGAATGCACCTGGATGCGGTAGTTCGCGTAGTCTTTTTCGCCGTACAGCCGCTCGATCTCATCCGCCTTGCCCTGCGCGTCGCCCGCGAACTTGAGCAGCAGCTGCTTGTAGAAATCGCGGTCGTTCCTGCAATAATTCATCCCCGAGGACGTATTTACGCCGGATTGCGCTAGCCTGTCCCAGGCATCCTTTACCGGCTCCCGCGCGGCGCCGGCTTCCCGCGCTCCCGTTTCCCCCGTCCAGGCATCCGTATATTTTATCCGGGATTTAGGCAACACCTTCTTCAAGACGCGCTCCAGCTCAGGAATCTCGATAGGCTTTGGCAGGAAATCGTCGAACCCCTCCCGCAGGAACATCTCCCTGGCGCCGCTCACCGCGTTCGCGGTAAAGGCTACCGCTGTAAACGTATCGGTCGCCTCGGGATTTAACTTTATGATCTGCCTCAACGTCTCGATGCCATCCATCTCCGGCATCATATGATCTATGAAAAGAACGTCGAATTCCTCCTTGCGGCACGCATCTATCGCCTCCCTGCCGCTAGACGCGGTCCGGACCTTCATCTGGTAATCGCGGAATATGCCCTCCGCCACCATAAGGTTCATCGGCTCGTCGTCGACTACCAGCATGCGCACGTCCGGGCAGGTCATGCGCCGGTTCGGGGATACGTCCTGGTAGTCTGCAGCGGTCGAGTTCAGCGTTCCGACTATCGGGAAACAATAGAACGGCTTCGGAAGGCATTTGACCCTGCTGCCCTCCCGGGGCATGAAGCCGCGTTCCGCGATCGCTACCACCATGATGTCCCGATCCAGCCCCTCGAAATATTCCGGATCCGACTCATACTCCTCCCTGCCTATAAACAAATGCGTCAGCCGGTACATGGACGCGAGCATATCCAGCTCGTCGCGGTTGAATACGCGATGGACCTGCACGTCCAGCCCCTCGGCCAGATGGCCGATCATCTCGTCATAGAATCTGCGCACCTCGGGAATCTTGTATTTCTCCGGCATCAGATAGCACCCGACGCACAGGCCGGCCGGGTCGTGGACCGCCATGCCCGGCGCGGCATCCTCCACCTTCTGGGGAATGCTCACCGACACAGTCGTCCCGACGCCCGGCTTGCTATCCACATGGACGAAGCCCTCCATGGCGGAGGCCATGCCATAGACGACCGGCAGCCCCAGCCCCAGGCCGCCGCTCATCCGGTCGCGGCCATGGCTGGACTGGTAAAAGCGCTCCGTAACCTTGGAGAGCGCCTCCCCGTCCATGCCTATGCCGGTATCCCTTACCTGGATGCACAGGTTGATGCCATACGGCTTTTCCAGCGCATATATCCGTATGTAGATGCCGCCGGCCTTCGTGAACTTGAACGAATTGTCCAAAAGATGGCGGATAATCTTCTTGACCTTGCGGGGATCGCCGGAAAGGACTGCCGGTATGCGAGCGTCCACATCGAAAATAAGCTCGATACCGTTATTCTCCTCATCGAGATGTTTTTCTGAAATAATGTCGTTGATGAGGCTGGACATCATGTATGCCTCTTCGCTGACCGCTATGCTGCCGGTATCTATCTCCGTATAGTCCAGGATATCCTCGACCTGCTCGAACAGGCGGTATCCGGCCCTCTGGATCGATTCCAGGTTCTCCCGCGCCGCCTGGTCCGTCTCGCCTTTAAGCATCAGCGACGCAAGGCCTGTGACCGCGTTGACCGGAGTGCGCAGCTCGTGGGAAACGTTCGTAAGGAAATCCTCCGTCCTGCGGTTCATCTCCTCCAGCCGCTCGATCCTTTCCCCGGTATCGGCCATCCAGTTTTTCTGCTTCTCATACAGGAGTTTGCCAAGATATGCCGCCATGAAGACGAAAATCCCGTGCAGCAGCAGGCGGAAGGCGGAACGCGGCGTAAAATCAAAAGAATCGCGGAACGCGAACAAGATGCCGAGGATTAGAAACGCGAAATACATCAGCACGCCCAGGTTGACCATGCGAAATTCGCCGGCAACGCAATACACGAAAATGAGCAGGATGACGACCGCGGACATCTCGAAGACGCTCTCCACATGCCGGCTCATATACAAAAGGCCCGCCATATCGAGCGCGAAATAGAACCATTGCTCCACCGATTCCGACACCTTGCCCGTCAGATGGACTATGAAACAAATGGCCAGAAGGAGCAGCAGCCGCGCCGCGTCCCCGACGTCCCAGCCGTAGAGCAAGCCCTCTGCCAGCAAGACCGCGTCGAATAGGCCCTGGCTTATCATCAAAATAAGAAGCGTCTGGCGCTTTTTCTCCTGCTCGTACATAAAGCCTACTTTTCCCTCATATCGTAATCCTTGTCCGCGTCGATCATCGAAACCATGATGTCCGCGAACAGAGGATCGAACTGCGTTCCCTTGCCCTCCTCGATCTCGGCGCGTATGTGCGCCTGCGGCAGCACGTCGCGATAACTCCTGCGCGAGCTCATCGCGTCATAGGCGTCGGCGACCGCGATGATCCGCGCCTCCACCGGGATGTCCTCGCCCGAGAGGCCATCGGGATAGCCCTTGCCGTCGTAACGTTCGTGATGGT
This sequence comes from uncultured Eubacterium sp., assembly GCA_964450965.1. Classification (GTDB taxonomy): domain Bacteria; phylum Bacillota; class Clostridia; order Lachnospirales; family Lachnospiraceae; genus W0P33-017. The sequence goes on along the minus strand of CAYVFF010000007.1, from coordinate 27,968 downwards.
AGCGCGCGCCCATGCGCAGCTTCGGGAACTCCGGGATATTGCTGAGGATCCGCTCTCCCAGGACCGGGTGGGATTTAATCACTTCGAACTCCTCATCGGTCAGCCGGCCGGGCTTGTTTATGATGGCGTCCGGGATGCCGATCTTGCCCACGTCGTGCAATATGCCTATCATGTAGATCTCCTCCTGGGCCTCCTCCGGAAAACCCGCCAGAGCCGCGATACGCTTGGAATACTCGGCCACGCGGGAAGAATGGCCGTTCGTGTACGTGTCCTTGGCGTCGATCGCGCCCGCAAGCGTCATCACCGCCTGCGTGGAAAGGCGCGAGAGCTTGTTGGTCTGATTTAGCACCTCCTGCGTCTTCTTGCGGACCTCGCTCTCGAGATCCGCCTGCAGCCGCGTCAGCTCTATCGCGTTCCCGACGCGCAGCAGCAGTACCTCCGGCACGAAAGGCTTGCGGATGAAATCCATCGCGCCGGCCCTAAGCCCGCGCGTCTCCGTCTCGCTGTCGTCGTCCGCCGTCAGGAAAATGACCGGAATGTCCGCAGAGCCCCTCCCCGGCTGCTTGATGGCGGCGAGCGTCTCGAAACCGTCCATTCCCGGCATATGGATGTCCAAAAGAATCAAGTCCGGACGGTTGGCCTGCAGGAATTTCACAGCCGCCGCGCCCGACTTGATGCAGCTGGCACGCATGCCGGCAGAACTCAATATGCTGCTGGCCATAGTCAGGTTCGCCGCGTCGTCGTCAACCACCAATATCCATCTATCGTCCATGGAGTATTCCTCCCATGCAGCAAAAAGTAATCCAACGTTAATTTTAGCGAAAAATCGGGATTTTTGCAAGATTTTTTTACAGGGCCAGATCCCGCACTGCCTCGGCGGCGAGCAGCAGGCCGGCGGACGGGGCCGCGAAAGCCGTGCTCCCCGGAGTACGGCCGGATGCCGGCAGCGGCGGCTCGTCGGAGTATACCGTCTTCAAGCCCGCGATCCCACGCTTCCTGCACGCATTGCGCATGGCCTTGGCCAGCGGGCACCCCCTGGTCTCATATATGTCGGCGACAGCGAACCTGGACGGATCCAGCCTGTTGCCGGCTCCCATGCAGCTTATCTCCGGCACGCCGGCCGACTGCGCCCGCAGCGCGATCTCCACCTTCGCCGCGACGGTATCCACGGCATCGATCACGTATGAAAACGCGCTGAAATCGAATTCATCTGCATTTTCAGGCAAAAAGAAGCATCTCCTCGCCTCGACTTCGGCGTCCGGGTTGATATCAAATATCCTGCCGCGCATCACATCCACCTTGGCCATGCCCAGCGTAGACGTGGCCGCGACGATCTGGCGGTTGATATTGCTAAGCTCCACGACGTCCGCGTCCACAAGCACGAAAGAACCCACGCCCGTCCTGGCCAGGGCCTCGGCGGCATACCCGCCCACTCCGCCGATGCCGAATATGGCTATGCGCGCCTTTTTCAGTTTTTCCATGGCCTCGTCGCCAAGCAGCATGCGGCTCCTGATAAAACGGTCTTCCATGGCTCACCCGTTCCCTGAGATGCGGCGCCTGCGCAGCTGGCCGCATGCCCCATCGACGTCGCCGCCCATCTCGCGCCGGATCGTGGCATTGATTCCCCGGTCCCGCAGCCTGCTCAGGAACGCCTCCGCCGCGCCGCGCGACGGCCTGGAATACCCCGATTCCCTGACCGGATTGACCGGAATCAGGTTGACGTGGCAGTTCTTGCCCTTGAGCAGCCTGGAAAGCCCGTCCGCGTCCGCCGCGGCGTCGTTCAACCCGGAGATCAGGGCGTATTCGTACGTCACACGCCGGCCGGTCGACTCGAAATAGGCGTCGCACGCGTCCAGAAGCCTCGCCAGCGGATACCTGCGGGCAACCGGCATCAATTTCTCCCTTTTTTCCTGCGTCGGGGCATGCAGCGACAGGGACAGCGTAATCTGCTGCCGCGTCCCCGCCAGATCCAGGATGCGCGGCGTTATCCCGCAGGTAGACACCGTCACCGACCTTTGGCTTATGTTCAGCCCGTGCCCGTCCGTAAGCATGCGAAGGAATACGAGCAGGTTATCATAATTGTCCAGCGGCTCCCCCGTGCCCATGACGACCACGTTCGATACGCGCTCGCCTATGTCGGCGCCGATGCGGTAGACCTGCTCTAGCATCTCGGCCGGCGTCAGGTTCCGCGACAGCCCTCCTATGCCTGACGCGCAGAACCTGCAGCCCATCCTGCAGCCAGCCTGCGAGGAGATGCAGACGCTGTTCCCATGCTTGTAGCGCATGAAAACGCTCTCCACGACGTTGCCGTCATCCAGTGCGAACAGATATTTGCGCGTGCCATCGCCTGAAACGCGGACGTCCTGCATCCGCAGCACGGTAAAGCGGCACTGCCTGGCAAGGCGGGAACGCAGCTCCTTTGGCAGATTGGTCATCCCGTCTATCGAGACGGCCTGCTTGACATGCATCCATTCATATAATTGTTTGGCGCGGTACGGCCGCTCGCCCAGCGACGCGATATAATCCGCGAGCGCGGCATAATCCGCCGACTTTAAATCAAAAAGTTCCATAAAAGCATCTCCAAGGAATACGGAATCATAAGCCCGTCCGCGGGCTTTCATTTATGGCATGCACCGCTTGCAGGACATATGGATTCCGCGTCTATATTCCTGTCGAATACGGCGATATAAAAGCCATCCCTCTTCTCATCCGGCAGAATCTGCCGCTCGCTTCGCATGCTGAAATCCTGATAAGTCCCGGCAAACCAGGCGGCATTCTCCTCATTCTCTGCGCGGTCTACCGTACATGTAACGTAGAGCAGCCTGCCTCCCGGCTTGACATAGGCGCGTACCGCCGACAGAATCTGCCGCTGCAGCGCGGCCAGCCCGCGCATCTTTTCAGGATCCATCCTGTATTTAATATCCGGCTTGGCATGCAGCACGCCAAGCCCGGAGCATGGCACGTCCGCTATCACGAGATCCGCGGTATTCACCGCGTCCGGATCTGGGACCGTGGCGTCCCATACTTTGACCGACATATTCTCCACGCCGCAGCGGCGAATATTCTCGCGAATAACGCCTGCCTTGTATTCCGTCAGATCCCTGGCCTCCACATGGCCGGCGCCGCGCATAATCTGTGCCGCGTGGATCGCCTTGCCGCCGGGCGCGGCGCACACGTCTATGATATTCCAGCCCGGGCATATATCTGCCGCCCGCACGGCTTCGATCGCGCCAAGGTCCTGCACATAAAAATCGCCGCTCGAAAACCCAGGGATGGCGGCAGGCCTGTCATAGCCGGATACGCGCAGAGCATCGGCGTCGACTATCTCCGCCCGGATCCCCGCGGCCTCCAGCGAGACGCGCATACGCTCCGGAGTCGTCTTTTCCGGATTCACGCGGATCGTAGTCGGCCGCTCCCTCAAGAAGTCCGCGCAGATCTCTTTCGCGTCGGCATATCCGAGAGAGCCGATCCAATGCTCCGCAAGCCACGGAGGCATAGAATAAGCGACCGACAGGTACCGCGCGGGCTCCGCCTCCTCATCCGGATATTCGATGGAATCCGAGGCATGCGCCCGCGCCATCGCCCGCATCACGCCATTTACGAAGCCTTTTAACCCGGAAAACCCCCTCTTTTCCGCCAGACGCACGGCCTCGCCGCACGCCGCGCGGTCTGGCACGCCGTCCATGTATAGCAGCTCATACGCGCCCATGCGCAGCACGTTCCGGATCGCCGGCCTCATTTTTCCTACCGGTGTCTTTGAGAACAGCCCAATGCAATAGTCCATCTCGATCATCCGCTCCAGCACGCCGTGCGACAGCCTGCCGGCGAACGCTCTCTCACGCTTTTCCATCGCGGGATGCGCGTCCATTGCCTTTGCCTCGGCGAGATGGCCCGGCATTCCCTTTTCCGTGAGCAGCAGTATATCCAGCGCGATATCGCGCCCCGAGAACGCGTCAGTCACCGTCGTCCCGATTCCCGAAGAGAAGCACCAGCCTTAGCAGCTGCAGGATCGCCGTCGCCGCGCCGGCAACATATGTCAGCGCCGCCGCCCGCAGCACCTTGCGCGTCATAGGCAGCTCCGATTCGTTCAAGATATGCATATCGCCAAGCATTGCCATGGCCCTGCGCGAGGCGTTAAACTCCACCGGAAGCGTCACCAGCTGGAACAGTACGGCGAAGGAGAATGCCAGGATGCCAAGCTGTATCAAAAACCCGCCTGTCCTGCTCGAAAACAAAAGCCCGATAAGGATCAGCGGCCACGAGATCATCGACCCGAAATTCGCTATCGGCACTATCGCGGTGCGCAGCGTGAGCGGAAAATATCCGACGTCATGCTGGATCGCGTGTCCGCACTCATGCGCCGCGACTCCGACAGCGGCCACGGAACGGTTCGCGTATACCGTATCCGACAGGCTGAGCGTCTTGTTACGCGGATCAAAATGGTCCGTCAGGCTGCCCGAGACATGACGGATCTGCACGTCGTGGATTCCCGCCGCGCGCAGTATCAGCTCCGCCGCCTGTGCGCCCGTCATCCCGCTCATGCTAGGGTAAGCCGAGTATTTTTTATAAGTGCTCTTCACCTTTGCCGAGGCGAGCATTGAAAGCACCGCGCCGATCACTATGAGTATGTAAGTAGGATCCCAATAATACCCGAATCCGTAAGGCATAAACCATCCCTCCCTTTACGTCAGCCGCCGAATCTCCTTCCAGTCTCAAGCGCGTTCCCGCGAAGGAAATCGCCCGCGGGCATCCGCTTTTTTCCCTCCAGCTGCACTTCCAGGCACTCAAGCGCGCCGTCTCCGGCCTGGATGCAAAAACTATCCTTCCCGACAAACGTGGCTGTCCCCGGATCTCCGGCATTGCCCGGGCAGGCTCTTGCAAGCCATATTTTCAACGTCCTTCCGTCCAGATACGTATATGCTCCCGGCCATGGGGAAAACCCGCGCACCTGCCGCTCGATAACCGCCGCCGGACTCGAAAAATCTATAAGCCCGTCCTTTTTTGATATCTTCCCGACCTTGGTGGCGCGCCTATCGTCCTGAGGGGTATATTTCGCGGTCCCGTCCGCTATTGACGGCAGGACGCTTGCCAGCAGCCTGGCTCCCGCGGCGGCCAGCTTGGCGGTAAGCGACCCTCCGGTCTCGCCGGGCGCAATGGAGACCCTCGACTGCGCGATGATATCCCCGGTATCCAGCCCCGCGTCCATTCGCATGATCGTGACGCCCGTCTCGTCGTCTCCGTTTAATATCGCCCACTGTATGGGCGAGGCCCCCCGGTATCTCGGCAGCAGCGATGCGTGCACGTTGACGCAGCAGTACCTGGGGACCTCCAGTAATTCCTGAGGCAGAATCTGGCCGTATGCCGCCACCACGATGACGTCCGGCCGCTCGGCCCGCACCCGCCCGATCGCCTCCGGACTTCGCATGCTCTCCGGCTGGAACGTCGGGATGCCAAGCTCCATTGCCTTCACCTTGACCGGAGGCGGCGCCATGACCTGCCTCCTGCCTTGCGGCTTATCCGGCTGCGTGACCACCAGCGCGACATCCCCGGAACGCGAGAGCGCCTCCAAAGAATATACTGCGAAATCCGGCGTTCCCATAAAAACTATCCGCATCACTCGTCCTCCTCGTATTCCACGTCGCGAAGCGGGCCTTCGACCAGCTCGGTATACATGTGCCCGTCCAGATGGTCGATCTCATGGCAGATGGCGCGCGCCAGCAGCTCCGTCGCCTCGATCTCGCGCTCCTCCATGCTCTCGTCCCGCGCCTTTACGACCACGTGGTTCGGGCGCGTCACCGTCCCGGCCTTCCCCGGAAGGCTGAGGCATCCCTCGTCGCCGGTCTGCTCGCCGTCCGATTCCAGTATGGCCGGGTTTATCATCACGATCGGGCCGTCGCCGATATCTACGACGCATATGCGCTTTAACACGCCCACCTGGGGGGCGGCAAGGCCTACTCCCTTCGCGTCATACATCGTATCCAGCATGTCGCCGATAAGTTCCTTCACGCGCGGGGTCATCTCCGCGACCTCCCTGCATTTCTTCTGCAATACCGCATCCCCCTGTATGCGTATCTGACGTAAAGCCATCACGTTTCCCTCCTCGCAATGTCAAAACCCGTTCATCGGATTAAAATCAAACTGCACGGCAGCGTTCCAAATATTCCGCGACAGTATGGCCTCCAGGCCGTCTTTGGCGCGTACCAGCGCCCCGTAATCGCCGCCTTTCACATAGAGCACGCGGCGGTATATGTCGTTTACCTTGGCAATAGCCGCCTTTGCCGGGCCTATGACCTGCAGATCCGGCGCGTTCCGGCGCAGCCAGCCGGCAAGGCCGGCGCAGCACCCGTCGGCCTCCCCCTCTATCTGCGAGCAGACCGCTATCATCAAAAGATTCCACACCGGAGGATAGCGCATCATCTCCCGGTAGGCTATCTCCCGCTCATAAAAAGCCTCATAGTCCTGTGCCTGCGCGGCCCGTATCGCATAATGATCCGGCCGGTACGTCTGGATGACCACCTCGCCCGGCCGCGACCCGCGCCCCGCGCGGCCTGCAGCCTGGGTCAGCAGCTGGAAGGTGCGCTCCGCCGCGCGATAATCGCCCGCGTGCAGCGAGAGATCCGCCGCCAATACCCCGACCAGCGTCACGCCGGGGAAATCGTGGCCCTTCACTATCATCTGCGTGCCTACCAGGATGTCCGCCTCCCCGTCGGCAAAGGAGGAGAGGATCCGCTCGTACCCGTCCTTCGCCCGCGTCGTATCGGCATCCATCCTCAACACGCGCGCGCCCGGGAAACGCTGGCGCACGACCGCCTCGATTTTCTGCGTGCCGGCGCGGAAAGCCCCGATATATTTGGAACCGCAGGACGGGCAGCGCGTCACCTGGGGCATTTCGTAGCCGCAATAATGGCATCTTAACATGCCGTCGCCGTGCAGGCTCAGCGAGACGTCGCAATGCGGGCATTTGACCGCCTCCCCGCACTCCCGGCAGGAGACGAATCCCGCCATGCCACGGCGGTTTATGAAAAGCATCGCCTGCTCTTTTTTCTCCAGCCGGTCCTCCATCAGTTCCTGAAGCCCGCGGCTAAGGATCGAGCGGTTGCCGGACTTTAACTCCGCCCTCATGTCCACGACATGGCATGCCGGCATCCGGCTGCCGCTCCTGGCGCGTCCCGGCAGCTCGAATTTTTTTATCAGCCCCAGGCTGGCGCGGTATGAGCTCTCCAGAGACGGCGTGGCGGAACCCAGCACGAGGCTGGCTCCCGCAAGGCGCGCCCGCTCCGCCGCAGTCTCCCTGGCGTGGTACCGCGGGACCGTCTCGGACTTGTAGCTGCTCTCATGCTCCTCGTCTATGATGATATATCCCAAATTTGAAAACGGCGTGAACAATGCGGACCTGGGCCCGATCATCACATCCAATCCGCCGTTTTTCGCCCGCAGGAACTGGTCGTAGCGCTCGCCCTGCGAGAGGCGGGAATGCAATATGCTCACCCTGTCGCCGAACCTGCTGTAAAAGCGCATCACGGTCTGGAAAGTCAGCGCGATCTCCGGGATAAGCACGATCGACTGCCTGCCCTGGCGAGCGGCGCGGGCGATGAGTTCCATGTAGACCTCCGTCTTCCCGCTGCCGGTCACGCCCTGGATGAGGTACGTGCCATACAGCCCCGCCTGAAAATCCGCGTCTATCGCCTCGACCGCCGCCGCCTGCTCCGCGTTTAGCACGATATCATACGGCTTACTCTGAAGGCGGGGGACCGGGTCGCGGTATTCGTCCGCCGAGCTGATGCGTATCACGCCCCGGGCCTCCATCGCCCTTAATGCCGAAGGCGCGATATTCAGCTTTTTAGTCACGACCTCGTAATCGATGGCCGGATCGTCGAGCAGCGCCGCGACGAGCCTGGCCCTGGCGGCGTGATGCTTGCGCTCTAACAGCGCGAGCTCCTCCTCCGCCTCGGCGCGGCTCCCAGTCGCCAGCTCCACCGTGCGCTTCTGGCGGGGGCGGCTCCGGGACTTGACCGGGATGACGGTCTTTAACGCCTGGATCATCGTGCCTCCGAAATTGCGCCGCATAAACGCCGCTAGGGCGATAAGCTGCGACTCGATACGCACCGAATCCTCCTCGACTCCCGCTATTTCCTTAATCTTTGCCGGATCGTAGGACGGCTTATCCGTGACGTTTATCACATATCCCTGGCGCATCGCGTTGCCGCCGCCGAACGGGACCTTCACCTGCACCCCGGCGCCTATGCGGCCCCGCAGCCCGTCCGGAATCCGGTATTGGAACGGCTTGTCCAGCTTCTCGTGCGATATGTCGATGATGACGTCCGCATAAACATTCCCTTTATCCATGCGCGCTCTCCGAGAGTACCTCCGCGATCAGCTCGCGCTCGTCCATATGGTATTTGACGCCCTTTATCTCCTGGTAATCCTCGTGCCCCTTTCCGGCGAGCACTATGACGTCTCCGGGCATGGCATGCCCTATCGCGTATCTTATCGCCTCCTTGCGGTCCGGGATCTCGACATATTTCCCGTCGGTCTTCGCGATGCCCGCCTTTATGTCGTCTATGATGGCCTGGGGCTCCTCGTCGCGCGGATTGTCCGACGTGATGATCGTGAGGTCCGCCAGGCGCCCGCTGGCCTCCCCCATCTCGTAGCGCCGTATCTTCGACCGGTTGCCGCCGCATCCGAACAGGCAGACCAGCCTGCCGGGCCCGTATTCGCGCAGCGTCTCCAGCAGGCTCTCCAGCGCCATCGCATTATGCGCATAGTCAATCATGAGCGTAAAATCATCGGATACCTTTACCATCTCGATGCGCCCCCTGACCTGCACGTCGCGCAGCGCCTCGCGCATGTCCTCCGCCGGAACGCCGAACCGGCCGCACGCCGCGATGGCCGCCAGCGAATTATATACGCTGAACTTCCCGGGGACATGGATCTCGACCCCGCATTCAAGCAGCCCACGCAAGCTATAAGCGACCCCGAGATATCCCCTCCCGGTGATAAGCCGCATATCCGAAGCGCGAAGATCCGCGCCATTCGAAAATCCATAGGTCTCTACCTCGCAGGAAGCTCCCTCCAGCAGTTCGCGCACGTGCGCGTCGTCGGCATTCACGATGCCCAGCCGGCATTGGCGGAACAATCGCGACTTGCACTCGAGATACTCCTCGAATGACACATGCTCGTTCGGCCCTATGTGGTCCGGCTCGATATTGGTAAACACCCCGATGTCGAACGTGAATCCCGACACGCGATGCATCATGAGGCCCTGGGACGATACCTCCATGACCACGGCATCCATCCCCGCATCCGCCATCTTGCGGAAAGCCTCCTGGACGACGTATGATTCCGGCGTGGTATTCGTGGCATGTACGTGTTCGTCGCCTATGACTGTCTCGATAGTGCCGATAAGGCCCACCCGGTATCCGGCATGCTCCAGGATTGATTTTATCATATACGTAGTCGTGGTCTTGCCCTTGGTGCCGGTGACGCCGATGGTCTTCAGCCTGCCAGCCGGATGCCCGAACCAGGCTGCTGACAGACGCGCCAGCGCGAGGCGCGTGTCGGCGACGCGGATAAGCGCCACATGTTCCGGCGCCCCCGCGTCCTCCTGGACGACGATCGCCGAGGCCCCCGCGGCACATGCCTGCGGGATATACGCATGGCCGTCCGCCGAGGCCCCCTTTATGCAGACGAACAGCCCGCCCGGAGATACCTTGCGCGAGTCGTATGCTATGCCTGACACGTCTATGTCCGTGCTGCCACGCAGGCAGCTATATTCCATCCCTTCCAACAATCGGCCCAGATTCATCGAAATCCTCCTAATGGCTTGTACAAACAGTCCATGGACTAGTTTAGTTCTTTTTAACGGCCTATGCAAGGGAAAATCGCGAACTTATTGAATTTCTCCGCCCGATATTATATGATAGTCGTTAGCGGCAAACGCCGCGAATCTTCCAGTCAAGGAGGTATACAATGCGCCATCTTATCAGTCCCCTGGACTTGTCGGTGGAGGAGACCGGAGAGCTGCTCTCCTTAGCCGGCGATATCGAAAGGCATCCCGAAAAATACGCGAAGGCCTGCGCGGGCAAAAAACTCGCGACCTGCTTCTATGAGCCCAGCACGCGCACGCGGCTCAGTTTCGAGGCCGCGATGCTGAACCTCGGAGGCAGCGTCCTGGGATTTCACAGCGCCGACAGCAGCTCGGCCGCGAAGGGCGAGAGCGTCTCCGACACAATCCGGGTAGTGTCCTGCTATGCGGACATATGCGCTATCCGTCATCCGAAAGAGGGAGCCGCGTTAGTCGCCTCGCAAAAATCCAGGATTCCCGTGATAAACGCCGGCGACGGCGGACACCAGCACCCCACCCAGACGCTGACGGACCTGCTCACCATATACAACCTTAAAGGCAGGCTCGACCACCTGAAGATCGGCCTGTGCGGCGACCTCAAATTCGGCCGCACGGTGCATTCGCTCATCCATGCCCTCATCCGCTATCCGGGAATCGAATTCGTGCTTGTATCTCCCGAGGAGCTGCGCGTCCCGGGCTATATCCGCAAGGACGTGCTCATCGCGAACCACATCCCCTTTACAGAGATGGAAAAACTAGAAGACGCCATCGGCGGCCTCGACGTGCTATACATGACCCGCGTGCAGCGCGAACGCTTCTTCAACGAGGAGGACTACGTGCGCATGAAGGATTTCTATATCCTGGACAAGCAGAAAATGAGCCTTGCCGGGAAAGACATGCTCGTGCTGCATCCCTTGCCGCGCGTAAACGAGATCTCGACCGAGGTGGACGACGACCCGCGGGCGGCATACTTCAAGCAGGCGCAGTACGGGGTCTACGTGCGCATGGCCCTGATCCTCACGCTGCTGGGCATTAAGGTCGATGATGAAAAGGAGGCGGGGACATGTTAAATATCAGCGGCATACACGAAGGATACGTATTAGACCACATAAAGGCCGGCATGAGCATGCGGATCTACCGCGACCTCTGTCTGGACAACCCGGACTTCACTGTCGCGATTATCCAGAACGCCAAAAGCAATAAGATGGGCAAAAAAGACATCATAAAGGTGGAATGCCCGGTCGGAGCGCTGAATCTGGAGATCCTCGGGTTCATAGACCATCGCATAACTGTCAACGTCATCCAGGACGACCAGATCGTAGAAAAAAAGAAATTGCGGCTCCCTGGCGAGGTGCACAACGTGATATCCTGCAAAAACCCGCGCTGCATCACGTCGGTCGAGCAGGAGCTGGAGCAGATTTTCATCCTGACGGATCCTGAAAAAAAAGTCTACCGATGCAAATACTGCGAAGCCAGATACAAAAACAGATAAAAAGGGAGCGGGCCCGCCAAAGGCCCGCTCCCTTTTTATCTCACTGCCTCAATCCAGGCGCGCCACCTGATTCTTGCCATTGGCCTTCGCGGTATAGAGCGCCTTGTCCACGCGCGAGTAGAGCGTGTCAGCGGACTCCCCGTCGTGCGCCTGCGTCACGCCGATGCTGACGGTCTGCGGGCCGGCCACTTCGTATGATATGGCGGCGAACTGCAGCCGGATCTCCTCGGCGATCCGGACCGCCTCGTCCGCGCCGCAGTCCGACAGCAGCACCATGAACTCCTCCCCGCCCCATCTGCCCAGATAGCAGGGATCCGCGCCGAGCGCCACGCGCCGCAGGACGTCGGACAGGGCCTGTATGACGTGGTCTCCCTCCTTGTGTCCATAGACGTCGTTCACTTTTTTGAAATTATCGATATCCAGCATAATCAGCGACAGGGGATGCGGAGTCTTGTCGTTATCGCGCTTTGAGAGCGCGGCGCGGATCCTGCCCTCGATCTCGGCGCGGTTGTACAGCTGCGTCAGGCCGTCCGTGATAGACGTGATTGCCAGCTGCTTGTTTATCATCTCCAGCTCCACCGTGGACGCCTCGATAAAAGAGACGAATCGGCGGATGATCGGCACCTTGTCATTGCCGTTCTCGCGCTGCGCGTCATAGATGCTGACCGGATCGCCCTTGCCCGGCTCCCCCTCGCGCATCGCCGCCAGCACCAGCGTGACGTTGAAATTGAGCATGTCGCCGTTAATCCGAATGAATTCGCCATGCGTGTAGAATCCGGACGTCGGAGCCACCTTGCGAAACGAAATCGTCTCATCGCTGATATGGTCGTCTCCCCAGAATGCCCGCCTCGCGGCGCACGAAAAAGTCTGTATGGCCTCCGGCTTGAAATCCGCGATCTTCTGGCCGTCCTGGCGGATGCTCGTCAATATCGTATTAGGATCGCCATAAGCCATCCTGACGTATGTGTCCTCCTGCATGTCGGAGGACATCACGAGCGAATCATCATCGTTGACCGCCAAGGGACAGCGCAGCACGTCGATATCGTCATGGTCTACGAACAGCGGGAATTCCAGCGTATTCGAAAAAAAGTGGTCGTTTTTCTCTATATTCAGAAACTTCTGATAGGCGTCGAAAGCGGGCTTCCCATCGAGCTCATAGAGAATCTCGCGCCGCGCCTTTGTGACGTGGAACCTGCGCTCTAGCGGCTTCCAGCCGGATATGAACGTGCTGTATGTGTGGAAATCCTCCCCGCCGGTCAGCAGGAACACTATGCCGTGCGCCAGAAATCCGTTCCCCTTGGAGAACACCATGGCGGTATCGTCGTCCATGTTCGGATTGAACGCCCCGCCGCCATATACCTGTATATCCCCGGGCAGTCGCGTCATCTCATCGCAAAAAGCCTTCATAGACATGTCCATGATGGTCGCATGCATCTCCACCGCCTTGACCCACGGGTTCTCCAGGCAACAGGCGCGCAGGGTATCGACATCCTCCTTGACGTTCTCCTCCAGGAAAGGGAACTGCAGGATCATCTGGCGCGTGGACTCCCGCTCATAGACCGTGCATGTCAGGATAATCTGCGACTTCACCAGCACTGCGTCAAGGATGTTCGCGTTCGAGGTACAGCCGAGGTAAAGCGCGTCCGGCATCTTCTCCTCAATCACCCCGCAGATATGGGAGACGCGCTCCTCATCCATGTCCTGCGAATAGATACGGAAAATCTTTTCGAAAGAAGGATGGGCCGCGCACCAGGCGCCTACCTCGTCCAGCCTCTTGCATAAAGCTTCGTCATCGGTATACGATATTTGAAACTGTTTCATCTTTCTTCCCTTCCGAAATAAACTTCATGCCCCGCAAGCGGGGCGTCACAATGAATGAAAGCCCGCGGATTGCTCCGTGCCTACGGCATGTCGCGTATAGTATACAGCTTTCAGGGATATTTGACAAGTTTTTTTTCAAACCCGGCCATGCCGGTTAACTAACCGCCGCCGCGGGCCGATAAAATTATTGGGTAACGGCGTCCATTGACGGATGCCGCATTAAATACAAGGAGGTATTAAAAATGACGAGGGTAGACCAATACGCTCAAAACTACTACAATCCCGCATATGTGAGAACGGAATCTCCCAAGGCGGGAAAGACGGAAAAAACCGAATCAGGCCGCGCCAAGGATAAAGAGGCCGCAAAGCTCAGCGCCGGCGCCCAGAAAGTCCTGGACGAGCTGAAGCAGAAATATGGCAATATGGACTTCATGGTCGCCGATTTTGAGAACGCCGATGAGGCGCGTGACATCCTCTCGCGCAGCAGCAAGGAATTTTCCGTGCTCTTTAGCGCGGAGGAACTCGAAAAAATGGCCTCCGACGAGTCCTACAAGGAAAAGAACATCGGGCGGATCGAGAGCGCGGTCGCTTTTTCCAACCGGATCAACGAGCAGTTCGGCTACGGGACCGGAGACCCGACCGTCGGGGTAAAGCAGGTCGGCGTGTCTTTCAACAGCGATGGCACGGTGTCCTACTTCGCGGAGCTGGAAAAGGTATCCGAACGCCAGCGCGAACGCATCGAGGAGAGCCGCGAGAAAAAGGCCGAGGAGAAAAAAGCCGAAGAGAAGAAAGCGGATGCCAGAACGGCCGATTATCAGCGTTACGGCCAGGCGACAAAGAGCTACTACGCGTCGGCGGATTCCGAGGAAGAGCTTCTCGAAAAGCTTAGCGAAATCGACTGGAGCGATGTGAAAGAAAGACCCTGGATGTATGCCAGCAGGTTTGATTATTCGATTTGACGGATGAGGAATCCGTATTGAAGAAGAAAAAAGGGAGCGCGGCCCGCGCTCTCTTTTTTTGCCAAGCGGAACGGTAAGCCGGGTTCTGTCGTTGGATGATCATCTATCTAGGACGCATGTCGCCATGCGCCTCGAGCGACCTACCTGAAGCTGGCGGGCCACGTCACTGCTTCGTTCTGGTCTTGCTTCGGATGGGGTTTACATGGCTGCGCCTGTTACCAGGCGCACGGTAGTCTCTTACACTGCCTTTCCACCCTTACCGCCAAGCGGCGGCGGTATATTTCTGTTGCACTAGCCTGGGAGTCTCCTCCACCGGACGTTATCCGGCATCCTGCCCTGTGAAGCCCGGACTTTCCTCACCTGCGGTCTTTCGACGCCTGCAGCCGCGATCATCTGTCCCCCTTGACGGACTTATTATGACATCTTTTTTGAAGAATTTCAAGATGAAAATCCTCTGGCCCGTTCTCGAACCTCACATGGCGCGGACGCCTCGCAATCTGATAGAAGCCGGCTGAAACGAGCACCACGCCGACTGCGAGCCCTATCGCGATAAGGACGGTCTGCCTGCCAAGCGCCGCAGCCTCCAGCCTGTCCCCGTCTACCATCGCGCTCATCGCGTCGTACAGGCGGCCTCCAGGCACGAGCGGTATTATGGACGGTATCAGAAAGACCGTCGCCGGCGCCTTGAGCAGCCTCGCCATGAGTTCCGCGTAAAGCGTCGCTATCGCCGCGGGGATCATGTTCTGTACGAGCAGCGGCAGGCCGCATTCCGCGCAGACGTAAGATATCAGGGTCGCCAATGTACCCCCGATGCAGCAGTAGATGATACGGCTCCTTTTTACGTTAAACAAAAGGCAATATCCCAGCGTGCCGATAAGGACCGCCGACAGCATGGAAAAATATTCGTCAATAAATCTTATAATTACCGCCGCCACGCCAGCGACCTCCCCGTTTTCAAGCTTATTTCACGCGGCCATCGCAATACTTACAGCAACGCCATCGCGATGCCAAATCCTATAGCGATAGCCGCCGCGACCATGAGTGCCTCCATGAGGCGCAGTATCCCAGAGATGATATCGCCGGACATCATGTCCCTGAGCGAATTTACGATGCCTATTCCGGGAATCAGGATCATGATGCTGCCTATCATGACGCTGACCGGATTTACCCCGATATGCGCCTTGACGGCAAGGATGCATGCCGCTCCCGCGACGATCGAACTCGCCAGGGTATATACTACCCTGTTTTTGCTGTGGGCGGCAAAAATATAATCCCACAGATACAATACGGCGCCGACAAGCGCCGCCGCTATGCCGTCGCGGATCGCGCCTCCGAAAAATACCGCGAACGCGCCGGCCGTGAACACATATCCCGCCAGCTTCAGAAAATTTTTATTTTTATTATCATCCGCGCCCCGCATGATGGCGTCGACCCGCCCGCCGATCTCTTCGGCAGGCGGCTTGTTCGCGCACACATACCTGGAAAGCGCGTTCAGCTCCTCTAGCCGCTCCAGGTCGGTGGAATAAGAATAAATGCGCCGCGTCTGAGTGATGACCCTGCCGTCCGGGGCCTTCCAGCTGGCGATGATCAGCGAAAGTATCGTAAAGACGTCGACATATCCGTCGCCATAGGCGTTGCATATGCAGACGATGGTGTCCTCGATGCGCATGATCTCCGCTCCGGACCGCAGCATCGCCTCTCCTATGTCCAGGGCGCGTTCCAGTATCTCGTCAAACATTAAAGCAGCTACCTCCGATGAATTCGCGCAGGAGAGAATTATGGTGGATGTTTTCGCTGGGAATCGCCAGAAAATAGTCCAGGAATTTCAGCAGGCGTTTCGCCTCCACGTATTCCGGGGCGTCCTTGGGTATGTTAAAGAGCAGAGGCTCCGCATATAATTTCAGCACGGCCAGCTCGTATATCAGCGCGGAATTAAATATATAATCCGCTTTTTCCTGAAAAGGAAAAATGTATTTCTCCTCGCCCCGGCGCACGCTGTCCCACATGGCGATGGTCTCCCTCGCGGAGGTATTCCTCGTCCTGGCGTCGCGCACTATGCGGCGGATCAGCCTCCCGTCGGTCGTCGGCAGCGCGTTATGCTCGTCTATGGCCAGCTGGGTCAGGGCGCTGATATATATCTTGAACTTGCTCTCGGCCGGCAGGGAATACGACAATCTGTCATTCAGCCCGTGTATGCCCTCGATGACCAGGACGTCCTGGGGGTAGAGCCGCATATATCTTCCCCGGTATTCCCGCCTGCCGGTCTTAAAATTGAACGTGGGCAGCTCCACGCGTTCCCCCGACAGCAACGCCGACATGTCCCTGTTGAAAAGCTCTATGTCGAGCGCCTCCAGGCATTCGAAGTCATAATTGCCGTCCGCGTCGCGCGGCGTCTTCTCGCGATCCAGGTAATAATCATCCATCGGAATCGGATGCGGGCGCAGCCCCTGCGCCGACAATCTGATAGACAGCCTGTGGGAGAACGTGGTCTTTCCAGACGAGGACGGCCCCGCGATCATGATGAATTTCTTGCCGCCCGCGTCCGCGATAAGCTCCGCGAGATCCCCGATCTGGTCTTCCATCTGCGCCTCCTGCATCAGGATGATGTCCCAGATCCTTCCGGTGGCGATGGCGTCGTTTAGCTCGCCGATGTTTTTCACGCCCATGCGCGCGCCCCAGGCGCTGCTGGCCCTCTGCGTGGCAAACAGCTTGTCCGACGGGCGGTACGGCGATACCTCGCCGGTCTCCGGATCCGGATATAGCAGGACGAATCCGTCGCTATAACGCGTCAGGCCGAATTTTTTCACATATCCGGTGGACGGCAGCATGTACCCGTAAAAATAATCCCGGAACCCGTCCAGGTCGTAGATATTCACTCGCGAGCTGCGCCGGTAGCCGAAGAGCCTTTCTTTATCGGCCATGCCCAGCTCATGGAAGAGCCTGACCGCCTCGGCAGTGGATATGCTCATCTTACGGATCGGGATGTCCGCCTCCGCCAGGGCGCGCATCCTCTCCTCTATCGCGGTAAGCATCGCGTCCGTCACCCGCATCGGCCGATCCTCGGGCGGCCCGCCGGCGTTCCCCGGCAGGACGGCCTCGCAATACTGCCCGTTGCCGGTAGTCTGGAGAATGCGCAGCGTGGCGCCATCCGCGCCGTACAGGTCGTCGAATGCCTTCTGCATGAGCAATGCCTCGGTCCTGCGGTAGGCCTTGGCTCCTGCCTTGTCCGCGCTCGTCACGAAGGATATCTCGCCATCCCCCTTGACGCATTTATTTAATTCGCGGAGATTTCCGTTGAAAAAGGCCAGCACTATCTGATGGCCGTAGTCTCCCTGATATTCCTCCGCGATCTGCTTAAAGGCCGTACCGTCAGCGTATTCCGCCGTCCTGCCGTTTATCGTGATCCTGCTCATGATTTCCGCTCCTTGCCTGCTATGCGCCGAATGAGGCGCCTGTCAAATAATCTCGAACGGCTCGCGCATGTCCTGCGCGACCGCGCCGACTCCCTGGATATGCCGCTCGCAATACTCCCGCATATAGTCTATAAAGATATGCTCCAGTCCGTAATGGCCCGCGTCTATGACAGACAGCCCCCTCGCGGCGGCATCGATGCCGCTGTGGTGATCGATATCCCCGGTCAGCAGCACGTCCGCCCCCGCCGATAGCGCGTCGCCTATCGTGCTTTTCCCCGAACCGGGGCAGATGGCCACGCGTCCCGCCGGCGCGTCCGGCCTGCCGAACAGCCGCACCTCGCGCAGGCAGAAACGCTCCTTCACCAGCGCGCACAGCCCCGCCGCGTCCATCGGGCCTTGCATCGTGCCGACCACCCCGATGCCGTACTGCCTGCCATCGCGTTCGAAAATATCAGCCAGGGGCCGCTCTGCCGTAAGGCCGATCCGGCCGGCCGCCAGAGTACCCATGAGAGCCGCGTCAAAATTCGTATGCATCGCGTAATGGGCAATCCCGCAGCGCAGCATCCTCACGATCCTGCCTCCGATAAAATCATCAGCCGTTACCTTTTTTATCGGGGAAAAAATGAGAGGATGGTGCGTCAGCAGGAGACCCGCGCCGCAATCCCGCGCCTGGTCTATCGCGGCGTCGTCCGCGTCCAACGCGATGAATATCTTCCCCACGTCCGCCGAAAGGTCTCCGACCAGCAGCCCTGGATTGTCCCAGTCCTGCGCCATATCCTCCGGCGCGGCCTGCCGCAGCAGCGCTATGACATCCGATAAAATCATGCCGTTTCCAGCTCCTCTCCTTACATGTACCGCTATGGGCGACGCCGGCGCATATATTCCGACGCCGCGCAGTTTATCTCAATCTGCTTTTGCAATTCTTCCCTCCGCGAGGCGATCCGATCCGAATCGCCGGACAGGGAGTCCATTATCCCCTCGCATAGCTTCCTCTCGCGATCCAGATAATCCATCAGCAACGGATGGCGCGTCTCCAGCAGCCTGGGCCCGTACGCATCCGCCGCCTCTATGGGAAGGCGCGCCGAATCCGCAAAAGCCCCGGCATCCGGGGATCGTTCAGGACTGACGCGCATCATAAAATAATATTTGCCATCTTCAAGCACGAGATCCTCGTCCTCGATATAAAAGCCGTTCTCGCGCAAATATCTGCGCACCATCGACAACTCCGACTGCGGCTCCAGGATAATCTGGCGCATGCCCCGCGCCGCGTCCGCGCCCCGGGAGAGTATGCCGACCGTCAGGATGCCTCCAAGGCCCGCGATAATTGCGGCATCCGCCTCGCCGCGGGATATGCCGTCAAAGCCATCGGATAGGCGCGTCTCGATGCTGCCGGATAGTCCAAAACGCGCGATGTTCTCCCTGGCCCGGGCGAGCGGCCCCGGGTTTATGTCCAGCGCTATGCCGCGCCGCACTATGCCGCGCCGCACCAGGCATATAGGCAGGTAAGCATGGTCGCAGCCCACGTCTGCCAGCGTGCCGGCGGGCCTTACCATGCCGGCGATATGGGACAGCCGGCTTGATAAACGGCCCATGGTCATTCGAGATAATCCTTTAATTTACGGCTGCGGCTCGGGTGGCGCAGCTTGCGCAGCGCCTTAGCCTCGATCTGCCGGATGCGCTCCCTCGTGACGTTGAATTCTTTTCCGACCTCCTCCAGGGTCCTGGCGCGCCCGTCGGCCAGGCCGAACCGCAATGTCAGCACTTTTTTTTCGCGATCCGTCAGCGTATCCAGGACATCCTCCAGCTGTTCTTTCAGCAATGTAAACGCGGCAGCCTCCGCCGGCACCGGCACATTGTCGTCCTGGATGAAATCGCCCAGGTGGGAGTCCTCCTCCTCGCCTATCGGGGTCTCCAGCGACACGGGCTCCTGCGAGATCTTCAATATCTCGCGCACGCGGTCCACCGGCATATTCATCTCCTCCGCGATCTCCTCAGGCGTGGGCTCCCTGCCCAATTCCTGCAGGAGCTGGCGCGAGACGCGGATAAGCTTGTTTATAGTCTCCACCATATGCACCGGGATCCGGATGGTACGCGCCTGGTCGGCGATAGCGCGGGTGATGGCCTGACGGATCCACCAGGTCGCATAGGTCGAAAATTTATATCCCTTGCGGTAGTCGAATTTTTCCACCGCCTTGATGAGGCCTAAATTCCCCTCCTGGATGAGGTCAAGAAAGAGCATGCCGCGCCCCACGTAACGCTTCGCTATGCTGACGACCAATCTCAGATTTGCCTCGGCCAGGCGCTTTTTCGCCTCCATGTCGCCTAGCTCCATGCGCTTTGCCAGCTCGATCTCCTCCTCCGCGGACAGCAGGGGGACCTTGCCGATTTCTTTTAGATACATGCGCACCGGATCCTCGATGCTGACGCCGTCCGGGACGGAGAGGTCCAGCTGCTCGACCTCCACTTCCTCCTCCTCGTCAATCAATATCTCCTCGTCATCGTCGTCGTCGGACATGCGCAGGACGTCTATGTTATTCGTCTCCAGAAAATCCAGGATCTCCTCGAACTGGTCCGCGTTAAGGCTCATGTCCTTGAAATAATCGTTGATCTCCTGGTATTCCAGCATATTTTTCTTCCGCTTCGCCATCAGGAGCAGGTCGTTGAGTTTCGCGGAAAACTGTTCTGCGGCGGCCTCCTCGGCCTCCCTGTCGTCTAGCCCGTCCTCGAGCAGATCTATGGGCTTTTCATCAAAAGCCCCGTCGGGCGCGTCCATCTCGGGCCCTTCAATGTCCCCGGCAGGCTGTTCGCCCAGTGGCTCCGCGGAGGCCTCCCCGGCCGGCTTCTCAGGAGCGGGCTTTGCCTGTTTCTTTGCCGGCTTTGCCTGTTTCTTCGCGGGCTTTTTCGCCGACTTTTTTGCGGCCCCGGACGAGGATTTCTTCGTGGGCTTTTTTACCGGATTCGCTTCTGCCTTCTCTGCCGGCTGCTCCACGGCATTTTCCACGGCATTTTCCATGGGATTCTCCCCGGCATTTTCCACGGGATTCTCCCCTGGAGTCTCTTGAACCGGGCCCGCGGGCGATTTAGCCTCCGGCTTTTCCGGAACGGGTGCCGCCGCAGCCTTTTCCTTTGGTTTTGCCGCCGTCTTCTTCTCTTTTTCCATGTTCCCCCATCCTCTCTAGGTGTGCCCCTTGTTTGCCTTTGCCGCCTCGATGAAACGCTGCATTTCCTCCAGGTTTGTCACGTCCACACGCTCCTTTTCCGCCGCCAGGCTGCCCTGGCGTATGCGGGAGATCACGTCCCTCAGCGCCTTTTCCAGGTCAGCTCCCTCGGACATGTCAGGCAGTCTCGCATTGAAGAGTTCCGCCACGCGGCGCTGATCTGCCTCATCCTCGAACGAGCTGA
Source organism: uncultured Eubacterium sp. (assembly GCA_964450965.1). GTDB lineage: Bacteria > Bacillota > Clostridia > Lachnospirales > Lachnospiraceae > W0P33-017. The sequence continues at coordinate 7,037 of CAYVFF010000007.1, read as the reverse complement.
TAATCTGCGCCGGATTCGCTCCGCCCCTCTCGCATTGCCCGAACAGAAGGCCGGCCACTCTCCGGTACAGCTCATCGTTAAAATCATCCGGCGAGATCTCTCCCCGTATGCGCCCGTATAACTCCGGCCGTTCCGATAGCCATGTCAGGAGCAGCTTCTGCGCCTGATGCACGCCATCCTCCCGCTTCGCCTTATGGTTCATGCCCGACTGAGGCTGACGCGAAGGCCGCGCCGCGACTTCCTGCGCGCCGAGAGTGTTCACCAGACGCCTCAATTGCTCATATCCGATATGGTAACGCTCCGCCACCGCGCCGATATAATTTTCCCGCTCTATCTCATCGGAAAAATCCAGCAGTTTACGCGCCGCTTCCCGGCAGAACGCCGTTTTTCCGCCGGGGTCGTCCATGTCATAGCCGCGCTCTAACATGCGAAGCTCGAAGAAAAAGCTGTTTTCCGCCTCGTCGATCCGCTTCTGGAATTCCTCCGCGCCCAGCGCCTTTATAAATTCGTCCGGATCCTTGTATGGCTCCATATGCACGACTTTCGACTTCAGGCCGGCCTCCTTTAAAATCGGCATGGCGCGCAGCGCGGCCTTGACGCCCGCGCCGTCGCTGTCGAAAGTCAGATATACCTCCCCGGTATAACGCCTTAGCAGGCCCGCCTGACCCTGCGTAAACGACGTCCCAAGCGACGCCACGGCGTTGTCGAAACCCGCCTGGTGCAGGGCTATCACGTCCATATATCCCTCGCACAGGAGGATCTGCGGCCTTTTCGTGAGGCGCGCGATATTCAGCGCGTAGAGATTCCTGGATTTGTCAAAAATCGCCGTCTCGGGCGAGTTGAGGTATTTCGGCTCTCCATCTCCCATGACTCTCCCGCCGAAACCGATGACCTTCCCGCGGACGTCCATGATTGGAAACATCGCCCTGTTCCAGAATTTATCGCGGCCGCCGTGTTTTTCATCTATCGTCGCGAGGCCGGATTCCCTGAGCAGATCGTCGTCGTAGCCCCTGCTTTTCAGATAGCGGTAGAGATCGTCGCTGTATTTGTCGGAATATCCCAGGCCGAACCGGCGCATCGTCTCGTCCGCAAGCTCCCTTTTTTTGAAATATTCATACGCCTGCCGGCCTCTGTCTGTGCGCAGCAGCGCGTAAAAATATCTCGCCGCCTCCTTCTGGACCTCGAAGAGGCGCCCGCGCCTGTCCGCCTCCTGCCTGGCCTCCGACGACGCCTCCCCAATAGGCAGCGCGATTCCGGCACGATCTGCCAGCTCCTGCACCGCCTCCTGAAAAGTGGCATTCTCGTAATTCATCAAAAACGTGAACACGTTTCCGCCGGCGCCGCAGCCGAAACAATAATACAGCTGCTTCGACTCGGACACGGAAAACGAGGGCGTTTTCTCATTATGAAACGGGCATAGGCCCATGTATTCGCCGCCTTTGCGCTGCAGCTTCACATACTGGGAGATGACGTCCACGATGTCGCTGCGCGAGCGCACCTCCTCCACCAATTCCTCCGGATAATAGGGCATATCAATTCACCTGCCAGGCCAGCGGCACGAAAAATTCGTTAAATTTTGCAATCGCGTATTGATCCGTCATCCCGGCTATGTAATCGCAGACCACCCGGTCCGGACTCTCGCCGGCATAGATCCTGCGCGTATATTGCTCCGGCAGGATATGCTGATGATCCATATAATAATAAAACAGCTTGCGCAAAAGCTCCTGCGCCTTCTCCTCCTCGGCCTTTGCCGCCGAACCCCGGTACAGGTTTTCAAACATGAAGCGCCGCAGGCCCAGCATCGCCCCCTCGACCTCCGGGGACATGCGTATGTCGTCCCTGTCCATGCTGTTAATAATCGTATCATGCACGAGCGTGTCCAGCCGCTCCCTGGTAGAATTGCCCAGTACCGCCCTGTATTCCGCCGGGATGTCGTCCTCTGTGAGGATTCCGGCGCGGATCCCGTCGTCTATGTCATGATTGATGTATGCGATCTTGTCCGAGAGCCGCACGATGCGCCCCTCCAGCGTGGCTGGCATGAGGGCCGTCTGGTGGTTGCGGATGCCGTCCCGGACCTCCCAGGTAAGGTTCAGGCCCTCGCCGTCCTTCTCCAGGCATTCCACGACTCGCACGCTCTGCTCGTTGTGCCTGAATCCGCCCTGGCAGAGCTCGTTTAGTACCTGCTCGCCGGCATGGCCGAACGGGGTATGCCCCAGGTCGTGTCCCAACGCGATGGCCTCCACCAGATCCTCGTTCAGGCGCAGTGCCTTAGCTATGGTGCGGGCATTCTGCGACACCTCCAATGTGTGCGAGAGCCTCGTGCGGTAATGGTCGCCCTTGGGCGTCAGGAACACCTGCGTCTTGTTCTTCAACCGCCTGAAAGCCTTGCTGTGGAGGATCCGGTCGCGGTCCCTCTGGAATACCGGGCGGATATCGCACTGCGGCTCGTCCCGGTCGCGTCCGACGGAATTCTCGTCCAGGCAGGCATAGGGGCTTAGCATAGTATGCTGGCGGCGTTCCAGCTCCTCGCGTATCGTCATCGTTTACCATCCCTCCGGCATTTAATATCTATAAATCTTCCCCGCGGCAAATCGGGCAACCTTGTAGATCGGATTCTCCATCCTCTTGCGCACCCTGGCCAGTTCCTCGCGGATATGGATCGACTGCGGGCAGCGCTGCTCGCATTTTCCACAGCCGACGCATTGCGACGCCACGGTCTTGTCCCGCCGCAAGGTAGTACACATGAAATAGGAAGTCATGCCGCCAAACCAGCTATCCGTGTAGCTGCGGTTATACGCCTGGAAGCACGTCGGGATGTCTACGCCATGCGGACAGGGCATGCAATATCCGCAGCCCGTGCATCCGACCTTGACGCTGCGCTCGATGGCCGCCTTGGCACGCGCGACGGCATCCAGCTCTTTTTCCGTCAGGGCTCCGGCTTCTGCCGAAGAAGCGATGCGGCAATTCTCCTCCACCTGGGATATGTCGTTCATTCCCGAGAGGACCACGTTCGCCTGCTCATGGTTCCAGACCCATCGCAGGCCCCATTCGGCCGGCGACCAGCCGTTGGCGGCCGACTCCAGCTCGCGCTTTGCCGAGTCAGGCAGCTGGCCCGCTAGCCTGCCTCCGCGCAACGGCTCCATGATAATCACCGGGATGCCCTTGTCGTGGGCATAATCCAGCCCCTCGGTGCCCGCCTGCGTATGCTCGTCCAGATAATTATACTGGATCTGGCAGAAATCCCAGTCATAGGCGTCTATTAGCTCCTTGAACTTCTCGGCTCCCCCGTGGAACGAAAAACCGATGTTCCTGATCTCTCCCGAAGCCTTTTTATCGCGGATCCACTCCTGGATGCCCAGGTCGGACAGCCGCCGCCATGTCGCCGGGTCGTTGAGCATGTGCATAAGGTAATAATCAACATAGCCGGTCTGCAGGCGTCCCAGCTCCTCATTGAAATAGCGGTCCATGTCGTCGATTTTCTTGATATAGTAATGCGGCAGCTTTGTCGCTATCTTGACGCGGTCCCGATAGCCGTATTTAGCGAGAAACCTGCCCAGGCACGCCTCGCATCCGCCGTAGGTATACGCGGTATCAAAATAATTCACGCCGCGCTCCACCGCCAGCGCCATCTCGCGCTCCGCCTTCTCCTGGTCTATCGCGCCGCCTTTTTTCGTATAGCGCATGCACCCATAGCCAAGAATCGAAAGCCTGTCGCCATTCTTCTGATTAGTACGGTATAGCATATCCCCCTCCTTGCGGCATGTCCGGCAAAAGCTGCAACGCAAAAATAGGAAGCCACCGAGATGACTTCCTATAACCATCAACAAATGCGGAAGATGGGACTTGAACCCACACGATGTAACCACCACAAGATCCTTAGTCTTGCTCGTCTGCCAGTTCCGACACTTCCGCGCTTCTTTACGACTTTAACATCATAACAGGCAGCGCGGAAGATGTCAAGAAAAATTTTTTAAATCTTTCAGCCGCCCGGCAATCGACGCGACAGCCCATGCCGCCAGGATGCCGAGCAGCGCGCCGCCGCTGTCGATCAGCACGTCCAGAGGCTGGCCGGCCCTGCCCGGCACGAAGAGCTGATGGAACTCGTCTGTCGCCGCGTAGATCGTGGAAAAAAGCCACGCATAGCGAAAAACTGCGCCGTGCGCCGCGCCCCATGCCCGCAGCGCCAGGATCCAGAGTATGCCTAGCACGGCGTATTCCGAAGCATGCGCGGACTTGCGAACCGGGTAGTCCGCGGCGGCCGCGAATTCCTGCCGCTCGGCCTCGCTCCAGTCCTCGAAATCCGGAATGAATATCTGCCCGACCAGCATCCCGGCCCTTAGGCTATCCTCGGCGGATTCGTCCGCCGTCCTCGCGGAAAAGCAGAAAATGACCGCCATCCAGCAAAGCAGGAGGGTTGAAAAAATAATTCTTCTCGCTTTCATAGTTTTTTACGCTTTTCTCCATTGACAACCGCGCCAAAATGGAGTATAAAAGGAATGGCGTCACGGCATGGAGATGTACTCAAGTGGTGAAGAGATCGCTCTCGAAAAGCGACAGGTCGGCTCAAACCGGCGCGAGGGTTCGACTCCCTCCATCTCCGTTCAGCAAGGCAGGTCGAACCGGAATCATCGTTCCGGTTCTTTTTTGCGCACAAATCCATGGTATTTTTACCTTTCCGCATTGTCAAGACAATTTTTGTAGCATTTCCCTCCACGATGTAGTATAATCAGGTAAACAAGACGAAAACCATTGTCGCTGGCTGATAATACGCGAGGGAGGCGGTCTATATGCTTACTTTTCTATTTTTTGCGGCACTGATTTATGTGGCGTGGAAGCTGTTGGTATTAGGATTCAAGGCTACGTGGAGCATCCTGAAGATAGTATGCGCGGTCATTCTGTTCCCGGCATTCCTGGTAGTTCTGGTCAGCGCCGGACTGATATATATCGCGATACCGATTCTCATCGTGGCCGGAATAATCGCGATAGTAAAATCCGCGTCGGCTTAGGTTATCGCCATTCATCGCGAGAAGCGGGGGAGCTGCGGATGCGGCTTCCCCATTTTCGATATTGGCGCCGATACGGCCGGCAGGCTGCCCCTCACTCCCCTATCACGACCTGGCAAGTCTTCATGTAGCATCCAATCCCGTACTTCAGCACCTTCCTGACCCGCTTGTATTTGAAAGCGTCCAGCGTGTCCGTGTCCTTTTCAACGCTCTCCTTGAAGTACTCTCGAATCTGCCTCACGAAGATATCCCGTACCTCTTGGTTCGGGATGGCGAGCTTACGCTTTCGCCCATCCGCCTCGCCATGCTCCGTCAAGTATCCCGTCATGAAAAGCAGGCTCCAGAGATTCTCGATGCTGTCGTACATTTCAGAATACGTGAGGTCCAGCCGGATCTCCTTCTCGATCGCCTCGCCCGCAATGAGCCTCTCGATCTCCTCCCTCGTCGCATCGGTTGCCTGCGCGACGAAACGCTTTATCACGTCGTTCCCGCTGGTGTCGATCCAATAGTCCTCCGGCCGGGCATTTGGGGAGTCGAGGAGGTCGTCGCAGTAATTCAGCACGTCCCAAGGGCAATAAATCTCCAAGCCCCCGAAATCTCCTGACCCTGAAGCATACGGTAGTCCGCCTTGTCCTGCTCGTCAAGGATATGACTGTCCGCTAGATAGCTTGCCTCTTTAGCAACCTCGTTTATAATCTGCGTCAACGCTTGGAAAGCTTCCTCATAGTCCTCCCCTTCCACATCCTTCAAGGAGAGAAAGATTGCCGGGTACTTCCCCATATGCTTTTCGCAAAGTTCCTTCTCCCTCGAGATTTCTAGCCCATCGAAGATTGACTTGTCCCCATCCACTGAAAAAAAGTGCTTGAGCATGCTCATGTTCAGCGACTTGCCAAATCGGCGCGGGCGCGTGAAGAGGGTGACATCCGTCCTGTTTTGGAGCAGATCCCGAATCAGACCCGTCTTGTCAACGTAATAGTAATCATTCCGACGCAGTTTCTCGAAATCCTCGACCCCGATGGGGATCATCTTCTTCCCATCCAATGCATGGCCTCCCTTCACGCATGCAAAAAGTTTCTATTCATTATCAAAGTCACTGAAAGCCGCCTGCGGGGCAGATTTCAGTGACTTTCTTCATGATAGCCCGGAGATCAGACCGTCAGATCATTTTCTCTCAGGTAGTTGATAAATGCATCCATAATCCGTTTGCGGCGTGCCAGAATATCATCCTCCGTAAAGTCTGTTTGAGTATTTGCCAATGAAACAAGCTCATAAATCTGCGTTCCGTCTTTCTTTTGGTTTCGGGTATTGGTAAATCCAAGATAATACTTTATCTTATCCTCAAACCGATAGTCCGAAGCGCGGATGTTGACCCTCTTTTCCAGCAGCGCTTTATTGCCGAGCGATTCAAGGTTGCGAATATCTGTAAGTTTATGTTCTTTGTCCTGCCTACTGCGCGAATAAATATGCTCTATTTCCAAAACGGTCTCAAGAGAAAGAAGTTCCTGTTTCTCGTCTTGGTAAGCCCACCATGCTGCCATTGCCTTCGTAATCGGGCGGGCGTTATTGAAGCTGAAGTTCAAAAACATATTCTCAACTTTTTCCGCATCAAATCTATAGTCAGAAAAAGTTACCGGTTTATCGTTGACAATATTGACCATCTCGGCATAAACCGGAGTTCGCAGGGCATTCACACCGGGATTTGTGACCGCATACGTCCATATGAAACCGGTGATTTTATTAAGGAAAGAGAAGAAGGCTTCGTCATCCAACATTCCGTTTGCGTCCTTATTCTGCATAAAGTAAACAGAAACAAAATAGGTCCACATACCGTTGGGTGCGTAATTCAGCACAAAAAGTCTGCGCAGGATACGCGGAGAGAACCGATCCTTATCCTGATTGGAAACATCTTCCCAAAATTCCGCCAGTATGACAGGAGGTTTTACCCCTATCATCATATTATGCTGAATACCAAGGCGGCCTTTTTCATCGCAACCTCCCATAACTACCAATTTTTAATTATACCGAAAGGTCTAA
>CAYVFF010000006.1:0-90502 GCA_964450965.1 uncultured Eubacterium sp. | reverse complement strand
GGGAGAGTAGAACCAATGCAGGTAGAACCACTTATTTTCGGGAACTCAGGTTAATAGTCAAGGTCCTGCCGGTTTTATTCGTGGCAAAGCTATTCCCGATGCGAAATTCCACGCTCGGTGCAAGTTTCTCCAATCCCTTCATGTACTCCGCTGCGCTTTTTTCCTTGCTGCTTTTTGTACCTGGATTTTTCTGCGTCTCCCCCATCATTGAGTTTTCGTTTTTCTTTACGTTTCTCTGTTTCTGAGCTGCATATGTATTTTCATACACATTGTTGTTAATACTATTAATCCCCATAACCATAATTATTATCCTCCTAATTTCTTTTTTATAAAAGTAGAAGAAAGCGCATCATGGGAGTCGTCGTTCATTACGCCCTACAAACGAATATCGATTGATGCCGCTGTGCTGCCGGCTGCCTGCGTGCCCTCAGGAACAGAAGCATCCACTGGTGTGTTCGCGCTTTCCGTGCCAGACTCATTTTCTCCTGCTTCTTTTCCATTGATGTTTATGCCATCATTTCCTGCATTCTTATCCTTCTTGCCATTTTTATTCTCAGCAGGTTCTGATGCCTGATCCGCCTTTGCTGCTTCCTCCATGGCTTTGCCAGCATCAGCGAGAGAGGAAGCCTGTGCCGCGACAGCCGACTGGGCTTTTGCCTGTTTCATGGAAGAATCCGCGGAAATCATTGCCTGCATGCTTGCCTGTGACAGACCGCTTTCCTTACTTCCCGCATTTGACGCCGGTCGGTTCCCACCAAGCAAGTCATCCATAGACGCAGCCTTAGACTGCTGTTCTTTTCTCTGCTCAATCTGATGCTGTCTAAACTGCTGATTCAACGCGGCAATCTCCTTCTGTATTTCCTGACGCTTTTCCATTTTTTCTTCCAGCGTCATATCTTCATTAGAAGAAAGCTCCTGCAGCTGCTTCTGTGCGTTTGCAATCTGATTCTGGATGTTCCTGCCGATGGGATCCATCTGCGCATTTACGCCGGAACCCCCTGCCTGCATATTATTGTTCGCCCCGCTGATACCATTAATTTTCATTCTGCATTCCTCCTTGGCTAAAATGAATCCGAAATCCGTTTCTAAAATTTCTGGTGCCTCTATTGTGGTTCCTTTTTTGTTTTCGGCACTTTAATTACAATTCGTAACCGAAATGCTGTGAGGCATACTTTTTCTGTTGTGAACAAAAAAGGACACTTGCAATCCGCGGGCTTTCATTCACGGTTGCGCCGCGCATGCGGAGCATAGGGGTTTACTTTTTTATTCTATTTGAAGCATGACCCAAGCCATGGCCAGCTTCCTTTTCGTAGAAACCGGCAGCCCCGTATCATCATCCATCACAATGTTTCCTTCAAAACTATTACTGAACAAAATCATGAAAATATTGTTTTTCTGAAAAGATGAGATACTAATGTAAGGTGATGCGCCATTTACGGCTTCCATGCTATTATCTAACGCATTATTTAATATTACGCTGATGTCAAAAGCATCAATCTTTGTTCTTTCGGGATAATGAAAATCGCAAAAAAATTTTATATGCCGTCCTTCTGCCTCCTTTTTCTTTTCCATTAAAACTACATCTGTGACCGGATTCCCTGTTTTTATCTCATAGCTTATATCCTGCCATTCCTCTCTCAATCTGGCCGCATACTCAATGGCATCTTTTCTGTCATCATTATCTAACAGATTTTCTATTGTCTGAATATGGTTTCCCATGTCATGACGCAGCATCCGGATATCTTGATACAATTTCTCTACTTCCTTAATATGCCTTTTCATATCCGTAATCTGGCTTTGCATCAGTTTTTGCCCGGCGCTTTCTAACTGCCAGGCCTTCTGTTTTTGAAATACGATGACCATGGCCAGTATAGATATGACTGATATTAAATAATGCAAAAAGCATAAATATCCATAAATCCCATGGACAGATGCCAGGCTTTTCCCTGTATCACGCTCGTAAATATTCTGGTAAAACTGTAGGATGCCATAGCCTGTCATCCCGGAAAGCGATGGCATGACTAACATAAGCAGCTCTTTTTTTGTTATGTTTGCATTCTTATATTTAAACGATTTATTTAGCAAATACGTAGATACTGCCAAGAAAATAAAGCCAATTCCCACATTCAGCATTTTAATGGCAGCATAGGTTCCAAACTGCAGCAATGGCCTTCCCGCCATATTTCTTTTCATTACTATTCCTTCAATTAAAGCGGAATCTATTTTACCTGCCATCGCAATAGTAAACCACCTGACGGAGAAAAATGTTACCGCAAGAAAGATTTTCTGTTCCACATTTCTTCGGTCTTCAACATACATGACAATAAATGCCGCCAAGATTCCCAGGGCATAAGCCGCAAAATTATTAATCCTTAGCGGAACGATATATAATGACAGCACAACTGAAAAATACGCGATGCCCGCATATACCGGAGCCTTTTTCGATTTCAAATATGGACGGACAAAATAGCAAAGACAAATGCTTGTCAGCAGCATGATTGCTATAATGGATGCATATGAGGTAATTGCCCATGCAGACTCAATCGCGCTCATATGATTTCCCGTCCTTTCCTTTGGTTATATTTAAGATATCTGCGGACAAATTCTTGATAATTTGCCCTTGCCATCAGGACTGTCCCATTTTTCATTGTAATAGAAGTTGCATTATACTTGACAACATATTTAAAGTGAATCAGAAATGCCCTATGCGGCCTGAAAAAATCCTCTCCTAAAGATTTTTCCAAATCTGAAAGTTTTCCATAGCACTCCACTGCTTCATCCAGCTTATGGATCACCACTTTTCGATTGAAAACTTCCACATACACTATATCTCTCATCAGGATTTTTATATGGTTCCCTCCTGAATTAACTATCATGTACTTTTCTTCTGCCGGAAGTACGCCGCTTTTGTCATTCAATTTGTTTACTGCATTAGTGAGAACCTTGCGAAACTTTTCATCAGAAAACGGCTTTATTAGATAATGGAATGCCCCCACATCAAATGCCTGGAACACGCATTCTTCTGTGGCTGTAACAAAGATAAGAATCGTATTTCCCCCTTTTCTCCGTAATTCCCTCGCAACATTCATGCCGTCCATTCCAGGCATCTGGATATCCAAAAACAAAATATCCGGCTTATCTCCCCTTGCAAGAAGTTCTTCTCCAGTTTCATAAAATTCCAGTTCCGCTTCAGGATAAAGTCGCTTCACTTTACTTCCAAGCGATTCTCTAATTGTCTTTTCATCATCACAAATTGCTATTTTCATCTCGCCACTTCTTTCTCCATGATAGATATATCGGAATACAATAGATTTTATGACACAGGCTTGTTGTGAAATATACTTTTTTTGATGTGAATAGCGGCGCTGTAATGAACCCATAAATTAGGGCAAAAAAATCGTTGTTTTTATGTTGGATTTCTCTTATCATGAAAACACAAAGAAAGGAGTCTAACCATGCCAAGAAAACAGTTCGCGCCAGAGGAGAAGTCCCGTCTCGTCCTGCAGGCCATTCGTGGTGAGCGAACCATCAACGAAATCGCCCGCTTGTAATCCTTTTTGAAACCTGTCGCGTACTTGACTGTGTACTTTGTTCTCCTCATTTTTTCAGGTCAGCAAACAACTCATCAAGGTCTCTGTAGCCTTTTACAGATGGGTCTTTTGCAATCCCCTCCGCCTCTAGCATGGCAGCAATCGTTTCTTTGTTGGGCTGCCCCAGCTTCACTTCAAAAGGGATGCCGCCCTCACGAAGGGACTGACGGACAAAAATGTTAACCGCCGTAGTCAGGCTCATACCCAATTCATTGAAAAGAGCATCGGCTTGTGCTTTCAAATCTGCGTCCATGCGGATGCTGATGTTCGTAGTATTTCCAGCCATACAATCAACTCCTTTCTGCTGGCGCTTACATTATGTGCCATTTGCACGAAGAATGCAATACATTGCACGAAAAATTTCACTCACTACTGAGCTGAGAAATGAAAAGTTAAATTCCGCTTTTGGTGGAATTTACTCTTACAGTCCTTCCAGTTCCTGAACATGGGTTATGAATCTACTCAATGTCCATATACGGTATTGCCGGTCTTTCGGATAAGAGGATATATACGGTTTCGGGACAACAAGCACAACCTTCTCTTTTTCCATCTCATCCATCTGCGCGGATGATATGCCCTGCTGAAGCGTACAAAGGTACTTATCCCTGTCCCGTAAACGGTCAGCTTCGTTGATTACCTGTCTCCATCTGTCCTTGCAGGTTGTTTTTGCCGCCAGAGAAAGAAGACCATCAACCGGAAATGTGAAGTCATGATAGGCTGTATCGGAAGGGAAAAGGAAATCCGGACGTTTATTCCCTTCAGTTACAGCCTGTGCGGTATATTCGATTTTGTATTCATCAAAAATTGCGGAAAGATGATGTTCCAGACTTTTCCCCGCTCTGCTTTTTCTTCGGTTAAGCATCTGGTTCGCTGTTGCAATAAAAGCCTCGACACTCGAAAAACCCTGAGAAATTATTTTCCCATATCTGCTGTATTCCAAAGCGCGAAACAATCTGTATTCTTCATCTGTCCATTGCACCAGCTTCTGATCAGGTGAAATATTCCTGTTGGATGCGGACAGGTAAATCCGGTAATAGATCATCCGCGCGGCGGCGGACATTTCCTCAGATGAAGGAAATTCGACAGTCAGGCGATCGATAAAGTCATCCATCACCATTTTTTCACGATATTCCGGTTTGATATGCTGTGTTTCTATAATTCGGTTCGTCTCTGTCGGGCTGACACCAAAGGCATCAAGGTACTGGTTGATTTCATCTTCTGTATCGAGCAGAAATGCTTCGTAGTTCTCATCGTCTCTTTTGATAAAAACAAAAAGTGATCCGGTTCGTTCCGGCCTTAAAAGGTCAAAACCCCTGCCGAAGCGTGTTACCCGCAGTTCCCCTTTGCTCTCGTACCATGTAAAGGTGCTTTCCGTTTCTATATCATCCTGCCATTTTATATGGACATACCGTTTCAGAATATGCTCTCTGGTTAAATCTTCATGAAACAGCATTTCCTTCGCGCCGGTCGAAATCAATATACCGGCCTGATGACCGCCTGTCTGTCCTGAATCGTTCGCAGACAGAAATTTACAGTAGACGATTTCTCCTTCCAGAGATTTCTGTATTGCAGGAGACGCATATTCTCTCATGATGCCACCTCCATTTTCCCTTTTTCCATCTCGTCAATCCGGGAGATAATCAGCCCCGCAATATCAGTCATCAGAGGGACAACCACAGAATTGCCAAACTGACGGTAAGCCTGCGTGTCTGACACCGGTATCTTAAACGAATCTGGAAAGCCCTGTAATCTTGCACATTCCCTGGGCGTCAGTCTCCTCGGATTTCTTCCCGGCTGTTCGACCAGGATTTCTGAACCGTCCTTGAAATATCTCGCGCTAAGCGTTCTTGACACTCCATCCATTGGCGCGATTCCGTATCCAAAGCCATTTCCTGCCGCCTTATGTTTGGCCGCATAATCCTGGAGATAGGTCCACAATTTATCCGACAGGGTATATCGATCATCCACTTCAGATTCAAGAATGTCTTTAAACTCAGGTTTTGGATTCACAGGGGTGATATCAAATCTGAAGTCAATTTTCCCGATGTAACGTTCCCGATCAAACCCTACGATAACGATTCTCTCCCGATGTTGGGGCACATAATTTTGACCGTCAATCACCTTGTAGAAAACTTCGTAATTCAGTTCTTCAAGTGATTCCAGTATAACCTTAAATGTTCTTCCTCTGTCGTGACTGCAAAGGTTTTTCACATTTTCAAGCATAAAGGCCTTAGGACGTTTTGCCTTCAGGATTCTACACACATCGAAGAACAGGGTTCCCTGTGTCTTATCTTCAAAACCGGTAGCCCTTCCAAGACTCTGTTTCTTTGAAACGCCGGCAATCGAGAAGGGCTGACATGGAAATCCGGCCACCAGAACATCATGATTCGGAATAATACGTGCGTCTACTTTCGTGATGTCACCATCCGGTTGTTCGCCAAAGTTCGCAAAATAAGTCTGCTGGCAATACTTATTCCACTCATTGGAATACACGCATCTGCCACCAACATTTTCAAACGCAAGTCGCATCCCTCCGATTCCGGCAAACAGGTCAATGAAGGTAAATCTTGCGGAACTACCGTCTGCTACTTTCTGGGCGCTTAACATCTGCATCACTGCACTGGCGATAAAGTCCTGTGCTGACTGCCCGGTCGTTTCGGTATATTCCAACAACGCCTCTGCAAGCGTATCCTCAAGCCTTAAGTGTATTTGTTTCGCCATATCAACACCTCTGGGAATTATTTTATACCAACTTTCTCACATTATAGCAAAAACAGCGTCCAGTTTCAATATATCTGGGTGATTTTTGGTATTATTTTTTTCCTATTATGTATGCGAGACTGCTGCAATGATGGAGTTCGTGGAGTGAATTCAGCAAAGGGTTGCCGCGACGGCTGGACCTGTGCCCGAATGCCTGCTACAGCTATCGGAAACACCGGAAGGCGGATTATTATGCCCAAAAAGCAGAAGTCCAGAAGAAGATTGACGAGGTCTGCCACAAACTTATTTAGCTTCTATGTGACAGCTGATGAATTCGCGGAAAATCTCCCCTGAAATGTCGGCTATGTCCTCCATAGGGATGTGCTTCCCATCTGTAAGGTTCAATGTCCGCTCACGTTCGTCTATTTTTTTCAGATTGCCAGTGGCAGTGACATATCTGCCTCCGGCTTTTTTCGCGTCTTTCTGAAAAAACAGGACGGTAATCTCCGGCTGCTCATGCTCTGCCAATGCGTCCATAAGAATCTGCTGCTTCCTGTCCAGCAACGCCGCCTGCGTTTCACTCAACTCTATCTGCTCATCCGTGAGCCGGGCAGTTTCTTCAACCGCATCCTCATATCCAGTCAATGCCGCAAACGGCGCAAACTGCGCCGCCCGGTCGCGCATCGGCATCCGCGGCCTTGTGGGCGAGACATGGTGCGGCAGATTGATAATATCTTCATACGGATTCATGCCTTATGGCCTCCGATCTGCGTGTTGCGCTCCCGCGCCATCGCCCCTTCCTCAAAATTCATGCCTTTCAGCACGGCATTCTTCCCGTACCGTTTCTTGGCTGCCAATATCATCTGCTGTATTTTCTTTTCTTTTTTCAGCTCTTCCTGTTCCTGCTCCTTTTTTGCTTCCATGGCGGCATAGTCCGTGAACAGGTCCAGCTGCTCATATTGAGCCCTCTGCCGGGCGGAGGATTCTTCGATTACCCGTTCCGCAACTATATTCAGCCTGCGGATCAGCAGATCTGGATTGATAATACGGTCGTACAATTCCGAGGCGGCATCCATGATCTTCCTTGTGGATGACGTCGGCTGATCGAGGTTGATCGTCCCATGGGAATGCCTGGGAATCCTCCTCCCGTAATGGTCTTTGACGACCTCCCCGTGGTATGCCTTGCTGCGCTCCGGGTCTGTGAGGTTCGCCACATCGTAGCCGACAGTTATGACAATCTGATCCGTGACAAGTCCCTTGTCTACTAAATCCAGCGAAAGCGCATCGGCCATTTCCAGCAGCACAATCCGTGCCTTTTGCGCGTCATAAGGCTCTTTTAAGACCTGGCCGGAACTGAGGCTGTTAGTGCCCGGCCGGTAGGCGTGTACCGCTTCAACGGTGCAAGGCTCCCATCCCCACGCGTGGTCGATCAACAGTTCCGCGTTTTTTCCGAACAGCTTATAGAGCAAATTTTCATCCTTGACGGACTGCCGCGCCACGTCCCCCATGGTAAACATCCCGTTCGCTTCCAGCTTTCTGGCATAGCCGCGTCCGATACGCCAGAAATCGGTGAGCGGCTGGTGCGTCCAGAGTATCCGCCGATAGCTCATTTCATCCAGCTCTGCAATGCGAACCCCGTTTTTATCCGCCGGGATATGCTTGGCCACGATGTCCATGGCAATTTTGCACAGGTACAGATTCGTTCCGATCCCCGCCGTCGCGGTGATGCCGGTGTTGTCCAGCACATCCTGGACAATCCTCATAGCAAGGTCATGCGCGGAGAGATTATAGATGCCCAGGTAAGCGGTCACGTCCATGAATACCTCATCGATGGAGTAGACGATGATGTCCTCCGGCGCGACATACTTCATGTATATCCCATAAATCCGGGTACTGTACTCCATGTAGCAGGCCATGCGCGGCGGCGCGATGATAAAGTCAATCGCAAGGGACGGGTCTTTGTCAAGTTCGGAGGCAAAATGGGACGCGCCGGCGAGCTTATGCCCCGGCGCGTCATGCCTTCGGCCGGCGTTGGCTTCCATCACCCGCTGCTTCGCCTCAAACAGCCGCGCCCTGCCGGAAATGCCGTAACTTTTCAGGGAGGGAGTGACCGCGAGGCAGATGGTTTTGTCAGTCCGGCTCTCGTCCGCGACCACAAGGTTGGTATCCAACGGGTCCAGCCCGCGCTCCCGGCACTCGACAGACGCATAGAAGGACTTTAAGTCAATCGCGATATAAGAACGCTCGCCCATGCGCCGTCGCCTCCTTTTGGCAATTATTTATCCCTCCGGCCCGACATTTTTCAGGAAATCGGAATCGGGGATATAAGGCAGATTGTAATTGCCGCCCATACGGTTCATCTCATTGAGCTTGATAAGCATCAGGTTGATATTCGTGCCCATTGCGCCGGCAAGCTGCACCACGTCATATCCCTGCCGCATATATTCCGCCATCCCGTCGTCATCAATCAGTATGTGCGCGGCAAAAGCATTTGCCTCATACTCGCGCTTTGTCCTCATGTCAAACAGGACAAATTCCGGCAGGGCCTGGTTCCCTTTGACAATGTCACGGTGGAAGATGTCATGCCCGATCTCATGGGCGCACACCATCTGCGTGACCATCTCCTCCATATTGGAATTCAGCAGGATATGCCGTTCCTTATTTCTGTAAGTATACATGCCGAGCAGCTTGTCAAGTCCATCCACATAAGTGACATAAATTCCCAGCTCCCTTGCAATCCGCAAGGCATTTCTTGTCCCGCACCGCCGGACAATGCCCTTCGCTTTGCGGTAAATCTCTTCGGAGCGTATCAACATGGGTTTTTCACCCCCTACTGCCAATGACCGTCAGAGCGTGGCGGTCATTCTTATAAAAAGCCTGGCTATTCATTGCCCTTCCTGTATTTCTTCGGCGTATATTTTTCCACATTTCGGGCCTTTGACTCCCAGTAGATGTCCTGGAGCGCCCTCATGACGGCATCCTTGTCCCGTTCGGTGAGCGTGCCTCCCGCGAACAGGCCGGATATGCCGTCGATCAGCTCCTGCGCCTGCCTCATGCCGCGCGACCCGTACCGCTCGGCGGCCTCCGCGACGAATTCCCCCTCATCTGTAAGGAGGTAATTGACATCCACACCAAAATACTCCGCTATCTTCCGATAGGCTTCCCTGGTGCGCGGGAAGGATATGTCATGCTCGTACCGCGTGATCATCCGCCGGTTGACATGCAGGCCATCCGCCACTTCCTGCTGCGTAAGGTTCCTTTTTTCGCGTTCCGCTTTGAACTTTTCCCCGAAAGTCATGACGTCCACCCCTTGCCTGAAAAATGTGATACTGAATTGCTAAAAAAGTGTTGACAGGAGAATCTTGAGTGCCTATAATAAAAATCAAGCAATCCAACTGCCTATATGATAGCGCGAATTGCCCATTGTGTCAAGCACCGCCGGAAAAAGCGAAGGATGAAAGAAGGGAAAATATGGATGCCCAATTCAAGAAGACCTATGTGACGGTCAATGCGGACATTGATCCGAACGGGAAATTTTATCCCCGGCTGATTCGTTGGAGAAACGGCACGATTTTTGAGATCAGGGAGATCAAGTACCAGTGTCGTGCAAAATCCGATAAGGTTGAGGGAGGCGGAATCCGGTATACGGTCGTTATCGGGGAAAAGGAATCCCTTCTTTTTCACGAGGGAGATAAATGGTTTGTGGAGGAGAGGGCGTGAGGACCCATACTGGCCGAACGATGCCATCGAAGCCTCAGAAAACGCCCTCCATGCTAGGACCTAACTTTAAGCAGATTCGTTAATTCTCTTCATACAATCAGCCGCTATAATACCTTCCGTATATTTTCAAGCCGGTTCAGCGCTTCATTGAGCGTATCCTCTTTCTTAGCAAAATGCAGGCGAATAAGATGATTTACCGGTTCGCGGAAGAAACTGGAACCAGGAACCGCGCCTACTCCCACATCACGCGCCAATGCCTCACAGAATTTTAAATCCGAATCATAGCCAAATTCGGAAATATCGAGGAGTACATAATACGCTCCCTGTGGAACGGTGTGAGCAATCCCGATATCGTCAAGTCCTTTCAGAAACAAGTCGCGCTTCTCCGTATATTTGCGCCGGAGTTCCCGATAATATGATTCTCCGAAATTCAGCCCTGTTACCGCCGCTTCCTGCAAGGGAGCGGCGGCGCCAACGGTCAGAAAATCATGCACCTTTTTGGCCGTATCCACAATGTTTGCAGGGGCAATGATGTAACCGAGCCGCCAACCGGTAATGGAATAGGTTTTGGAAAGGGACGAGCAGGAAATCGTGCGCTCCCACATACCAGGCAGAGAAGCAAAATATATATGCTCGTTCGGCTCATAAACGATATGCTCATATACCTCGTCCGTTATTACAAAAACATCGTATTTCTCCGCCAAATCCGCTATCACTGCAAGTTCTTCCCTTGTGAACACCTTACCGCAGGGATTTGACGGATTGCATAGTATGAGCGCCTTGGGGCACTGTTTAAAAGCGTCCTCAAGCACGTCGGCATCGAAGTTGAACTCCGGCGGCACGAGAGGCACATAGATAGGTTCTGCGCCAGACAGAATGGCGTCCGCGCCGTAGTTTTCGTAAAACGGGGAGAACACAATGACCTTGTCGCCGGGATTGGCGACTGTCATCATCGCCGCCATCATCGCTTCGGTGCTGCCGCAGGTTACGACGATCTCGCTATTCGGATCTATTGTCCTGCCCATGAGGCGGGATTGTTTTTCAGCCAGTGCTTCACGGAAATTCTGAGCGCCCCAGGTGATGGAATACTGATGGAAATCCTCCTTTGTAACCTCCGCTAACCGCTCGAGAATCTCCTTGGGCGGTTCAAAGTCGGGAAATCCCTGGGAGAGGTTGACGGCGCCGTATTGCAGTGAGACCCGCGTCATACGCCGGATGACCGAATCTGTGAAATTTTTAGTTCTTTCTGATAGATGTTTCATTTTTGTCTCCGCCAATATATGACTTTTTATCGTTAAGGATATGGAGGGGATCCAGGGCATCTTTAATCCGGTTCATCATCAGAAGATTTTCTTTTGGTGTTTCCCGCAGAAAATATCTACGCTTACTGATTCCGATCCCATGTTCGCCCGATGTAATACCCCCAAGCTCATACGCTTTGTGATAGATCTGATCCATATTCTCATGTAGTTCTTTAACCCATGTCTTTTGATTACGATCGCCACGAACCACGCAAAGGTGAACATTCCCGTCTCCGGCGTGCCCAAAACTGACCATTTGCATTCCGCTTTTCTCTTGAAATGCATTAATGTACCGAACGAAATCCACTGTTTTGTTGATCGGGACCACAATGTCTACCGGTTCCTGTTCTGAAACAGCTTCTACAGCCTTCACCAATGCACCACGCACCTTCCAGATGTCGGCTGAAAAAGACGGGTCAGTCAAAATCATGTAATTCAGCGCGCCGTTTTGCATTGCCAGCGTCTGAATACGCTTGGTATTGGCTGCAACCTCCTCTTTATTCCCATCAAATGTGAGAAGAATGTAGGAACCTGCTTCGGGGAACGGATAGTGAATGCCAGTAAAATTCTCACCAATTTTGACAACGCTGCGTTCCATAAATTCCACGGCGGTGGGACTGGCATTCGCCCGCAAAATAGTCAAAACACTGTGAATACCGGTTTCTAAGTCTGGGTATGGAATCAAAACGCTGACACTGCATTCCGGTTTCGGAATCAGCTTCAAGACACACTTTGTAATAATGGCCAGCGTTCCCTCAGAACCGACAAACATATTTTTTAACGACAGCCCGCTCGCGTCCTTCACGGTTTTACCGCCCACGTTCATCACTGTACCATCCGCAGCCACAATCTCAAGTCCGCGCACATAGTCTCTTGTAACTCCGTATTTTACGGCCCTCATGCCGCCCGCATTCGTACTGATGTTGCCGCCGATAGAAGATGATTTTTCTCCCGGATCCGGCGGATAGAAAAATCCTTTTTCTTCTACGTACTTTTGAAAATCCTGTAATAGAAGCCCCGGCTCTACGGTTGCCGTCATGGTTTCAGAATCCAGTTCTAAAATCCTGTTCATTTTGGATAAATCTAAAACAATTCCTCCGTTTATGGGAACAGTGGAGCCAACCAGATTTGTCCCGACGCCTCTCGGAGTTATCGGAATCCGGTTGTCATTTGCAAATTTCAGTATAGCGCTAACTTCCTGCGTACAAATCGGAAAAACAAGAGCGTCCGCGCTTCCCTTCAGCCTCCCAAGCGTATCGCTCAGAAACTCTGGCGGAATCTTTTCGTAAATAATACGTTCTTCATCTTCTATAATTGAGGACAGATCACTGATACTCATACAAATTCCCTCCGAAAGGAAAATCCCCGCCGGAAAACGCGGCGGGGGTCTCCTCTATGTTTACTTGCCGGCAAGCAAATCCTGATCCCAGCCTACTTTGATGAAATATCCGCCGAAGTCGTCGTTGAATACTTTTTCAGTCGCATCTGACTGGAATGCTTTGACAACTTTTTTGTAAAGTTCAACTTTATCAGAATCCTCCAAATCCTCGGAACGAGCGGCAATCAAATTCCAGTAGCTTTCTTCATCCAGGACACTGTCCTTGTAAATGGCCTCCTCTGTTTTCAGTCCGAAATCCAAGGCGTAATTTCCGTTCACAACTGCTGCTGTCACATCGCCAAGTGTAGAAGGGATTGTATTGGCTTTCAGCTCTTTAATCTCAATCTGCTTATTATATGTTTCAATATCATCTACGGTGGGATTAAATCCTGCATCATCCCTTAGCGTAATAAGTCCCGCTGCGGCGAGTACCTTTATCGCGCGACCGCCGTTTGTCAAGTCATCGGGAATGGCAATGACATCGCCGTCTTGGATTTCAGAAACCGAAGATACCTTGTTTGAGTACAGATTCAGAGGAATAATAAAGGTATATCCGATCAGTTCTATGTCATAATCGTACTGCTCGACTTCGGTATCAAGGTAAATATGATGCTGAAATGCATTCAAGTCGATTTCACCGCTGTTTAACGCATTATTCGGTGTTGTATAATCAGAAAATTGAACGATTTCAAGGTTTATACCTTCTTCTTTCAGAGCGTCCTTTGCCGGCTGCCAGAGATCTTCGTAGATACTGCCTACCACGCCGAGCTTCACGGTTGTCTCCTCCGTCTTTGATTGAGAGCATCCTGCAAAAGCGAGCGTTAAAGCTGCAAAAGACAGAATACCTGCAATGATTTTCTTGATTTTCTTGCTTTTCATAATTTTTACCTCCAAAATAATGAATTTAATTAATCCTTTACCTCCAAGGATGTCATCGGATTCCCATGCTCTCTTTATCCTAATGTTTGTTCTTTTTCACAACAAGGTTGCCAATAATCTGAATGATACTTACCAAAATAAAGACGACGATTACTGTAACCCAGGTGACGTCGGTCATGTTTCTGTCATGACCGTATCGAATGGCAAAATCACCGAGTCCTCCCGAGCCGACGGCGCCTGCCATTGCGGTAAGGCCAATTAGGCTGATAAGCGTGATTGTCGTACCTCTGGCAATCGCCGATATGCTTTCTTTGAGATATACGCGAAAAATAATCTCAATAGGGCTGGACCCCATGGACAAAGCGGCTTCAATCAGTCCGTAATCCGTTTCAGCCAACGCGCTTTCCACCTGACGCGAGAAAAACGGAACCGTTCCCATAATTAAAGGAATGATCGCTCCTTCCACATTGATTGCCGTTCCCATGACGGCCCGGGATATCGGGATAACCCACGTCAGCAGGATAATAAACGGAATTGAACGGAAGAAATTAATCAGTTTATCAAGGATCTGATAGATCACTCTGTTTTCAAGAATTCCTCCCGGCTTTGTCACTGTAATCACTACACCGAGGAAAAGTCCAGCGAAAAAGGCGAAAATCCCTGACCAGCCGACCATGATCAATGTATCCCGGATCGCTTCCAGAAAAACAGGGAATTTATCCATCACGTTAGGAATCAGTTTTTCAAGAAATTCTTCCATCCCGTATCACCTCCACGTCCACATTCTTTTCGCGCAGATAGGCAAGAGCATTGTCAATCTGCTTGCTTTCTCCGCTGACAATTGCGACTGTACCGCCAATTGGAGCATCCTGAACAATCTCCACATCGGCAAAAATAATATTCAGTGTAATGTCATATTGTTTGGTTACCGTCGATATCAAAGGTTCTGACGCGTTTTTTTTCACATAGGAGAGCCGAACAATCAACTCGCCGGGTTGAATGGATACGACGGGCGAATCCTCTTCTATCAACTCCTCGATTTTTTGAAGATTAGATGTTGTCTTAATAAAATCTCGAGTAAGTTGCTCCCTCGGGTTGGCAAATACTGAAAACACTTCGCCCTGTTCGATTACATTCCCATGATCCATGACAGCCACGCGATTACAGATTTCTTTAATTACAGCCATTTCATGCGTAATCACAACAACCGTGATACCGAGTGTCCGATTGAGGTTTTGCAGCAGTTTTAAAATGGATTTCGTCGTTTGAGGATCAAGCGCCGAAGTCGCCTCATCGCAAAGCAAAACTTTCGGATCATTTGCAAGCGCGCGAGCAATGGCAACGCGCTGTTTCTGTCCTCCGGACAGTTGGCTTGGATATGCGTTTTCCTTCTCGGATATCCCAACCAGCCTCAGCAGCTCCCGCACCTTTTCTTTGATTTCTGCCTTTGTAAGACCACTGCCTTTTAATGGATAGGCAACATTACCAAAAATTGTTCTGGACGGCATCAGGTTAAAATGCTGAAAAATCATGCCGATTTTTTTTCGGGATTTCCTCAACTCGGCTGGAGACAGCCTGGTTATATCTTTTCCATCGATGATAACCTCTCCGGACGTTGGGCGTTCGAGAAGATTGATACATCGCACCAATGTGGATTTGCCCGCGCCGGAAAAACCAATGATGCCAAACACATCCTGGTCGTTTATGACTAAACTAACGTCCCGCACGGCATGAACTTTTTTATCTGAATCAGCGAAGGTTTTGCTGATATTTTTTAATTCTATCATTCTGTCGCCTCCTTCCGGATTGGCTACATTATATTATGACAAAGGCAAAATATCCAATATAATATATGTATAGCAGGATATAAGTTTACCCTATATCATTTAGTTATCTCAGCCTCTGGCGATACGTGGAGATACCGTTTCATTTCCTATTATAATATACAGCTTTCCCATTCGGCTGATGACAAGATTGCACTTTGCAATAAGAGTCGGCGAAAAAGTTTTCATTGCAGCCTTCCTCGCCCATCTTGACAAGGCCGGTATCTCTGAGTATAATATAACCTATGAGCCAGGTAGGTTTTAGGAGCATAGAGCTTACGCAAAATACAAAATATTTTATGACAGCAGGATCAGTTTATAGAAAAGCGGGAGGACACAATAATGATAAATATAACCAGACTCATCAATCTTTTTCTCGAGTTGTCCTCTACAGACAATTCCTCCTTAAAAGAGGCTGATTTATGCGGAAAGGTCAAAAAGAAGCTCTCAGATTTAAACATTGCTTGCCAAGAGGACGATACCGCCCGGAAAATCGGGGGAAACTGCGGCAATTTATATGCATTTTTGGATGGTGGCAAAAAATCCACTCCTATTCTTTTTTCAGCTCACATGGATTCGGTGGAACCTGCTTCCGGGAAGAAACCAAAGGCTCATGCTGACGGACGAATTTCATCCGATGGGACAACTGTACTTGGAGCAGACGATATCTCCGGCATTTGCGCCATCATAGAAGCTCTGACTTCAGTGTTGGAATCAGGTATGGAACACCGGCCGGTCGAAATATTATTTGACGTAGCTGAAGAAACTTATTGTGAAGGGATTCAGAAGTTTGATTTTTCTCGACTCATCTCCAAAGAGGCTTATGTTTTTGATTTAAGCGGTCCGGTAGGCACAGCTGCGAATCAGGCGCCTTCGATTATTTCTTTTTGTATGAATTTCCATGGACGGTCGGCGCACGCCGCCTTTTCGCCGGAGGATGGAATCCATGCAATCAAGGCTGCCGCAGAGACCATCGTGTCTATTCCCTGCGGGCGTGTAGAGAACACCACTGTGAATATAGGAACGATCAGCGGAGGCAGAGCCGACAATGTGGTGCCGGACGATTGCACCGTGACTGGAGAGGTGCGCAGCTTTGATGATCATAGCGCAAACGAACAGCTGGCTGCCATCCGGCAAATCGCGGAACAGGTGGCCGGAAAAGTTCATGCATCGATGACCTTTCAAACAGAAAGATTGTGCAATGCATATTATGTATCGCCGAACGAACCGGTTGCCACGCGGTTTCAAAATGCCTGTGCATTGTTAGGATTGGAGGGTAGGATTCAAGCCACATACGGCGGCAGCGACAATAACCATTTTTTTCACCATGGGATAAGGGGTATTGTCGTTGCATCTGGCATGAACAATTGCCATTCTAACGAGGAGTATACCAGTGTATCCGAGCTTGAAAAAGCAGCACGACTCGCGGAGGCACTGATTTTGTCAAAAGAATAAAAAGGAGAAAGAAATGATGGAACAGAACAGATTTGAACTTAACAAGAATTTAGCGCAGATGCTCAAAGGCGGCGTCATAATGGACGTTACCACTCCCGAGCAGGCGAAAATAGCGGAAAAAGCCGGCGCCTGCGCAGTCATGGCGCTGGAGCGCATTCCAGCCGACATCCGTGCCGCAGGCGGCGTTTCGCGCATGAGCGATCCAAAAATGATAAAGGGCATCCAAAATGCGGTATCTATTCCCGTCATGGCAAAATGCCGCATCGGACATTTTGCAGAGGCGCAGATTTTGCAAGCCATCGAGATCGACTATATTGACGAAAGCGAGGTGCTCTCTCCCGCTGATGATAAATACCACATTGACAAGACAAAATTTGATGTGCCATTTGTCTGCGGCGCGAAGGACCTGGGCGAAGCGCTGCGGCGTATAAGCGAGGGTGCGGCCATGATTCGCACCAAAGGCGAGCCTGGCACCGGCGATGTGGTGCAGGCGGTGCGTCACATGAGATTGATGCAGTCGGAAATTCGCCGGATCGGCTCCATGTCCGAGGACGAATTATTCGACGCGGCAAAACAGCTGCAAGTACCATATGATCTGGTGCTGTATGTCCATGAACACAAAAAGCTGCCGGTGGTGAACTTCGCTGCGGGCGGCGTGGCGACTCCTGCGGATGCGGCACTGATGATGCAGCTTGGCGCGGAGGGCGTCTTTGTCGGCTCTGGCATTTTTAAATCCGGCAATCCCGAAAAACGTGCCGCCGCCATTGTCAAGGCCGTTACGAATTTTACCGATGCAAAGCTGCTGGCCGAACTTTCAGAGGATTTGGGCGAAGCTATGGTCGGCATAAACGAACAGGAGATTGAGCTTTTGATGGCGGAAAGAGGCAAGTAATATGGATATCGGCGTACTTGCCGTGCAGGGAGCGTTTATCGAACATGAACAGGCGCTTGCCCGGCTCGGCGTCTCCTGTTTTGAAATCAGGCAGCTCAGCGACCTTTCGAAGCCGATGGACGGTATGATCCTCCCCGGCGGGGAAAGCACCGTACAGGGAAAGCTGCTGCACGATCTAGGACTGTTTGCCCCGCTGAAAGAGAAAATCGAGGCCGGGTTTCCGGTATTCGGCACCTGTGCCGGACTGCTGCTATTGGCAAAGGAAATCCAGAATGATGCCCGCCGCCATTTTGCCACGATGGATATTGTCGCATTGCGTAACGCCTATGGTCGGCAGCTCGGCAGTTTTTCCGCTGAAGCTGAGTTTGACGGAATCGGGAAAATACCCCTGACCTTTATCCGTGCGCCCTATATAGCAAGCGTCGGCGCGAAGGTTCAGATTCTTTCAGTGGTGGATGAACGCATTGTGGCGGCAAGACAGGGAAACCAGCTTGTCACGGCGTTTCACCCGGAGCTTTACGATGATATGCGCGTGCATCGGTATTTTCTTGAAATGGTACGCACAAATCTGTTGTAGATTGGGAGGTATATGGAAAGTCTATCCTGTCCTTTGCTTCCATCTGTTTCTATGTCGGATATGCGTATGGGTATATCCCATTTAAAAAAGGGGAAAACTCTTAAATGAATTTTCCCCTAATCGCTAAAGATAGAATTTACAAAAGAAACTCTAAAAGCGGTTCGCCTTTGCGTACTCCGGACGATGCGCCATAAAATCATTCACATCAGCTCTGGTTATCAGATACTCCGTAAAGTACATATATTTGTAATCTACTTTCCTGCATTTATTGCCGCCTGGGCCGCCGCGAGGCGCGCGATGGGCACGCGGAAAGGCGAGCACGATACATAGTCAAGCCCGATCTTGTGGCAGAACTCGACGGAACTTGGATCTCCGCCGTGCTCGCCGCAGATGCCGAGATGCAGTTTCGGGTTGACCGGCTTGCCCAGCTTTATAGCCATCTCCATCAGCTTGCCGACGCCGGTCTGATCCAGCTTCGCGAACGGGTCGTTCTCGAGAATCTTGGAATCATAATAAGCATCCAGGAACTTGCCGGCGTCATCGCGCGAGAAGCCAAATGTCATCTGCGTCAAGTCGTTCGTGCCGAAGCAGAAGAAATCCGCCTCCTTGGCAATCTCGTCTGCGGTAAGCGCCGCGCGCGGGATCTCTATCATCGTGCCGACCTCGTATTCGAGCTTCACTCCGGCAGCGGCAATCTCCGCGTCCGCTGTATCCACGACGGTCTTCTTTACATACTTCAGCTCCTTGGCCTCGCATACCAGCGGAATCATGATCTCGGGCTTCACGTTCCAGTCGGGATGCTCTTTCTGTACCTCTATGGCTGCCCTGATGACGGCCTTTGTCTGCATCCTCGCTATCTCTGGATAAGTCACCGCCAGACGGCAGCCGCGATGCCCCATCATGGGATTGAACTCGTGCAGCCCGTCGATGATGGTCTTTATATCCTCCACGCTCTTGCCCTGCGCGTCCGCGAGCTTTTTGATGTCGTCCTCCTCGGTCGGGACGAACTCGTGCAGCGGGGGATCCAGGAAACGGATAGTCACCGGATATCCCTCGAGCGCCTCGTATAATGCCTTGAAGTCGCCCTGCTGGTAAGGCAGGATCTTGTCTAGCGCCGCCTCGCGCTCCTCAGCCGTATCGGCGCAGATCATCTCGCGAAATGCCTCTATCCTGTCCTCCTCGAAGAACATATGCTCCGTGCGGCACAATCCTATGCCCTCCGCGCCTAGAGAACGCGCCCTCTTAGCGTCCGCTGGCGTGTCGGCGTTCGTGCGCACCTTGAGCGTGCGGTACTTGTCCGCCCACGCCATCACGCGGCCGAACTCGCCGGATATGGTCGCGTCCACCGTAGGGATAATGCCGTCGTAAATGTTCCCGGTCGTGCCATCGATGGAAATCGGATCTCCCTCATGGTACTCCTTGCCGGCCAGCGTGAATCTCTTGTTCTCCTCGTCCATGGCGATGTCGCCGCAGCCGGATACGCAGCACTCGCCCATGCCGCGCGCCACGACCGCCGCGTGGCTCGTCATGCCGCCCCGCACCGTCAGGATGCCTTGCGCGGCCTTCATGCCCGTGATGTCCTCGGGCGAGGTCTCCAGGCGCACCAGGACGACCTTCTCGCCGCGCTCATGCCATTCCACCGCATCGTCCGCGGTGAAGACGATCCTGCCGCAGGCGGCTCCGGGAGAGGCTCCCAGCCCTTTTCCTACAGGAGTCGCGGACTTTAACGCCGCCGCGTCGAACTGCGGATGGAGCAGCGTGTCAAGGTTTCTGGGATCTATCATGGCCACGGCCTCTTCCTCGGTCTTATGGCCCTCGTCCACGAGGTCGCAGGCAATCTTCAAAGCCGCCGGAGCGGTCCTCTTGCCGTTGCGGCACTGGAGCATGTACAGCTTCTTGTTCTCGACCGTGAACTCCATGTCCTGCATGTCATGGTAATGGTTTTCGAGCGTGTCGCACACCTTTATGAATTCGCCATACGCCTCGGGGAATTCCTGCTCCATCTGGGCTATCGGCATAGGGGTGCGCACGCCCGCCACGACGTCCTCGCCCTGCGCATTGATGAGGAACTCGCCCATCAGCTTCTTCTCGCCGGTCGCGGGATCGCGGGTGAATGCGACGCCCGTGCCGGACTGGTTGTTCAGGTTGCCGAATACCATCGGCATGACATTTACGGCCGTGCCCCATGAATAAGGGATATCGTTATCCCTGCGGTATACGTTCGCGCGAGGATTGTCCCATGAACGGAAGACGGCCTCAATCGCGAGCTTCAGCTGCTCTACCGGGTCGGAGGGAAAGTCGGTTCCAAGCTGGTTCTTGTATTCCGCCTTGAACTGCGCCGCCAGCTCCTTCAGGTCTGCGGCGGTCAGCTCGACGTCGAATTTCACGCCCTTCTCGGCCTTCATCTTGTCGATGAGCTGCTCGAAATATTTCTTGCCGACCTCCATGACGACGTCTGAGAACATCTGGATGAAACGCCTGTAAGAGTCATAGACGAAACGCTCGAACGCGGGATCTGGGTTGCCCTTTATCATCGCCGCGACGACGTCGTCGTTCAACCCGAGGTTTAAGATGGTGTCCATCATACCCGGCATGGACGCGCGGGCACCGGAACGCACCGATACGAGCAGGGGGTTTTCGAGATCTCCGAACTTCTTGCCGTTGATCTCCTCCATCTTACGCACTCCCTCCATGACCTGCGCCATGATCTCGTCGTTAATCTTGCGGCCGTCCTCATAATACTGCGTGCACGCCTCGGTCGTGATCGTGAAGCCCTGCGGCACGGGAAGCCCGATACTGGTCATCTCCGCCAGGTTCGCGCCTTTCCCGCCTAGCAGGTTGCGCATAGTCATGTCGCCTTCGCTGAACATGTAGACCCACTTGTTTGCCATTTGACAATTCCTCCTCTTTTTGTTTTTTACTATAAAAGCCCGGTCGCAATGGACAGGCGGATGGACTGCTTGCAGGCCAATCCGCATGGACATTAGCGACGCTAACCCATATGAGCAAGAAGGGCAACAGCCCGGATTGCGAATATGGGTCGGATTGCGAGAGCTGCGAAGCAGCGGAGCAATCCGCGGGCTTTCGTACATGGTGTTGCCCCATATGAGGTGCATGGGGGTTTACTATAAAAGCCCGGTCGCAATCCGCGGGCTTTCGTACATGGTGATTCCCCGCATGGGGCATGGGGGCTATCTCTTATGCCAGTATAGCATAATTTCCGCGTTACTCTCAACACAAAAATCGGCCGCACTCAAAATTGTTTGATGACGTCGAGAGCCGGGAGAGGATGCCCGTCGTAGTCGAACAGCGCCTGGTTCGCCCACTCGTTGCCGCAGGGGCCCGGGTCGTCCATGTACTGGAGCGACGCCGGCGTCGCCCATCCGCTCCCCGGCAATGGCAGCCAGCCCGGCTCCCAGTAGAAGAATCCCCTGCCAAGGCCATCCGGCACGCCAGCGATCGCGTCCAGCACGTCGCGCATGAAATCGGCCTGCCCCTGCCTCGTCATCGGGTATTCGATTTTTTCCACCAGCTCCCGCCGCGTCGCCATGCCCTTGCGCTCCGCCGGCTCCAGTTTTTCATAAGCGGCATAATCATCCATCGTATATCCCATGGACACCTCCGCTACGACCACTTCCTTGCCATAACGCAGCGCTATATCGTTCATATTGTCGGAGAGGCCGCGCATAGGCCCATGCCAGAACGGGTAATACGACAATCCGATGATGTCGAAGTCATCGCCGTCCTTTTCAAAATAATTGTCGAACCAGTTCCGGTACAGCTCGTTATTGCCTCCATTGTCGAGATGCAGCATCACCGGCATCGCGCCGTCCATCTCCCGCGCCGCGTGTATGCCGGCATTGAGCAGCATCGCGATGTTGTCGAAATTGGGCGTCCTGCCGTCCGGCCAGAGCAGGCCGTTAGTCAGCTCGTTTCCGATCTGCACCATGTCCGGCATCACGTTCTCATTCTGGAAATTACGCAGTATGGCCAGAGTGTAATCGTATACCGCGTTGTCCAGCCGGCTCCCGGTAAAGTCGGCCCATGCCTTGGGCTTTATCTGCTTTCCGGGATCCGCCCAGAAATCGCTGTACTGGAAATCCAGGAGGATCTGCATCCCTTTTGACTTCGCCCTCTTCGCGAGCTTTAGCACGGTCTCCATATCGTCGCCGCCGCCGCCGTAAGGCTCGCCGTCATTAGAATAGGGATTGTTCCACAGCCGGAGGCGGACCGCGTTCACGTCATATGCCTTCAATATGGAGAGCATGTCGCGCTCATCCCCGTCCGCGTCGTAAAACCTGCCCCCGCACCGCTCTACCTCCAGCAAGGAGGAGACATCCATCCCTTTGATAAATTTCTTTTTTTTACTAGAGTCTGACATACACGATCCGCCTTTCCGGTATATTTTTTAGAAGTCAAACTTATCCGCGAAGTAAGCGTCCAGCCCCTCTATCTTCACCCGCTCCTGCTCCATCGAGTCGCGGAAGCGTACGGTCGCCGCGCCATCCTCCTCAGACTCGAAATCATATGTCACGCAAAATGGCGTGCCAATCTCGTCCTGCCTGCGGTAACGCTTGCCGATATTCCCGCGGTCGTCGAATTCGCAATTATATTTTTTCGACAGCTGCTCATATACCTTGGCCGCGCCCTCGTTCAGCTTCCTGGAAAGCGGCAGCACGCCGATCTTTACCGGGGCGATCGCGGGATGGAAATGCAGCACGGTACGCATGTCGGGTTTCTCCGGCGTGCCGATGTCCTCCTCGTCATACGCCTCGCAGAGGAATGCCAGGACTACGCGGTCCGCGCCGAGCGACGGCTCGATGACATAAGGTATGTATCTCTCGTTTTTCACATCATCGAAATAACTCATGTCCTGCCCGGAGACGTTCTGGTGCTGCGTCAGGTCGTAATCGGTGCGGTCGGCAATTCCCCAGAGCTCGCCCCACCCGAACGGGAATAAAAATTCGATGTCTGTCGTCGCCTTGCTATAGAACGCCAGCTCCGCGGGATCGTGGTCGCGCAGCCGCAGGTCCTCCTCCTTTATGCCCAGGCTTAGCAGCCAGTCGCGGCAGAAGCCGCGCCAATACTGGAACCATTCAAGGTCCGTGCCCGGCTCGCAGAAAAATTCCAGCTCCATCTGCTCGAACTCCCTGGTGCGGAATGTGAAATTGCCCGGGGTAATCTCGTTTCGGAACGATTTGCCGATCTGGCAGATGCCGAATGGCACCTTCTTGCGCGAGGTGCGCTGCACGTTCCTAAAGTTGACAAAAATGCCCTGCGCCGTCTCCGGTCGCAGATATACGGTACTTTTCGCATCCTCCGTCACTCCCTGGAACGTCTTGAACATCAGGTTGAACTGGCGTATGCCCGTGAAATCGTGCTTGCCGCAGCCAGGGCAGGGGATCTGCCGCTCCTCTATGAACGACTCCATCTGCTCCTGCGTCCAGCCGTCGACAGGTTCTGCAAGCTCTATTCCGTTCTCCTTGGCGAAATCCTCTATCAGCTTGTCCGCGCGGAAACGCTCATGGCAAGCCCTGCAGTCCATCAAAGGGTCTGAAAACCCGCCCAGATGCCCGGATGCCACCCATGTCTGCGGGTTCATCAGGATGGCGCAGTCCACGCCGACGTTGTATGGATTCTCCTGCACGAATTTCTGCCACCATGCGCGCTTTACGTTGTTCTTCAGCTCGACTCCCAGGTTGCCATAATCCCAGGTGTTCGCCAGCCCGCCGTAGATCTCCGATCCAGGATATACGAATCCGCGCGCCTTTGCCAGCGCCACGATCTTATCCATAGTCTTTTCCATTGTCCTCTCCTCCAGCTCCTTATCTATATACGATGTACGCCGGCTCCGCGTCATCGTCCAGCATGTCGAAAGCCACGTCCGCCGTGTTCTTCCCGGTCACTTCCACATTCTGCGAGACGAAAAGTATAGTGCCGTCAACGCGCACCCCGGTCTGCTGCCCGATGATCACTATCTTATTACTCTCCGCGTCCCAAGCGGTATCCTTCTCCGTGACAGGAGTCAATCCGTCCGGTATGTCATATCCCTCCGCCATCGCGTCCAATACGGACCCGGCATAAAATTCCACTCCGTTGAAATCCGCGTAGTCCTCATAGCCCGCGTATTCCAGATAAACGTGCGCCACGCCGTCCTCCACGGCAAACTCGTCGACCGATATCGTACCGTCCCCCGAGCTGGCCACATAGTCGTCGACGGATTTGTTTATAAAGTCCGAAAGCTCCGCCTCGTCATAATACTCCTTGTCAAAAGCGGCGACGTTCGCTCCCATTATCCTGCCCTTTTTCTGCACATATACCAGGTCGGAGTC
The DNA here is from genome assembly GCA_964450965.1 of uncultured Eubacterium sp. Classification (GTDB taxonomy): domain Bacteria; phylum Bacillota; class Clostridia; order Lachnospirales; family Lachnospiraceae; genus W0P33-017. The sequence goes on along the minus strand of CAYVFF010000006.1, from coordinate 65,855 downwards.
TGCCGAGAAAGACTCCGCGCACCCGCCGGCAATAATCATCATAACGCAGAGCAGCCCGATTGCAATACATTTCTTCATGCCATATCCCCCATCCCGCTACAAAATCCGTTTTATTATACTCTTTCCATGGCAGGATTTCAAGACATAGTTCCGCGCCGTCAGCATCCCTCGCCGCTAATCAGCTCCAGGGAGCGGAATCTCCTGTCCAGGCGCGACATATATGCATCCATCGCCCTGTCCAGCTGCTCCTGGACGGCGTCCGACACCCGGAAACCGTATAGACGCTCCAACGGCGCGGATACTATATAGCGCATCGCATATAGCGCGGACCGGCCCAGAGGCAGGCCGCCGTATCTTTCCGCGCAGGCTCCGCAAAGCACGCCGTTTCGCGCGGCGCAAAAAGTGCGCAGATCCTCCTCGCTCCCGCAGGATGCGCACGAATCCAGGCACGGATATTCCCCGGAGATGGCGAGCATGCGAAGCTCATAGACGCGCCTGACAAGCCTGTCCGGAATGCCGTCCCTGCCCAGCGCCCTAAGAGACGCGTACAGGAGGTTGCACATGTCCTTCGCCTCCACGTTCTCCACGGCATAATAATCCGCCAGCTCCATAAAATAAAATCCATAATATGCCGCGTCAAGGTCTGCCGCCAGCTCGCGGAAATAATTCTTGACGTTAATCTTCCCTATGCGATAGGACGATTTGCCCTCATATAATTCGAACTCCCCGAAGACGAACGGACAGGCGGACGCGAGAAGCGGGCTGTTAGGACGCCTGGCGCCGGCGGCGAACGCCGTGATCCTCCCCCTCCCGGCGGTGAGCAGCACCAGCCTCTTGTCATATTCCCCGATCGGCATCGCGGAAAGCACGCAGCCGCTCTGCAAGACGGCCTGCCCCATCTAATCACCCCTTTTCAGCCGCGGCCGTCGCGGTAGCCAAAATTCTTCAACATTATCTCGCTGTCGCGCCAGTCCTTCTTTACCTTGACCCATAATTTCAGGTTCGCGCGGCAGCCCAGGAGCCGTTCTATCTCGTAGCGGGCGTTCGTGCCTATTTTTTTCAGCATGGCCCCGCCTTTCCCTATTATGATGCCCTTGTGCGACTCTCGCTCGCAGATAATCGTGGCGTCGATATCAACTATGTCCTGTCCTTCGCGGTCATGCATCCTGTCAATAGTCACGGCGATGCCGTGCGGCACCTCGTCGTCGAGTGCGTGCAATGCCTTCTCGCGGATGAGCTCCGCGACGATCTGCCGCTCCGGCTGGTCGGTCAGCGTATCCTCGTCATAAAACATCGGTCCATACGGCAGATATCGGAATATCGTGTCGCGCACGTCGTCCATGCCCTGCCCGCGAAGGGCGCTCGCAGGTATTATCTCCGCGAAATCGCATATCTGCCGATAGGCGTCAATATATCCGAGCAGCAGCTCTTTCTTCTCGACGGTGTCGATCTTGTTTATGACCAGTATCACCGGAACTTTCGCTCTTTTCAGAGCCTCGGCGATATGCCGCTCGCCCGCGCCAATAAAATCCGACGGCTCGACCAGCCACATTATGAGATCCGCCTCCGCGAACGTCCCCTCGGCGGCATGGACCATGTATTCGCCCAGCTTGTTTTTTGCCTTGTGTATGCCCGGCGTGTCCAGAAATACCGCCTGGCCCCTGAGCGGGTCCGTGTATACGGCCTGTATGCGGTTGCGGGTGGTCTGCGGCTTGCTGGACGTGATTGCGACCTTCTGCCCGACCAGGTAATTCACCAGCGTGGATTTGCCGACGTTCGGCCGTCCGACTATCGCCACGAAGCCGGATTTTAATTCTTTTTTTTCATCCGAGTGATTTGCCATGCCATTCATGAGAACAGCCCCTCCAGATGCCCGAACATACCGGCCTCTTTTTCTAGCTCGTCCTCGTTTCCTATCACGCACAGGCATCCATCCTGCAGTATCGCCGCGACCAGCGGCTCGAGTGCGCGGATATCCCCCGGCCGCGCCGCCAGGACCTCGTCCCGTTCGCGCTGCACGTCGGCGTCCGTCACGTTCGACAGCCACGCGTCCATGGAACGCGCTCCCTTCGCGGATGGCGTAAGCGGCGTGTCCAGGCTGCTGACCGTGCCGATGATATATTTCGCCATGTCCCGCTCGTCAGCATCGAAATCATGCAGGTATCCCGGGATTCCCTCGAATACCCCGACAGTCTCCCTCAGGTGAGGATCGCGGAAGCTCGACATGTAAGAATCCCCGCTCCTCGAAAAGCCGCACATGCAGCCATATGCCCCGCCCAGGACGCGGATGTTCTGCCAGAGATAGTCATAGCTTAATATCGTGCGCAAGATGCGCAGTGCGCCCGTATATTCGAATCCTTTGCGCTTGAAGTTGCCCGCGCGCGACACGAACTGGACCTGCCCCGCGTTCTGGAATCCCTCGTTCTTCTTTTCGTAATGGAACGACAGCTTTTCCCTGCGCATCGCGCGTTCGGGCAGCGCGGCCTTGATTTTTCCCAGGGCGGATTCCAGAGCGGGTAGCGCGTCCTTTGAGACCGTCGCGCTGACCGTCAGATATTCCGCCGTAAAGATATCCCGTATGAGCCCGCGTAGTTTCTCCTTGAGTCCCTCCTCGCGCTCCGGGAAATGCCCTACTAGATCTGCCGTCAGACGGTAGAGCCCCACTCCCCCGACGGCGTCCGCGAACGCCCCCGAGGGCGAAAAATAGGACATTGCCCGCACTGCCGATACGCTATTGCCCGCGGTGGACATGACCATCTCGAGACGCGACTTGAGCTGCGATAATATCTCATATAGCCGCTTTCCATCGGAGAGATCCGTAGATCTCAGGATTTCCGCGACAAGTTCCGACGCCTTTTCCAGCTGCGGGGCCAATACCTTGGCACTCACCTCGAAACGGGCGTCGAAGCGCGCGTCGTCTTTCGTATCTTGATACAGGCTCATCGAGGAGGAGATGCCGCCGGTATATATATTTATCTCGTTCGCCAGCTCCCGGTATCCATAATTCGCGGTATCCATATAGCCCATCACGGCCTTTAGGATGCCCAGATACGGCAGATCCTCCTCGGCGATATGGTTCAGCCCAAACAGCAGGTCTATGTAATATATTCCATTCGTCGCGATGTCGTGATGGACGACCGGCAGCCCTGCCATGGCGCGGCTTTCGTTTGAAAACGGCTGCGCTTCCTTTTTCATGTCGGCCCGCGTCAACAGCGGGATTTTTTCCAAATCCTCCTTGGGCGATGGCTCGGACTGGTAGGCCTTGAGGCTCGCGGTCGCATCGACCAGCCCCGCTATCTCCTCCTTGCTAAGCGAAGCCTTATAATCCGCCAGCCTTTTCTCCAGAGCCGCGTCGTTTTCCGCCGTGAGGCCGCGCTTAGGCCTGACGGCAACGACTGACGCGTGCGGATTGTCGAGCAGCCACTCTTTTGCCAGACGCTCGAAATAGCCTGTCCCCCGCTCGGCCTGCCCGCGCAAAAACTCGAACGTCCCTCCGGCCATAAGGTGCATGAACGGCTCGGAATCGTCGTAAAGCCAGCTATCCAGGCATTGCAGGCCGTAAATCAGGCCCTTTGGATACGTACCGAAATCGGCTTCGCGGTATTTGAATTCCGCGCTGCATATGCCGGCAAGCAAAGCTTTTTTGTCGATGCCGCCCTCGACCTGCGAACGCAGCGCGTCCTTTATGACCCTCACGAAACGGGCCTTGTCGGATGCGTCGGCGTTTTTCGCCACAATGGAAAAGACCGGCTGGTATGTCGAATTGTCATATGTGCTGATGACGTCCCGGCCTATGCCGGCGTCGAGCAGGGCCTGCTTGACCGGCGCGCCGGGCGCCCCGAACAGCGCATATTCGATTACATCAAAGGCAAGATAATATTCCTTATTCAAGACAGTATCTATGACCGCGTTGTACGCCAGATAGGCATTGTTCTCCAGCGGCTCTCCCGCCCCTATCGGGTAATACCGCTCTATCTCGACCGGCTTCTCAAAAGGAGCCTGGCGCAAGATCCGTGAATCGACCGGGCAGCAATCGTATTTAGAGAGATATTCCTTATCGAGCCAGATGAGCTTCTGGGCCATGTCCATGTCGCCGTACAGATAGATATACGAATTCGACGGGTGGTAGTATTTCCTGTGGAAATCCAGGTACTGCGCATATGTCAGCTCCGGGATATTCTGCGGATCTCCGCCGGACTCGTTGGCGTATGCCGTGTCGGGGAACAGCGAGTTCAAAATCAGCCGGTCCAGCACGCCCTCCGGCGAGGAAAAAGCCCCCTTCATCTCGTTATATACCACGCCGTTCAGCGTGATAGGGGCGTCCTCGGATTCCAGCTCGTAGTGCCACCCCTCCTGGCGGAAGATCTCCTCATGTTTATAAATATTCGGATGGAATACCGCGTCCAGATAGACGTGCATCAGATTCTGGAAATCCTTGTCGTTGCAGCTCGCCACCGGATATACCGTCTTGTCCGGATAGGTCATTGCGTTCAAAAACGTATTGAGCGATCCCTTCGCCAGTTCGATGAACGGATCCTTCGCCGGAAACAGCTCTGATCCGCACAGCACGGTATGCTCGATGATATGTGCCACCCCGGTCGAATCGCTGACAGGCGTGCGGAACGCGATATAAAAAACCTTGTTCTCGTCATCGTTTTCCACCAGCGCGATGCGCGCGCCGCTCTTCTTGTGGCGGAGCAGCGTGCCGCTCGAACCCAGGTCTTCCAAGCCCTCCTCCTTGATTATTTCATAAAGTGCCAGGATTCCGTCTGAATCCTTGATGCTTTTTTGATTGTTCAAAATCATTTCCTCCATGTAAATTTCTATTCCCCGCAAATAGGCATGACATGTATGAAAGCCCGCGGATTGATCCGCCGCGGCGCAACATCCGCCCATGGCGGGGTTTCTGTGAAAAAAGCGGCCATCCCGTCAAGAGATGACCGCTTTATTTTCGTTCGCATACAAAATATAGTGGCGGATCAGATTCTGGTTACGTTTGCTGCCTGAGGCCCCTTCTCTCCATCGACGACCTCGAACTCAACCCTTTCGCCATCCTTCAATTCCTTGAAGCCGTCCATATTCAATGCCGAAAAATGAACGAATACTTCGTTGCCGGCTTCGTCAGAAATAAATCCGTAGCCTTTTTTTGCATTAAACCACTTTACAGTTCCCTGATGCATAACATTTCCTCCTAAACTTTTTACATGCTTCTTTTTCCGGAATCACGCAAAACACGCGCAGCTCTCTAATTCCAAAGGAAACGTTAGCATAATTCAACAAATTTGTCAATTCATTTTTGAAAAAAATGTTAAATGTTAATAATTAGTTACTATTCACAGCCGTTTCAGATAAAGGAACTGGCTCTCCGAGCTTGCTCGTAAAAGGCAAGGCCGTAACTATATCTCGTGAATAAAAAGCCCGCTGCGCAGCTTAGGCTCGAACCACGTCGACTTAGGCGGCATCAAAAGCCCGGCATCCGCCACCGCGAACAGTTCGCCTATAGACGTCGGATACATCGCGAAAGCGCACGCCCATCCGCCGTCCGCGCCGCAGCGCCGCTCCAGCTCGTCCAGCCCCCGGATGCCGCCCACAAAACCGATACGCCGATCCGTCTTCGGATCTCCTATGCCAAGCACGGGGCGCAGCAGGAGTTCCTGCAGTAAAGAGACATCCAGCCCCCCTACTGGATCGCCGCTTCTATCCTCCTCTCGAATCCGGCAGCGATACCAGTCCGGCATTAAATACATGGAGAATTCGCCTTTTCCGACCGGCGAGCGATTCGCGCGATCCACCGGCTCGACGTCGAAAATTTCCCTGGTTTTTTTCAGGAACTCCTCCGGAGTATACCCATTCAAATCCCTGACGACGCGGTTGTAGTCCATAATCATCAGATCCTCGTCCGGGAAGAGTACGGACAGGAAATAGTTGAACTCCTCCGTACCGTCATAGCCGGGATGCTCAGCGCGACGCTTCAGCCCTACTTTCACCGCGGATGCGGCGCGATGATGGCCATCAGCGATATAGATGCTGCCCAACCCCGCGAACGCCGTCCTGATTCCCTCGATATCCTCGGGAGAATCGATTACCCACACGCGATGCCCCACTCCGTCGTCCGAGACGAAATCATAGACCGGGAGGCGCTTGTTCTTCACATCGGCGACAATAGACCGGATACGGGCGCTGGCGCGGTATGCCAAGAAGATAGGGCCGGTCTGCGCGTTGCAGGCGTCGACATGCCGGATCCTGTCCTCCTCCTTGTCGGCCCGGGTATTCTCGTGCTTTTTTATGACCGCGTTTTCATAGTCATCGATAGACGCGCAGGCAGCGATTCCGGTCTGAGTCCGCCCGCCCATGGACAGCTCGTAGATATAGTAGCAAGGCCTGGCATCCTGGATGAAATCGCCCGCATGTATCCTATCCCAGAGCAGATCATGCGCCTTTTGATAGACGGCATCGGAATAGATGTCCACCGAATCATCGAACTGCGTCTCCGCGCGGTCGATATTCAGAAAGGAATCGGGATTGCCGGCTACCGCCTCCCTGGCTTCCTGCCTGTCATATACGTCATAAGGCAGTGCCGCTATCGACGCCGCCTTGCCCGGTACGGGACGGATTGCCCGGAATGGTCTGATATCCGCCATTACTTGATCACCCTGGCTCTGAAAACGCCCGGAAGAGCGCACATTTTCGCCAGCACGTCCTCCGGCACAGCCGCGTCGACGTCCAGCATAGTATATGCATAATCGCCCTTGCTCTTATTATACATGTTGTCGATATTGACGCCAGCATCGCCAAGCAGCGCGGTAAAGCCGCCGATTGTGCCTTTCTTGTTCCTATGCAGGAAAGACACCCGGCTCGCCGTCTGGCAGACTCCCATGTCGCAATTCGGGTAGTTTACAGAATTTTTGATGTTTCCGTTTTCCATATAGTCGCGAAGCTCCTCGACAGCCATCACCGCGCAATTCTCCTCGGATTCCTCCGTGGACGCGCCCAGATGCGGGATGACTATGCATCCCTCCTTGCCGACGGTCGTAGGATTCGGGAAATCCGACACGTATTTCCTGACGCGGCCCTCGGACAAGGCGCGCACCATGGCCTCCTCGTCCACCAGCTGGTCGCGCGCGAAGTTCAACACGACGGCGTCAGGCTTCATCATGGCGATGGCGTCCTCGCCAATCATTTTTTTCGTCGCGTCCATCAGCGGGACGTGGATCGTGATATAATCGCATTCTTTATAAATCGTCTCCGCGTTCAGAATCTGCTTGACGCCATGCGAGAGATTCCATGCCGCGCTGACCGAGATATAGGGGTCGTATCCATAGACCTCCATCCCGAAATGTATCGCCGTGCTCGCCACCTTGACCCCGATCGCGCCGAGGCCGATCACTCCGAGCTTCTTACCCGAGAGCTCCGTGCCGGCATAGTTCTTCTTCTGCTTTTCAGCGGCCTTGGCGATATCCCCGTTTCCGGCCTGGCCGGCGCACCAATCTATGCCGCCCACGATGTCCCTCGCCGCGAGGAGCATCCCCGCGAAAACCAGCTCCTTTACGCCGTTCGCATTGGCTCCCGGAGTATTGAATACCACAATGCCCTTCTCGGCGCATTTATCCAGCGGGATGTTATTGACGCCGGCGCCTGCGCGGGCCACGGCCTCCAGGCCATCCGGCAGCTCCATGTCGAGCATCGACGCGGATCGCACGAGAGCCGCCCTCGCCTCGGAGATGTCCTCCACCTTTTTGTAATCATCTGTCAGCAGCCCCAGCCCGGCGTCCGATATGGGGTTCAAGCAAGTATATTGAAACATTACGCATTCTCCTCTTCAAATTTTTTCATGAATTCCACCAGTTTTTCCACGCCCTCTATCGGCATAGCGTTGTAGATGGAGGCGCGCATCCCGCCCACGGTGCGGTGGCCCTTCAGGTTTTCGAATCCGGCCGCCTTCGCCTCAGAGACGAATTTCGCGTCAAGCTCCTCGTTTCCGGTTACGAACGGCACGTTCATCAGCGAGCGATCCTCCGCGCGGACAGTTCCACGGAAGAGCCGGCTCTGATCCAGAAAATCATACAGGATCTTAGCCTTTTTACAATTATGCTCCTTCATCGCCTCGAGGCCGCCCATCTTTTTGATCCATTTGAATACCTTGCCGCAAATATATATGCCATAGCATGGCGGCGTATTATACAGGCTGTCATTGTCTGCCTGCGTCTTGTATTTTAGCAATGTAGGCGTTCCCGGCAGGACGTCGTCCCTTATCAAATCCTCGCGGACGATTACGATGACGACCCCGGCGGGGCCGATGTTTTTCTGGACGCCGCCGAAGATAAGGGCATACCTCGAGACGTCTACCGGCTCGGACAAGAAGCAGGAAGAGACGTCCGCCACCAGATCCACTCCCTTGGTATCCGGCAGCTCCTTGTATTTCGTGCCATATATCGTATTGTTCTCGCAAATATAGACATAATCCATGTCGTCGGTTATCGGCAGATCGGAGCAGTCCGGTATGTATGAAAACGTCTTGTCTGCGGAGGATGCCAGCTCGACAGCCTCGCCGTAGATCTTTGCCTCCTGGAATGCCTTCTTCGCCCACTGTCCGGTGATGATATAGCCGGCCTTCCTGTTTTTCATCAGGTTCATCGGAATCGCCGCGAACTGCTGCGACGCGCCGCCCTGCAGGAATAACACCTTGTAATTGTCGGGAATGCCCATCAGGTCGCGGATATCCGTCTCCGCCTCTTTTATGATCTGGTCAAATACCTTGGATCTATGGGACATCTCCATGACGGACATGCCGCAACCCCTGTAATCCAGCATCTCGTCTGCCGCCTCGCGCAGCACTTCCTCGGGCAGCACCGCCGGTCCGGCCGAAAAATTATATACCCTTCCCATTTATTCTTCCCTCCTATCGTTTTTCCTTTAGATCCTCCGCCGTGAACGCCTCGCTGATTGGCGCGCCTGGCGCCACCATCGGCCATACCTTATCGTCGCAGTTAATCACGGCGTCTATCACCGCCACGCCCGGATATTCCATCGCCTCCGAAAACGCGAGGTCAAACTCCTCCCGGGTCGACGCCCGCCAGCCCCTGGCGCCCATCGCCTCCGCTAGCTTCACATAATCCACGCCGTCGTCAAGGACAGTCGCCGAATAATGCTTGTCATAAAACAGGTCCTGCCACTGGCGCACCATGCCGAGCACATGGTTGTTCACGATGACCTCTATCAATGGCAGCTTCTCACGTACCGCGGTGGCAATCTCGTTCATGTTCATGCGGAAACACCCATCGCCGGCAAAATTGACGACCTGCCTGTCGGGATTAGCCACCTGGGCGCCGATGGCGGCCCCCAGGCCGTATCCCATCGTTCCAAGTCCTCCTGACGTGAGCAGCGTGCGCGGCTTGGTAAATTTGTAATATTGCGCCGCCCACATCTGATGCTGGCCTACCTCAGTGACGATGATAGCGTCGCCCTTCGTCTGGCGGTAAATCTCCTCCACCATGTACGGCCCGCTCAGCCCGGTATCCGGATATGTGAGCGGATATTTTTCCTTCAGTCCATCGATGTAAGCGAGCCACTCGCCGTGATCCTGCTGTCCCAGGCGTTCATTGATCTCCGACAGCACTTCCCTGGCGTCGCCGATCACGCAGGTGTCCACCTGGATGTTTTTGTTTACCTCGGCATCGTCGATGTCAATCTGGACGATCCGCGCATCGGCCGCGAATTTCGACGCATTGCCGATGACCCTGTCGGAAAAACGCGCGCCCACCACGACTAGAAGGTCGCAGGAGCTGACGCCGAAATTGGAAGCCTTGGTTCCATGCATGCCCAGCATCCCGGAATAGAGCGGATCTGTGCCCGGGAAAGCCCCCTTCCCCATCAGGGAATCGCATACCGGAGCCTGCAGGAGCCTGGCGAACCGCATGAGTTCCTCGGATGCCTCTGAAATCACCGCTCCGCCGCCGACGAATATGAACGGCTTCTTCGACTGATGCATGGCATGAATCGCGGCGTCAATCTGCTCCTCCCGCCGTTCCCGCTCGCCGGAATCCGCGCGCCTTGCCCTCATGCGGGCATCGGACCTGCCGGAAGGAGGCTCGTATTCCGCCTTGCTGGCTGTCACGTCCTTTGTCACGTCCACCAGCACGGGGCCCGGCCGGCCGCGCCTTGCGATCGCGAAAGCCCTGCGTATAATGTCAGCCAGATCCCCGACGGACTTCACGATAAAATTATACTTGGTAATCGGCATCGTTATGCCGGTTATGTCTACCTCCTGGAAACTGTCCTTGCCCAGCAGCGACATGCCGACGTTGCATGTAATGGCCACCACCGGGACGGAATCCATATAGGCAGTCGCGATGCCGGTAACCAGGTTGGTCGCGCCGGGGCCGGATGTCGCCAGGCACACGCCGACCTTCCCGGTACTCCTGGCATACCCATCCGCCGCGTGGCTGGCCCCCTGCTCATGCGATGTCAGGATATGCCTTATCTCTCCGCTGTGTTTGTACAGCTCGTCGTATAGGTTCAAAATCGCGCCGCCCGGATATCCGAATACCGTATCCACGCCCTGCTCCTTCAAACATTCGATAATAATCTCCGCTCCAGTGAGCTGCATTTCATTACCCCTTTCAAAAATATACGGTCAGATTTCCAGTATGGCGCCGCGGTTTCCGGACGTCACCATCTTCTCATATCGCGACAGGTATCCGGTCGTCACCTTTGGCTCGCGCGGACGCCATCCGGCCCTGCGGGCCGCCAGCTCCTCGTCTGACACCTTTAATTCCAGCTTCATCGCCGGGATGTCGATACTGATTATGTCCCCCTCCTCGACGAGCGCTATGGGCCCGCCCACCGCCGCCTCGGGCGACACATGGCCGATAGACGCCCCCCGGCTCGCGCCTGAAAAACGCCCGTCCGTGATAAGCGCGACCGACGAGCCTAAGCCCATTCCGGCTATGGCAGAAGTGGGGTTGAGCATCTCCCGCATGCCCGGGCCGCCTTTAGGCCCTTCATAGCGGATGACCACCACGTCACCCTCGTGGATCCTGCCGCCCTTTATAGCGTCTATGGCATCCTCCTCGCAATCAAATACCCGTGCCGGGCCCTCGTGGACGAGCATCTCCTCGACGACCGCCGAACGCTTGACGACAGAGCCGTCCGGCGCGAGATTCCCCTTCAATACCGCGAGTCCTCCAGTCTTGCTGTAAGGCCTGTCCGTAGGGCGTATCACCTCGGGATTGAGGTTCGCCGCGTTTTTAATATTTTCGCCTATCGTCCGGCCGGTAATGGTCATGCAATCGAGGTTCAGCAGGCCGATGTCCGCTAGTTCCTTCATCACCGCATATACGCCGCCCGCCTCGTTGAGATCCTCCATATACGTAGGGCCGGCCGGAGCCAGATGGCACAGGTTCGGCGTCCTCTCGCTTATCGGATTCGCATATGATATGTCAAAGTCAAATCCGATCTCGTGCGCGATTGCCGGCAGGTGGAGCATGCTGTTGGTAGAGCAGCCGAGCGCCATATCCACGGTCAGGGCGTTGATGATGGACTCCTTCGTGATGATGTCCCTTGCCCGTATGTTCTTGCGGACGAGATCCATAACAGCCATCCCTGCGCGCTTCGCCAGCTTGATGCGCTCCGAATATACCGCCGGTATCGTACCGTTTCCCGATAGTCCCATGCCCAGGGCCTCGGTCAGGCAGTTCATCGAATTTGCCGTATACATGCCGGAGCATGAGCCGCATGTAGGACATACCTTGTTTTCAAATTCTGCCACGTCGTCTTCGGTCATCGTGCCCGCGGCGTAGCTGCCCACCGCCTCGAACATCGACGACAGGCTGCGCTTCTGCCCCTTGACGCGTCCGGCCAGCATAGGGCCGCCCGACACGAATACCGTCGGCAGATTCAGGCGGGCCGCCGCCATCAGAAGCCCCGGAACGTTCTTGTCGCAGTTCGGCACCATGACCAGGGCGTCGAACTGATGCGCTATCGCCATGCATTCCGTGGAATCGGCGATAAGGTCGCGTGTGACCAGCGAATATTTCATTCCTATATGCCCCATCGCTATGCCGTCGCAGACGGCGATCGCGGGGAAAACGACCGGCACGCCGCCGGCCTCGGCCACGCCGAGCTTTACGGCTTCCACGATCTTGTCTATGTTCATATGGCCGGGCACAATCTCGTTGTAGGAGCTGACGATGCCTACCATCGGCTTCTTCATCTCCTCAGCGGTAAATCCCAGCGCGTTAAAAAGGCTTCTCGCCGGCGCCTGCTGCATGCCGGAACGCGCATTGTCGCTTATCATTATTTTTTCCTCCCATAAACAAAGAAATGTCCGCATCCGCCTTTTTTAATCAGCCGCGATATTCACAGCCGATCGCATATAATATTGCCCATCTCGGCGGTGCCTACCTGCTTCACTGCGGACTTGCCCGCATCCCGCCCGGGCATGATATCCCTCGTGCGGTATCCATCCTCCAGCGCGCGCTCGACCGCGGCCTCAATAGAGTCCGCCGCATCGTCCAGATCGAAACTATATCGCAGCATCATGGCCGCGCTCAGGATCGTGGCGATTGGGTTGGCCACGCCGAGGCCGGCGATATCCGGAGCGGAGCCTCCACTGGGCTCGTACAGTCCGAACTTCGTGTCGTTCAGGCTCGCGGATGCCAGCATGCCTATCGACCCTGTCACCATGCTGGCCTCGTCGGAGAGGATGTCGCCGAACATATTCTCGGTAAGGATAACGTCGAACTGCTTCGGATCTCTTACAAGCTGCATCGCGCAATTATCGACGAGCATGTGCTCATATTCCACGTCTGGATAATCCTTTGCGACATCCTCCACTACCTTGCGCCACAGGCGCGACGAGTCGAGGACGTTCGCCTTATCCACGCTCGTAACCTTCTTGCGGCGCTTGCGGGCCACGTCGAACGCGCGGACGGCGATCCGGCGGATCTCGTATTCGCTATAAACCAGCGTATCGACCGCGGTCAGGATTCCGTCACGCTCCTCTGTCTTTCGCTCCCCGAAATAAAGGCCGCCGGTGAGTTCGCGCATAATCATCATGTCAAAGCCATCGCCGATGACCTCGTCCCGCAGGGGGCATGCCTCGCGCAGCTGGGAATACAGGCGGGCCGGCCGCAGGTTCGCGAACAGATTCAAGGCCTTGCGAAGTCCCAGCAGGCCGGCCTCCGGCCGCCTGTCGGGAGGCAGCTTATACCAGGGGCTTGTCGCGGTATTGCCGCCGATGGAACCCATCAGCACGGCATCGCACCCCTTTGCCTGCGCTATCGCCCCATCCGTCAGCGGGACTCCGCAGGCATCTATGGAGCAGCCGCCCATCAGGATCTGCTCATAGTCAAAGGCATGGCCATATTTTTTTCCTGCCGCATCCAATACTTTTGTTGCTTCCGCAACGATCTCCGGACCGATGCCGTCTCCGGAGATCACTCCAACGTGAAAATTCATTTCTGCCTCTTTCCTCTAAAACACGGCGAAAGGCGTATACCACGCAACGTATACGCCCCGCCCTGCCGCTTCACTTTTTCTCGCTCTTTTTGTCGCTCTTGTCAGCCTTCTCGTTCTTGTCATTCTTATCGTTTTTCTCATTCTTCTCTGCCGCCTTGGCAGCCTCCTCGGGCTTTTCCACTGCGGAAATGGCTACGCGCTGCATCGGTATGCGGCAGTTCCTGTTGTTGCCGAACTCGATAATCACGGTGTCCTCCGACATGTCGATGATCGTGCCATAGAAGCCGCTGGTGGTGAGCACCGTGTCGCCGACCTCCAATGACTGGAGCATGGCCTGCTTCTGCTTCTGTTCCTTCTTCTGAGGGCGGATCATGAAAAAGTACATGAAAGCGACCAAAATGACAATCCATACCACCATTCCGATGGCTCCGCCGGCCGCCGAACCGGCCGCCTGATCTGCTAGAATCATGTTCATTCCTCCTAACTGAAGTCAACTATGAAAGCCCGGTCGCAATGGACAGGCCTTGCCCGGATTGCGAGAGCGCCGCAGGCGCGGAGCAATCGGCTTTCATTTTTGGTGTCGCCCCGCATGCGAGGCACGGGGGCTCCTATAAAAGAACATCTATACCATAATACATGAAAGGAGCGATAACATCAAGACAAAATTTTACCGGCGGCGGCAGTGAATAGTAACCCGCCCCGCTAGGCTTCCTGCCCCATACCATAGAGCTTCTCCGCCTTGTATGCCGAAAACCGCCCCAAATCTATGGCATCGCGAATTTCTTCCATCATCACGTTATAAAAATAGAGGTTATGCATCACCAGCAGGCGCATGCCCAGCATCTCGCCGGATTTCAGCAGATGCCGCACATATGCCCTGGAATAATGCCGGCACGCCGGACACCCGCATCCCTCCTCAATCGGCCGCATATCCTTTTCAAACCGCCGGTTCAGCAGATTAATCTTGCCTGAGCTAGTGTAGGCATGCCCATGCCTCCCGTTCCTGGTAGGATAGACGCAGTCGAAAAAATCCACTCCGCGTTCCACGCCCTCCAGGATGTTTGCCGGCGTACCGACTCCCATGAGGTAAGTCGGCTTGGCGCGCGGCAGATGCGGCACGGTCACGTCCAGGATATGGTACATCTGCTCATGGCTCTCGCCAACGGCCAGCCCGCCGATAGCATAGCCGTCCAGCTCCATCTCGCTTATCCGCCTGGCGTGGTCTATGCGCACGTCGTCGTATATGGCGCCCTGGTTGATGCCGAAGAGCATCTGCCTGCGGTTGAGCGTATCCTCGAGGGCATTAAGCCGCGCCATCTCGACCTTGCAGCGGGCGAGCCAGCGGGTCGTGCGCGCCACCGAGGCCTCCACGTAATCCAGTTCCGCCAGGGCTGGCGGGCATTCGTCGAAAGCCATCGCTATCGTAGAACCCAGGTTGGACTGGATCCTGACGCTCTCCTCCGGCCCCATGAATATCTTCCTGCCGTCTACATGCGATCTGAAGTATACGCCCTCCTCCTTTATCTGGCGCAGATCCGCCAGCGAAAAGACCTGGAATCCCCCGCTGTCGGTGAGGATAGGCCGGTCCCATGCCATGAAACGGTGCAGCCCGCCCAGTTCGCGAATCGTCTCATCCCCGGTGCGCACGTGCAGATGGTATGTATTGGACAACTGCACCTGCGCCCGCAAAATCTTCAGATCCTCGGTGGAGACCGCGCCCTTGATGGCGGCGGCCGTGCCCACGTTCATGAATACCGGCGTCTGGATATCGCCATGCACCGTATGGAGCACGCCCCGCTTGGCGCGCCCGTCTTCTTTCAGCAATTCATACATGGCAGGCTCTTAATGGTGGAACAGGCGCATGCCCGTGAAACACATCACCATGCCATATCTGTCACAGGCGGCGATCACATCGTCGTCGCGTATAGAGCCGCCCGGCTCCGCCACATATTCCACGCCGCTCTTTCGCGCGCGCTCGATATTGTCGCCGAATGGGAAAAAAGCGTCCGAACCCAGGGCCACGCCGGTATTTTTATCCAGCCAGGCGCGTTTCTCCTCCGGCGTGAAAGCATCGGGCCTCACGGTAAATGTCCGCTCCCATGCGCCGTCCGCTAGCAAATCCATGCATTCATCCCCGATATACAGGTCGATTGCGTTGTCGCGGTCCGCCCGCCCGATGTCATCCCTGAATGGCAGGCTCAAGACTTTCGGGTTCTGGCGCAGCCACCAGTTGTCCGCCTTCTGTCCGGCCAGCCTGGTGCAGTGGATTCTGGACTGCTGCCCCGCTCCGATGCCGATTGCCTGGCCGCCCTTGACGTAGCAGACTGAATTGGACTGCGTATATTTCAGCGTAATCATAGCTATCGCAAGACTCGTCCTGGCACTTTCGGGAAGATCCTTGTTCTCCGTCACGATATTGGAAAAAAACGAGCCGTCTATCGCCAGATTGTTCCTGCCCTGCTCGAACGTGACGCCAAACACTTCCTTATGCTCTACCGGCGCCGGCTCATATGCCGCGTCTATCTGAATCACGTTATAGGCGCCTTTTTTCTTTGATTTCAAGATCTCCAGCGCCTCCGGCTCATATCCCGGCGCGATCACGCCATCCGACACTTCGCGCTTGATAATCGTGGCGGTAGCCACGTCGCAGACATCAGATAACGCGATAAAATCTCCGAATGACGACATGCGGTCAGCCCCCCTGGCCCTGGCATAGGCATTCGCCAGCGGCGTAAATTCGATATCCATGTCGTCCACCCAGTATATCTTGCGCTCGACGTCGCTCAACGGCAGCCCTATGGCGGCGCCGACAGGCGAGACGTGCTTGAAAGAAGTCGCCGCGGCCACCCCGGTCGCGCACTTCAGCTCCCTGACGAGCTGCCAGCCGTTAAAGGCATCCAGAAAATTGATGTAGCCAGGCCTGCCGTTCAGCACGACGACCGGCAGTTCAGACCCGTCCGCCATGTAAATGCGCGAAGGCTTCTGGTTGGGGTTGCAGCCATATTTCAATCCAAGTTCGTTCATCGTTCCCCTCCTGCTTGTATGTTCTTATTGATAATCCTGGACTCATAAGAGCCATCGGAGATATCTATATATCGCACGAACAGCGACACTTTGTTCTCCTCGTCCAGGCTGGCCCAGACCATATTGGCAAAATCGTCTATTCCTCCCCCGACGCGGACCCGCTCAGGCTCGCCCTCGAAACTGGGCAGCGGGTCGCCGTCTCCCATATACGTATGGATGAAACGCCCCTCGCCGGCCTTCGGGTTTTCATAAGCGAACGTAAAACGATCGCACGAATCCGGATCTCCGCCGTCGCTCTTCAAGATGGACAGGGCAAAATTGTACCCGCCGTTTTCGATATGCATTATGCCGGATATGCGCGGCGTATAATGCGGGGCATCCGGCTCGAACCGCCTCGTGCGCAGCGACTGCTCGAACGTCTGCTGGCTGTCCATCAGCTGGTATATCGTATCCGTCTGGTCGCCGTTGGTGACTATCGTCTTATTTCCTAACACCCGCACCGGCGTGTAAATAACCAGGCTGGGGTCTGATAGCTTCGCGGGATCGAACGCCTGAGTGCGGATGCCCGCGCCGTCCTCCACGAACACGCGGTTCCTGCTGTTCACGCTGCGCCCCATGATAAAATAGGCGGCAACGGCATATCTCCCATCCTCCGACCGCCCTAGCACGATGCCCCTGCCGGGATAGCTGTTTTCCGATAATACTGCGCTCAAATCTAGAATCTGCATTGTCTCCTCCCTAATTCTTAAACGAATGAATCGGCGCCGGTATCCGCCCGCTCCTGCCTATGAACTCCTCGCAGGAATACGGATTGACCGGCATCACCGGCGCGCGCCCAAGCAGCCCGCCGAACTCCACAATGTCGCCGGGCTTCTTTCCGGGACATGGAATCAGCCTCGCGGCCGTCGTTTTCTGGTTAACCATTCCGATAGCCATCTCGTCAGCTATTATGCCCGAGACCGCCGACGGCGGCGTGTCCCCCGGGATGGCTATCATGTCAAGGCCGACGGAGCATACGCTAGTCATCGCCTCGAGCTTTTCCAGCGTGAGGGCTCCGGCGTTTACCGCGTCTATCATCCCCTGGTCCTCGCTGACCGGGATAAATGCCCCGCTGAGGCCTCCGACATATGAAGACGCCATCACGCCGCCCTTCTTCACCTGGTCGTTGAGCATCGCGAGGGCCGCGGTAGTCCCTGGCGCTCCCGCGTATTCCAGGCCTATCTCGTGCAAGATGTCGGCAACGCTGTCCCCTATCGCCGGCGTCGGCGCCAGAGACAAATCGACGATGCCGAACGGGATGCCAAGCCGCCTCGATGCCTCCCGCGCCACGAGCTGGCCGGCCCGCGTAATCTTGAACGCGGTCTTTTTTATCGTCTCGCAGAGCTCCTCGAAATCGGCTCCGCGCACCTTCTCCAACGCGGTCCTCATCACGCCCGGCCCGCTGACCCCGACGTTTATGACCGCGTCGGCCTCCGTCACGCCATGGAAAGCTCCCGCCATGAAAGGATTGTCGTCCGGCGCGTTGCAGAACACGACCAGCTTGGCGCAGCCGTTGACCTGGCAATGCGAGGTGGCCTCCGCCGTATCTATTATCACTCCGCCCATCAGCCGGACCGCGTCCATGTCGATGCCGGTCCTGGTGGAACCCACGTTGACCGAGGAGCAGACGACCTCGGTCTCCGCGAGCGCCCGCGGTATCGAGCGGATGAGCATCTCCTCCCCCGAGGTCATCCCCTTGGAAACCAGCGCGGAATAACCCCCCAGGAAATTCACCCCGGCAGTCTTTGCCGCCGCATCCAGCGTCTTCGCGAGCGAGACGAAATCATCCGCGCTCCGGCAGGCCGCAGATCCTACCAGCGCGGCCGGCGTCACGGAAATGCGCTTATTCACGATAGGTATGCCGTATTCCCGCTCGATCTCCTCGCCCACCGGCACCAGGCGTTCGGCGACGGTCGCGACCTTGTCATAGACCTTCCGCCTTAGCCGGTCCAGATCCGAATCGATGCAGTCGGTCAGGCTAATGCCCAGCGTGATCGTGCGCACGTCCAGATTCTCCTGCTCGATCATCTTGTTGGTCTCCTCGACCTCCCATATATTGATCATAATCCGCCTCCCGTCTCCGGCAAAACCGGAATCAAATGCGGTGCATCTTCTCGAATATTTCCTCTCTCTGGCATTTCACCGAGACGCCAAGGCCTGACCCGATCCGGTCCAGGGATGCCGAGCAATCCGAAAATGGCACGTCGGATCCCGCCATATCCACGATCATCATCATGTTGAAATACCCGGAGACGATGGTCTGAGAGATATCCAGTATATTGATGCCGTGATCCGCCAGGTATGTGCATACCTTCGCGATTATGCCCACTGTATCTCGGCCTACTACGGTGATTATCGCCTTGCTGTTCGCGCTTTCCATATCCTGCCCTCCTGATGCAGCCGCGGAATCCGCCATGACCGGCCGCGAATCTCGCGGCGCCTTAAAAATAAACGCATTGCGAGACCTCGTCGCGCTTCGCCACATATATCGGGAAATCCGAACCCTTGTATGGATTGTCGCCTAACGTGACTTCCAGGCGCACAGTCTCGTATGCGAGTTTCTCATAATTATTCTCTTTGGACAGATGCCCCAGGACCACCGCCTGAAACCCGTCGTGGAGAACCTCCCCCAAAAACCTTCCCGATGATTCATTGGAAAGATGCCCCCGGTCGCTCAATATGCGCTGCTTTAGCGGATATGGGTATGTCCCCATCTCCAACATGCGCACGTCGTGGTTCGCCTCCAGAAACAATACGTTGATGCCATTCAATTTATCTATCAGATATTGGTCGTAAACTCCGAGGTCAGTAACGACCGCCGCCGAGCGTCCTCGATGCCGCAGTATATACATCACCGGATCCGCCGCGTCGTGCGAGACCCGTATGGGTTCCACCGACAGATCCCCCACCGCCACCGGCTCGTCTGGACGGACGGCATGAAATAATCCCGCATCGATATCGCCGAGAGCCCTGCATCTTTTCACGGCACGGATTGTCTTTTCGGTCGCATAGATCGGCAGGCCGTACCGCCTTGCCATCACCCCGAGCCCCTGGATATGATCCATATGCTCGTGCGTTATAAAAATACCCGCGGCATCCTCCGGCTTTAAGCCCAGCTGCCCCATTCCCTCGCGTATCCTGCTGCCGCTGATCCCGGCATCGATTAAAATATGGCTGTCATCAGAACCCGCCAGGATGCAGTTGCCGCTGCTGCCGCTTGCGATGCTGCATAGCCTCATCTCTCCCATTACCTCTCTTCCCAGCGAATCACAATCCTGTCTCCCTCGCCCAGAACCTGCGTATAATAGGCATCCTTTTCATTGACCCGCGTTATGATAGAGCGCCCTCTCGAATCCGACAGGTCGAAATCGATATAGTCGAAAACGTCGATAAAGACATATTCAGGCTTGCCGTGCATCGTCACTGGTTCGCCGTTTACGTATACCGTCCTCACGGTTCCAGATGCTTCCGCGTCCTCGGCAACCGCCCCGGGGGGATTCTCCCTGGCTGCCGCCTCCGCGCCCCCGTCGTTCGCCGATGGCTCCGGCAGCTTCGTTTCATCCTCGCGCGGATCAGGCTCTGGAAATGCCAAGGCCTCCGTGCCAAGCGCTGCCGGCGTCTTCTCTATAGGCTCCGCCCCCGGCAGAGCCGCCGGCTCCGATGACTCCGTGGTGCCCGGCAGTGCCGCCGCGTCCGGAATCCCTGGCAGATCAGAATCTCCCGCAACGTCCGGCAGCCCTGCTTCCGGCGAGCCTGCTTCCGACAGCTCGGGATATGCGACGTCCGCCTGCGTCGTGCGGTATGACAAGACAGTCCAGTCAATGCTGAAATTCTCATATATCCGCGCGTCCATGTTTTCCACGCGGTTGTTCACCATGACGTCGCGATCCGGATCCAGCTCGACGTCCATGAACTCCGCCAGCTGCGCGACAGTATAGTAATTGCACACGACTATGCTGTCGCCCTCTTTGAGATGGTACGTCGGCGGCTCCAGGCGTCCGTTGACCAGCACGAAACGCGGGCAGGTCACCATCCTGTTGTTTACCACGAACTGGATCGTCGACGAGGTATATTCCTCGAGCCGCTCTACCGTATATACCGCATCGTCCCCGGCCGTGGCGGGAATGACCTCGATATCGCAATTCGGCTCGAGCGGCGTATTGATGTTCACATCCCTGCCATTCATCCGCACGATGGACGATTCGCCGGCATCGCCGCGGATCATGCGCTGCTTTCCGTTGACGGTAAAATTTATCGCCTTCCCCCTGCGCGGGAACAGGTATTCGTTCGGAAAGCCGGCCTGCAGCGCGGCATCCACTATGGTCAGGCGGCTGTTGTCATACAGCTTGATACGCTCCCCGTTAAAGCGCACCATGATAAAATTGTTCTTCTGGTCATAATAATTCAGACAGATACCCACCGGAGTCACGATCAGAGGATCCTGCTTGATGTCGGGCTGGAGGAAATTGACCGACTTGAGCACCTCCTCGCCGCGCAGCGCGACGCGTTCATGAGGGAGGCCCAGCTCATCCGCGAGACGATCCACGAAGCCATGCACTTTTCCGCCGCCTCCGACGACGAACGTGGCGCTGACGGATTTGTCGCCGTTCAGCCCGATGATCTTTTCCGCGACTCCCTCCGCAATCTTGTCCACGACCGGCTCCATCAGCTCCCATACTTCCCCGGCCGGGACACGGTGCGTGATGCTCATGATATCCTCGAATTCTACTTCCTCGTCGACCGTAGACGACCGTTTGATATGCTCCGCCATGTTGAAGTCAACTAGATAATGCTGGACTATGACCTCCGTGATCTCGTCCCCCGCGAACGGAATCATGCCATAGGCGATGATGCTTCCGTCCCTGGTGACGCATATATCGGAGGTGCCGGCCCCGACGTCCACCAGCGCGATATTGAGCATGCGGAAATGTTCCGGTATAGCCACGTTGATTGCCGCGATAGGCTCCAGCGTGAGGTTAGCCACCTCCATGCCGGCAAGCGCCACCGCCGCATACAGCCCGTCCACGACATCCTCCGGCAGGAAAGTCACGATTATGTCGGCCGCGATGGTCTCCGCCTTGTGCCCCTCCAGATTGGAAAAGACCTCCTCGTTGATATAGTATTTCACGACGGAATATCCCACGCAGTAAAAACGGTATTTCGTATCGTTCTGCTCACGGAGGATATTCTGCGCCTTTTCCACACCCAGCAGTTCCAACGTATGGATCATCTCGCCGCTTACGACCGTCTCCTCGGGATATTCATAATCCACGCGCGTCGTCACAGTCTTCAGCACCCGGCCCGCGGCGGCTATGCAGACCTCGTCGAGTTCGCGCTCCAGCATGCCCTCCAGATGCTCCTTCACGGAACGCACCGTCCTGCCGACCTTCCCTATGTCGTGGATCTGTCCGTCCAGCATGGCCCGCGTCGCATGTTCCTCGCTATATTGCGCGACCACGTTGAACGTATCATTCTCGTCTTTGAACCCGACGGTCCCGACCACGTTGCGCGTCCCGATATCAAGGCCGAACACCAATCCCAGATCGTCAGTTCTGCGTGCATCCATGTCATCTCTCCTCGTATTGTTTGAAAGCCCGGTCGCAATGGACAGGCGGACATGTCACGCCCGCCCTATCAGCCTCTCCAGCTGGTCCGCCACATTTCTGGCATCCCGGCTGTTGTCGATCACGACCCGGCAATGCCTCCGATAAATCTCATCCGGCAGCTGCGCGGCAAAAATCCGGCTGACTTTCTCCGCGCTGTATCCGCGAGCGTCCATGAGGCGGCGTCTGCGAATCTCCGGGGGCGCATAGACATACCACAACTCATCGCATACCTCGTCGTAATGCTCCTCGATGAGCAGCGCCGCCTCCAACACCAGATAATCGCAATCCCCCGCAAGCCGCGCGCGCTCCGCCTCTGCGCAGACGTATTCCCTCACCGCCGGGTGTACTATGGCATCCAGCCGCGCACGCTCCGCCTCCTCCGAAAAAATCAGCCCTGCCAGCTTTGCCCTGTCGAAACCGCCATCCTCCCGCCAGACGTCGCGTCCATGAAAAGCCTCTCGCAGCGCATCGTGGCATGCCGTACCGGGCTCCATCAGGTCATGCGCGATCTCGTCCGCGATGAGTACCCTGGCGGGAAACAGCCGCTCTATCTCCCTTAAAACCATCGTCTTCCCCGCGCCGACGCCTCCAGTCAATCCGATAAATCTCATAATTATTTTGCCTCGTACCAGCTGCGGCCTTCGTGCATATCCACCTCCAGCTCCACGTCGAGGTCCGCCGCGCGCCGCATCTCCTCCTCCAGGATCTCCCCCGCGCGTTCAGCCTCCTCCCGGGGAGATTCGAGCAGCAGCTCATCGTGCACCTGCAATATCAGGCGCGAGCGCAAATGCTCCCGCATCAGCCGGTCGTGCACGCGTATCATGGCGATTTTTATGATATCGGCCGCGGTTCCCTGGATAGGGGAGTTCATCGCGACGCGTTCGCCGAAGGAACGCTGCATGAAATTTGAAGAGGCGAGCTCGGGGATAGGCCTGCGCCTGCCATAGAGCGTCTCCGAATAGCCATCCTTCCGCGCCCGCGACACCAGCCCGTCCAAAAACTCCTTTATCTTCGGATAGGTGGCAAAATATTGCTTTATGTAAGCGTCCGCCTCCTTGCGCGTGATGCCCAGATCCTCACCAAGCCCGAATGAGCTGATGCCGTAAACTATGCCAAAATTCACTGCCTTGGCGTTGCGCCGCTGCAGATCCGTCACCTCGTCCAGCGGGACATGGAATACCTGGGAGGCCGTGACGCGATGGATATCCTGCGCCTGCCGGTATGCCTGGATCAGCGTCTGGTCGCCCGACATATGCGCGAGCACGCGCAGCTCTATCTGCGAATAGTCCGCGTCCAAAAAAACGCAGCCCTCCGCTGGCAGGAACACCTTGCGTATGAGCCTGCCCAGCTCCATCCGTATCGGGATGTTCTGGAGATTCGGCTCGGTGCTGCTGATGCGCCCGGTCGCGGTAATCGTCTGGTTAAAAGTCGAATGTATGCGCCCATCCGCCCGGATACATCCCGCCAGGCCGTCCGCATACGTGGATTTGAGCTTGGCCAGCTGCCGGTACTCGAGAATCTTTGCTACCAGCGGATACTTCGGCGCCAGCTTGTCCAGCACGTCCGCCGCCGTGGAATATCCCGTCTTCGTCTTCTTGCCATATGGCATATGCAGCTTTTCGAACAATATCACGCCCAGCTGCTTTGGCGAATTGATGTTGAACGGTTCGCCAGCCTCCTCGTAAATCTCCCGCTCCAGCTGCGCTATGCGCTCCAAGAGCTGCATGCCATATTCCCTCAGCGCATCCGCGTCCGCGACGATGCCGGCCAGCTCCATGTCTGCCAGCACGAAGGCCAGAGGCCGCTCAATCTCCTCATAGAGCCGAAGCATCCCCTGTTTTTCCAATAAATCCGCCATCGGCTTCCACGCCCCTAGGACCGTCGCCATCTGGCATCCGACAAAGCGCCGCAGCTGCGGCGATTCTCCCGAAACAGCCTGACTTAGGGTCTGCCTGCCCAGCAGCTCCTCCCGGGACGGATATGTCCTGCCCAGATATGCCTTTGCCAGATCCTCGTAAGCGTAGCCGCGTCCGAGAGGATCTAGCAGATATCCCATAATCTCCAGGTCATCGAACCGCTCGCGAAGCTCCGGCGCGAGTCCTTGCGGATAGAGCAGCCTGGCCTGCTCTTTCAGCCCGGTCGTCAGGATATGCCCGCCGCGTTCCGCGAAAAGGCGCACCGCGCCGAGCAGGCGGCCCGCGTCCAACCCGGCTCCCGCCGGCATCCACAGAACCTCGCCATCCGCGAAAAATGCCGCAAGCCCGAGCACCTCGTCATTCTCTGTAAACAGCTTCATGGCGGCCTCGTCGGTGCCAGCGAGCGCGTCATCCATCTCATCAGGATCTAGGATCGTCCGGACGGCCGGCTCTGAAGCTGTCGCCTCGCCGGCGCCGGATCCCTGCGGGAATCGCGGCAGGATGTTTTTGAATTCCAGCTCCCTGCACAGCTCATATGCCTCGGGAGTATAGAGGCTGCCAAGACGCGCCCGGTCAAGGTCGCATGACACGTCGCAATCCAGCCTGATCGTCGCCAGGACCTTGCTCATCTGCGCCATGTCATAATGCGCTCGCAGCGCCTCCCGCGTCCGAGACGCCCGAATATCGTCCAGATGAGCGTAGGCGCCCTCGATGCTGTGAAATTCAACGATAAGGGCCGTCGCGCCTTTTTCCCCTATTCCCGGCACGCCCGGTATATTGTCGGACGCGTCTCCCATCAGGGCCTTGACGTCGATGAACTCGCGCGGAGTCACCTGATAACGCGCCTTGACGTCGTCCGCATAATAATCCTCGATCTCGGTACCTGCACGCTTCGTCTTCGGGATGCGGATCTTGACGCGGTCCGTCGCCAGCTGGAGCAGGTCGCGGTCGCCCGATATAATGGAAACGTCAAGCCCCGCCTCCTCATAGCGGCGCGACAGCGTGCCCAGCAGATCGTCCGCCTCCAGCCCCGCCTGTTCGACTATCGCCACTCCCATGGCGGACAGCATCTGCTTCATCAGCGGGACCTGCTCCTTCAATTCGGGCTGCATCGGCTTGCGCGTGCCCTTGTAATCCGCGAACATCTCATGCCTGAAGGTAGGCGCGGATACATCGAACGCCACCGTGAGGTACTGCGGCCGCTCCTCATCCAGAATCTTAAAAAGGATGTTCAGAAAACCATATACGGCGTTCGTATGCCGACCCTCTGAATTCGTCAGATCCGGAAGCCCGTAAAACGCGCGGTTCAATATGCTATGCCCGTCGATCAGGACGATTTTCTCCCTCATCTGCCCCTCCAAAGAATGCCGCTCCCCCCGTCATCTGCCGATGCGGACGCTACTAATAATCTGCGCGGCTACTCATCCTCATCATCGTCGTCGACCAGGGTGAAGAACTTCGTGTCAAGCTCCGGATATGACCGCTTGAGCGAAAGCGGCTTACCGGACATCGTCAGAAAGCAGTGCTCGCTCTGCGCCGCGGCCCGCAGCTCGCCGGTCTCCTTGTCCGTCATCTCATATGCAATCTTGAGCTTGGCGCCGTTGTAGCCAATTACCCTGGCATTGACCACGACCGTCTCTCCAAAGCGCACCATGCTCTTGTATTCGCAGCTCACGGAGATAACCGGGCTGATAATCTCCAGCTCCTCCATCTTGTCATAGCTGAATCCCATCTGCTCCATCAGATCCATCCGCGCGTCCTCCATCCAGCGGATGTAGTTGGAATGGTGCACGATGCGCATCTGGTCGGTCTCATAGTACCGCACCTTATGTTCGTAAGGCCTGGTCTTGATTTTTTTCGGCTTGTAAACATCGACTCTCGTATCCATTATCGAACCCCTTTTGTCAAAATGCCCTTTCCACGCGTCCCGGGCGGCCAGCGCTACTATATATCTATAATCGATTATTATGACATACTAGATGTTGAATTTCAACCGTTCGTCAAGATTTTTCTTCCATATACTCAAAATAATCCTCCTCCCCCGAAAAGAGCATGTAGCTCCCATCCACGTAGCCCATGTAGCCGCCGTCAACAAAATAACCTTTCATCTCGCGTCCTCCTGTACCCTCGTTGTCATATCCCCGGCATTTCCGCCGAACCTTATAATTACAGTCTAATCGAACATATGTACAATAAAAAGTACTCGAACATATGTTTTGAATTTTTTTCTCAAAATCCCTTGACATGGGCGCGGCACTTGTGGTTAGGTAGTCGATAGGCGATGCGGCAGGCGGCCGTCGGGCCGCCTTGTATTGATTGTATTGATATTCATATTGACATAAGGAGGTTTTTGCCATGAAAACTGACATCGAGATTGCCCAGGAAGCCGAAATGCTCCACATCCGCGATGTGGCCAGGCCATATGGGATAGGTGAGGACGAGCTGGAACTGTACGGCCCGTACAAGGCCAAGCTCTCTGACGGGCTGCTGGAGAGGATCAAGGACCGCCCGGACGGGAAGCTCGTGCTGGTGACGGCCATCAACCCGACGCCGGCCGGGGAGGGCAAGACCACTACCAGCGTCGGCCTCGGCGAAGCTTTCGGCGCTATGGGCAAAAAAGCCATCCTCGCGCTGCGCGAACCCTCGCTCGGCCCATGCTTCGGCATAAAGGGCGGCGCGGCGGGGGGCGGCTATGCGCAGGTCGTGCCCATGGAGGACCTGAACCTCCATTTTACCGGCGATTTCCACGCGGTGACCTCCGCCAACAACCTTCTCGCCGCCCTGCTCGATAACCACATCCAGCAGGGAAACGAGCTGCGTATCGACACGCGCCAGATAGTCTGGAAACGCTGCATGGACATGAACGACCGCTCGCTGCGCAACATAGTCGTAGGCCTGGGCGCGAAATCCGACGGCTTCGTGCGCGAGGATCATTTCGTAATCACCGTGGCCACGGAGATCATGGCTATCCTCTGCCTCGCGGAGGACATGGACGACCTGAAAAGGCGCCTGTCGAGAATCATCGTCGCCTACGACTATGACGGGAATCCCGTCACTGCTGGGCAGCTGCGCGCGGTCGGCGCGATGGCCGCGCTGCTCAAGGACGCCATGAAGCCGAACCTGATCCAGACGCTTACGCACACAGGCGCCATCGTGCACGGCGGCCCCTTCGCGAACATAGCGCACGGCTGCAACAGCGTCCGCGCGACCAAGGCCGCGCTCAAGCTTGCCGACATCGTGGTCACCGAGGCCGGCTTCGGCGCCGATCTGGGCGCGGAGAAATTTTTCGACGTGAAATGCCGCATGGCCGGGCTCAAACCCGATGCGGCCGTACTGGTGGCGACGATACGCGCGTTAAAATACAACGGCGGCGCGGCGCGCGACGAGCTCTCGAACGAGAACATGGACGCGCTCAAGGCCGGCATATGCAACCTTGAAAAGCATATCGAAAACCTCCAGAAATACCAGGTGCCGATCGTCGTGGCGCTGAACGCGTTTTCCAGCGACACGCCCGCGGAATATGAATTTGTGAAAAACTTCTGCGAGGAGCGCGGCTGCGAATTCGCATTGTCGCAAGTGTGGGAAAAGGGAGCGGATGGCGGTATCGAGCTGGCGGAAAAGGTACTGAAGACATTAGAAACCAGGGAATCGCATTTTGCCCCGCTCTATCCGGACGATATGCCGCTCGAGGATAAAATAGAAACTGTCGCGAAAAATATATACGGCGCGGACGGCGTAACGTACGCACCCGGCGCGGCACGCACGTTGAAAAAACTGGAAGAGCTTGGCTTCGGCGGCCTGCCGGTATGCATCGCTAAGACACAGTATTCCCTCTCTGACGACCCGAAGAAACTCGGGCGGCCGGAGGGCTTCACGATAAACGTTCGCGATGCCTACGTCAATGCGGGCGCGGGCTTCGTGGTCGCCATCACCGGCGACATCATGACTATGCCGGGGCTCGGCAAGGCGCCCGCCGCGTACAATATCGACGTAAGCCCGGACGGGAAGATTACCGGGCTGTTCTAGGGGAGGATAAAAAATGAGAAAGACAAAGATAATCTGCACCATGGGACCCGCCACATCGCGGCCCGGGGTACTGGAAGCATTGGCGGAAAACGGGATGGACGTAGCACGATTTAATTTTTCCCACGGCAGCCATGCCGAGCAGAAGGAACGCATGGACGCCCTGAAAAAAGTCCGAGAAAAGCTCGACCTGCCGATAGCTATATTGCTCGACACGAAAGGCCCCGAGATCCGCCTGAAAAAATTTAAGGAAGGAAAGGTGCATCTGTCCAGAGGGCAGAGATTCACGCTGACGCTGAGCAACGAGCCGGGCGACGAGAACTCCGTAGGCATCACCTGCGACGAGCTGTACCGCGACGTGTCGGTCGGGACCGTCGTCCTGGTCGACGACGGCCTGATAGGCATGACGGTAACGGAAATTAACGGCACCGACATAGTCTGCGAAGTCCACAACGACGGCGTGGCCAGCGATAACAAGGGCATCAACGTCCCCGGCGTCCATCTTTCGCTGCCATACATGAGCGACAAGGATCGCGAGGACATTCTCTTCGGCATCGACCAGGACGTGGACATCATAGCGGCGTCCTTCGTCCGATCGAAAGACGACGTGCAGCAGATCCGCCGCCTCCTCTCGCAAAACGGCGGCGAGGGCATCGCAATAATCGCCAAGATTGAAAACGACGAGGGCGTAAAAAATATCGATGAGATAATCGATGCCTCAGATGGCATCATGATCGCCCGCGGCGACATGGGAGTCGAGATCCCGATGGAAGACGTGCCGGTCATCCAGAAGATGATCATAAAGAAAGTATATGCATCCGGGAAACAGGTAATCACCGCAACGCAGATGCTTGATTCGATGATGAAAAATCCCCGCCCGACCCGCGCTGAAGTCACCGACGTCGCGAACGCTATCTACGACGGCACCAGCGCGATAATGCTATCAGGCGAAACGGCCGCGGGCGCCTACCCTGTAGAATCATTGCAGGCCATGGTACGCATAGCGGAACGCGCGGAGGCCGACATCGACTACCGCAAACGCTTCTTCGCCTTCGCGAGGGACGAGAATCCTGACATAACGGACGCAATCTGCCATGCGACCTGCACGACGGCGCTCGATCTGGGCGCGCGGGCCATTCTGACCGTCACGAAGTCCGGCTACGCCGCGAAAATGATCTCCCGCTACCGCCCGCAGCCCGACATCATAGCCTGCACGACGAGCGCCCGGGTCGCCCGCCAGCTGAACCTCTCATGGGGCGTTATCCCCATAGTGATGGACGAACGCCACCATGTGCTCGACCTGTTCAACCATGCCGTGGAATGCGCGCAAAACAAAGGGCATGTATCCTCAGGCGATATCGTCGTCATCACCTCCGGAGTGCCCCTCGGCCATTCCGGCACCACGAACATGATAAAGGTGCAGAAAGTAGAATAAACCAGGTGATTTTTACCGCGCTTTTGTACGCGTTAAATTTACCACAAAATGGAGGGTGTCGCCAGGTTTTATACCTGAAGACACCCTCTTTTAATGTAACTCAAACTTCCCACATTGGAAATGGGAGCGGCGCCTTAAAAAATCAATATTTAGCCTGCAAAATATCCTCTATCTCATCGAGCAGGCAAAAACATAGCTTGCAGATCGTCCGGTCATCCTCATTTTCCCATTGGGCTACCGACAGCATCATATAGCGTGAAAAAACCTCGATGTCCCACCGTTTCCCATAAACGCGGATAATCTCCTCCCCGCCTGTTTTTTCAACGCCAGCAGTGTCCTTGGGGAGGAGAACCAGCTGTCAAACAGAATGTATTTCGCAGTGATGCCGGCACGCCGGGCAGAATTCACCGTCCAAGGCCGTCAAGCCATTCCAAAACATCTGCCTTTGCTTCTTCCTGCTCGTTCTGCGCCGTGCTGCCCCGGATGGCGAGGCCGTCCAGGACCGTCGCGCCCGGGCAGGCATCCTCGATGCTCCCCTCCGTCCCGGCTAGGCCGCTGCCCCCATGCGTGCAGAACGGGATGACAGTCTTGCCAGAGAAGTCATAGCTTTCCAGGAACGTGTAGACCGCCATCGGGAGGTCTCCCCACCAGATTGGGTAGCCGATAAAAACCGTGTCATAGCCATCCAGGCTCTCCGGCGGATCGACAATCTTAGGCCGGACGTTATCGTCCTGCTCCTGCTTCGCCACGTCGGTGCATTCGTCGTAGGTGTCGGGATAAGGGGTTTTGGCCTGGATCTCGAACAGGTCCGCTCCGGTCTCCTCCGCGATCATCTCCGCGATGATGCGCGTGTTTCCCTTATCAACCACGCCGACCTCGTAGTTCTCCCCGGCACGCGAGAAGTAGGCGATCAAGGTGTCGCCGCCGGGCTTGTCCGCTTTCACCGTAATCTTGCAGACGAGCTTCTTGCTCCCCACCTTGGCGGTGACATTCGTCCTGCCGACGCTCTTCGCCGTGACGAGCCCTTTCCTGGAGACTTTCGCCACTGATGGCTTGCTGGACTTCCAGACAATGTCCTTCTTCGTGCCGGTGACCTTCAGCCGATAGGTCATCCCCACTTTCAGTGTCTTCTTCTTCGCGTTGATCTTGACGGTGGCGGCCTGCGCGGCCAGGGAGCCAAGGTTCGCAGGAAGGACGATCGGAGCGGCCAGCGCGATGACGAGCGCCAGGATAAAGGCCGCAGGGAATTTTTTAAATCGTTTCATTTGGATTCTCCTCGTATAATAGGTTTATGACTTGTGGTTTCCCCGCCGTGGGGAAGAGTTCTGTATTCCATCAGCACACCTCTCCTTTAGCCCATGATGCCACGGCAGGTTCCAATCTCGCCGCGTCCGCCCCGTACACCGCATTTTGAATAAATTCCGCAACAATTTCCGTGTTGCCTTTTACAAGATTTTTCAAGGAGCCGTTCACATAGTTTTCACCCTTGCGGGAGTAATAAAGGATTAAATTATTAGCCATGGCAGATTTCTCCTATTCATGAATGTCGGTCGACGCCGCCAGCTCCGTCTGTGTCTCGTAATCCGCGATCCTCTCCTTCAAGCGCTGGATAGTTGCGGCCAGCGCCTGCGAACCCAGCACCATGCGAAGCGGGGCGGGATTCTTATCCACGCTCTCGATAATCCTTTGTGCCATCTTCGCGGGATCCCCGGGAGCCAGGCCCTTGGATGCGTCCAGCATATTTAAGAAGCTGTGGCAGCTCTCGTATTCGGGCATCAGGTTCGCCACCTTGGCGCTTCCGTAGCGGAACTCTGTTCTCGCGCCGCCCGGCTCCACGATGGTCACGCCAATGCCAAACTGCGCCACCTCCTGCGCCACGGATTCGCAGAATCCCTCGATACCGAACTTGGTGGCGTGGTACATGGAGTTTGCCGCATAGGCCACCTGCCCGCCGTAGCTGGAAATCTGAATAATGCGCCCGCCGCCCTGTTTGCGCATATAGGGGATGGCGGATTTTATCAGCTGGATGGAGCCGGTCAGATTGGTGGCGATGATATGGCCTATCTGCTCATCAGTCAGCTCTTCCGCGCATCCGAACAGGCCGTAGCCCGCGTTTGATACGACCACATCCACTCTGCCGTGCTTTTCAAAAGCGCCCGCGACCGTTTCCTGCACGGCGGGAACATCCGTCACGTCAAGAAGCCGGCAGTCAAAATTCGCAGGATACTCGTCAATCAGCTTTTGCACCTTGTCCCTGTTCCGGACCGTGCCGACGACGGTTTCCCCTTTTTCCAGAAGCTGCCTTGTCATTTCATAGCCGAAGCCGCTGGAGACTCCGGTGATAAGCCATGTTTTACTCATAGAATTTTCCTCCTTATTTTAACTTTTGTCGATCACGATTCATTTTCACGATTCCTGTTTTGCGGCGTCATTGACGCACCGCAGCGCATTCAGGCTTCTCGGATATCCGATATACGGCAGGCACTGGGAAATGACCTTGATCAAAAACTCCTTATCGTTTCCGATTCTCATGTTCGCCGCCGCGTGCGAAGTGAGCTGCGGCTCGCATCCGCCCTGCGCGGCAAGGAAACAGAAAGTGATCATCTCGCGCTGTCTGTAATCAAGCCCCGTGCGGGTGTAGTAATCCCCGAAACAGTTATCGGCAAGCCATGTGTTGATGTGCCGGCTCTCTTCAGGCCCCGACTTCCAGAAATCGCGCATCCCCTCTCCGAAAATGTCTACCTGTGCCTGCGTTCCCGCTTCGCGTCGGGTTTCTGTGGTAGTAGTCGCCTGTCCGGGAAGCGGCAGAGAGATGCCATTTGCCTCCAATACCTCGTTTGTGATTTTCAGGAACGGGAAGACACGCCCGATTCCGAGATATGCCACCGCCTGATAGACGAGTTCTTTTACCTCCACCGGCGTCACGCCGAAGTTCAGCGCGGCGGGAAGCATGGCGCGGAACTCATCGATGCCCTGGCAGCCGATGAGCGCGGCAAGGATCGCCATGAAACGTGTTTTGTCATCCAAATCGTCATGGTTTACAACCTCGTCAAAAGCAAAGTTGTCAAACCGCTCGATGAACTCCGGGTCGGTCCGCTGAAAATCCGATTGGTAACCCGGAAACATCCTCTCGTGATATTCTTTAGCGGCATCTGTGATACTCATAGCTTTCATCTCCTCCTTAAAATTTTCATTGCTTAAATTTAACGGTCAAATTCAGCCCGGATAGCCATGGGCAGCATCGAAATAGCCAAATCCGCGCTCCAAAAAGAACGATCCATCAATTACCTTCCCTCCCGGCAGGATCGAATTCTATTCTCAAATACAATTATACTGATATCCCCCATGGGAACAATCCGGATTTCAGGGATTATCTATAAGTTATTCTTATATGAACATCCACATCCCGAACTTCGTGTCCACCTGTGAATGCCTCATGCCCTATAAGCCATACTTCTTCTGCATCAGCCCGAAGATTACGGACGACTGCCGGAAGTCACTCCCCGGTATGTCGAAAACGGATCCCTTGGACGCATTCGTCATCGCGGTTTTGCGAGGCATGAAGATTTTGCGCTTTAATGCTTGCATTTATTAGCCCGCGATATTATAATCGATGTGGTCAAACTGCCGACATTATTTTTATCTAGGAGGTGTATGCTATGTCTAACGCGGCAAAAGTAAATGAATTTCTGGACAAGGCGCAGGTGTTTTATTTTCTGACCACGGACGGGGATCAGCCGAAAGGGCGTCCGTTCGGGTTTCATCTGCTGGAGGACGACAAGATCTATTTTGGCTGCGGCACGTTCAAGAATGTCTACCGCCAGCTTACCGCAAACCCGAAAGTAGAAGTACTCGCCATGGCCGGCGAGGAGTTCATGCGCTATGACGGCAAGGCAAAGGTCGTTAAGGATGCAGCACTTACCGACAAGGTAAGAGCGGCGGCGCCGGATATCATGGCTATGTATGACAGCAACGGATGGGAAATGGGTCTATTCTACCTCGAGGACGGCCATGCCGAGATCAGGGGAATGATGGATCTGAAAGAGGAGTTTGACGTATAGCCCGGAGCGGAATGGGTTAAAGGCGTATAATGGTATGATATAATGGTGTAAAATGTGGCTTTGGAAAAGGCGGTGGTTGAACTCGACTTTTTTCACAGCCTCATTTTACATCCTTATACGCCTTTAACCCTTGCCCTCCTCTCTTAGTTATAATCATAGGAATAGTGTTTCGCTCATAAATCGTCAATCACTTAGCAGCGCGCGTTTTCTCTCTATCATCTCATCGACCCTCTCAATATATTGGGCAGCCTCCTTCACATTGTCGCACCGCTCTATCCGCCCGTCTGGATATACGCGCTTCGTGATCGCGCCCGCGCCGAGAGCCACGATGGTCTGCACTTCTTCCATGATGAGCACGTTGTAGATACCCTCCTTGCCGGGCGTGGCGTAGCCGATGTTTTCAAAATTTCCGACCATGTTTTTCTGGCGGTACAGGTAATATGGGGACATGCCCATCGCGGCGGCCCCCTCCGACGTCACGCGGCCATGTTCAGGCGTGATCTCCATCAGGCGGTCCTTGTATTCGTCCAGGCGCATGTTCAGGCGCGAGGCCCGCTTTAAAGCGAGGGAATGGACGGTCAGATTGTCCGGGGCCAGGCGGATCACGCGTTCCATCGTCCGCTTCACGTCGTCAAGCGACTCCCCCGGCAGTCCGAGAATAATGTCCATGTTTATATTGGAAAATCCCATTTCCCTGGCGAGGCGGAAGCTGTCCAGGGCCTGCTCTACCGTATGATGCCTTCCTATAATCCGCAGCGTCTCGTCCTTCATGGTCTGAGGATTCACAGATATCCGGTCCGCCGCGGGATGCCTGCGTATCACCTCCAGCTTTTCACGCGTGATGCTGTCTGGCCGCCCCGCCTCTATGCTGCACTCCAATAAATGCGACAGGTCGAACCGTTCCTCTATCATGGAAAGGAGACGGTCCATCTGCTCCGGCGAGAGCGTCGTAGGCGTGCCGCCTCCGATATAGATTGTATTCAGTTTTTTAGATCCGTATATATTTTTTGTGAAATCCAGCTCACGCTCCAGCGCGTCAAGATAATCATCCACGCGGTCCGCCCACGCGTCCAGCGGATAAGATGTAAACGAACAATACAGGCATGTGCTGGGGCAAAAAGGGATGCCGATATACATGCTGTATCCGTCCTCGTAATCGAGCCTTGATAAAAGCGCGCGTTCGCGCCGCGCGACGCCGATGGCGAGCCTCGCCTTCTCCTCGCTGACGCGGCACTCGCCAGTCATGTATTCCTCAATACGCTCCGGGGATTGCCCCCGCTCCATGAGCTGCCTGGGTATCCTCGCCGGACGTATGCCCGTCAGAAGGCCCCACGGCAAGTCCATCCCGGTCCTCTGCGATAGCATGTCATAGAGCTGCCTGCCCAGCTCGGCCTTTATGGCCGGCCGTTCCCTGCCGCACAGGAACCGCCGATGCGCGGATCCGTCCGAGTCGGCCCATGATACGTCTGCCTCATCCCCGGAAAAAATGATATCCAGCCTCGCGCTGACCGGCTCTCCGGCATTTTTCCCCGGAATATGCCCGTCATTCGACACCACGACCGTCTCCGACGGGAAGAACGCCTTCACCAGGGAATGTATCTCGTATTCATAGCTTGCCTTGTTAATCTGCGCCAGTATCATATCTACCGCATCCGCTCCGCAAGTGGCGTCTCCGCCGCGTTATACAAACGGATTCATCCGTTTCTCATCGCCAATATTCGTCGGCCCGCCGTGCCCGGTATAGACGGCTGTCCGCTCTGGCAGGCCGAATACTTTTTCACGCACGGAGCGCACGAGCCGCGACATGCTGCCGCCCGGCAGGTCTGTCCGTCCGACGGAACCGCAAAAAAGCGTGTCGCCAGAAAAAACCACGTCCTCATCCGGAAAATAATAGCATACTCCCCCGGGCGTATGTCCGGGCGTGTGGATCACGCGAATCTCCATGCCGGCCAGCCGCAAGACGTCCCCGTCCTCCAACAGCCTGTCCGCCTGCAGCGAGACGCTCCGGCCGATCATGCCGCAGCAGTTTAATTCGGGGTCTTCCAGCATCCCGGCATCGTCCGAATGTATATATACCGGCACGCCGAATTCCCCCGACAGTGCCTCCACGCCCATGATATGGTCGAAATGCCCGTGCGTCAGCAGGATCGCCGCCGGCGCATAGCCCCCGTCCTTAAGCCTCTGCGCGAGCAGCGGGGCAT
Organism: uncultured Eubacterium sp.; assembly: GCA_964450965.1. Taxonomy (GTDB): domain Bacteria; phylum Bacillota; class Clostridia; order Lachnospirales; family Lachnospiraceae; genus W0P33-017. Next base: position 30,092 of record CAYVFF010000006.1, on the reverse strand, counting down.
TATCGCCCGGATCGATGACGATACATTCCCTTGTCTGCTCATTTATCGCGAAATAGCAGTTGGTGGCTACCTCCCCTACCACATAATGTTCGATCTTCATTATCCCCTCGTCCTCTCTATATCGATAACGCTCTCCACCTGCCTGAGTTTCTCGATCAGGCCGTTGACCTGTTCCTTGCCGTTCGTCTCGAAAGCTATGGAAAGAGTCGCTATCCCCTTCTTGCTGGTCTGGGAGTGGATGGAGTTTATGTCAATGCCGCGCTCCGTGAAAACGCGCGTCAGATCTACCAGCAGGCCCGTGCGGTTATTGCCATATATGTTGATCTCCGCAAGGAACGTGCCCTCGCCGCCCGCCGCGACGTCCCGGCTCCATTCCGCCTCGATGAGGCGCACCTTTTCGCTCTCGGAAAGGTTTATCATGTTTATGCAGTCGGTCCGGTGGATAGAGACTCCCCTCCCCCGGGTAATGAAGCCCACGATCTCGTCGCCAGGCACCGGGCTGCAGCATTTGGACAGATGCACGGATATATCGCACAGGCCCTTGACCACGATCCCGCTCTTGGAGCGGTGCTCTATCTCCTGGCGGTCCGCCCCGGAGGCCCCCGCCTGCCTTAGTATATCCTCATCCGTCGCCGCCAGCGGATGGTCCTTGCGATATTCCTCATACATGCGGTTGGCGACCTGGCTCTCCTTGAGCGCCCCGTGCCCTATGGAAGCCAGGCAGTTCTCCCACTCCCGGAAGCCATATTTGCGCATGATTTTTTCCTGATATTCGGGCTTGTTGATATCGGGCCAGCTGATATTCTTGCTCTTGCAATATCTTTCCAAAAGTTCGCGGCCCTTTTGGATATTCTCCTCCTTGAATTCGCTGCGAAACCACTGGTTTATCTTGTTTTTCGCCTGCGTGCTCTTGACTATGCCCAACCAGTCGCGGCTAGGCCCCCTGGAGTTCTGCGAGGTGATAATCTCTACCCTGTCGCCGTTTTGTATCTTATAATCGATTGGCACCAGCCTGCCGTTGACCTTCGCGCCAATCATGCGGTTGCCGACCGCGGAGTGGACGCTGTAGGCAAAGTCGATGGGCGTGGAGCCGTTCGGCAGGTTTTTCACGTCGCCTCTGGGCGTAAAGCAGAATACTGTATCGGAGAAAAGGTCGAGATCGCTTTTCAGCAGGCTCATGAACTCGCGATTGTCGGAGAGATCCCTCTGCCACTCCAGAATCTGCCGCAGCCAGCTTAGCTTCTCCTCCTCGCCCATGACCGCGTTGCCGTTCGCGGCCTCCTTATATTTCCAATGCGCGGCGATGCCGTATTCCGCCGTGCGGTGCATCTCATAGGTGCGTATCTGGATCTCGAACGGCCGCCCATCCGGCCCGATCAGCGTCGTATGCAGCGACTGGTACATGTTCGGCTTCGGCATGGCGATATAGTCCTTGAAGCGCCCCGGGATCGGCTTGTACATCTCGTGGATCACGCCCAGCGCGGCATAGCAGTCCTTTACATCATTCACAAGGATGCGTATGGCGAACAGGTCATATATCTGGTCAATCGTCTTGCCCTGGTTTATCATTTTTTTATAAATACTGAAAAAATGCTTGCTGCGGCCCTCGATGTCCGCCTCGATGCCGGCCTCCTTTATGTGCTGCCTGACCTCTTCTACAAGGTCGAGGACGTATTTTTCCCGCGCGTTTTTGCGCATGGCTATCTTTTCGACGAGGTCGTAATAGGCCTCCGGCTCCAGATATTTCAGCGACAGGTCGTCCAGCTCGGTCTTTATCTTGGAGATGCCCAGGCGCTGGGCAATGGGCGCATAGATATCCATCGTCTCCCGGGCCTTTTCCTTTTGCTTTTCCGGGGTCATGTACTTCAGCGTGCGCATATTGTGCAGCCTGTCCGCAAGCTTGATCAGTATGACGCGGATGTCCTTTGCCATAGCGAGGAACATTTTGCGCAGATTTTCCGCCTGTATCTCCACCTTGTCGGCGTCGTAGGAGAGCTGGCCCAGCTTCGTGACGCCGTCCACCAAAAGCGCCACCTCCTCGGAAAACTCCTTTGCAATCTCCTCCTCGGTCATGACGGTGTCCTCGACGACGTCGTGGAGTATGCCGGCCACTATGGTCTCCTTGTCCAGTTCCAGCTCGGCCAGGATGATGGCCACGCAGAGCGGATGGATAATATAGGCCTCGCCGGATTTGCGCACCTGGCCCTTATGCGCATCGTTCGCGATGCGATAGGCCTTCTCGACCATGGACAGGTCGGCAGAAGGGTGGTATTCGCGAATGCAGCGGATCAATTCATCGTATAGATACTCGGGACTGACGAATTCGTCCATTTTCCTGATGTGTTCCGCAGCCGGTATCGTATCTTCTTCCAGATGTTCGAGCTGTTCATTCATAATATCCGCCATGTTATCACCTCCGCGATCAGCCGCCGGAAATATAATAACTCCGATTGTACTAAAAAATCACGAAAAAAGCAATCTAAAATTGTTGCTATTCACAGCCACTCCGCCTTGCATCCGCAATCAAGTAACCTAAAATTGAGAAATCACAGCCAGCCGTCCTCCGAACCGTCGTCGGTGATGGTATCAAATAACGCCTCCTCGATGACCCGGATGCATTCATCTGTATTTTTCATGATGTCCCTGCCCCAGAAGCGGATGACCGTCCAGCCCATGCACAGCAGTTTTTTATCGACGTCGTCGTCACGCTCGCGGTTGCGCTCGATCTTATGGACCCAATAGTCCGGGTTATTGCCCTTCTGCAGTCGCGGCCTTAGCACTTCCCAGTCTTTTCCGTGAAAAAATTCGCTGTCGCAAAATATCGCGATCTTATATTTCGTAATCGCGATATCCGGGCTGCCTGGAACACCCTTATAATTTTTCCTGTACCGGTAGCCCCGCTTCCAGAGCTCCCTTCGCAGCTTCAGCTCGATAGACGTGTCGCTGCTTTTTATATGCGACATGCTCTTATGCCGCTGCTCCTTTGTCAAAACGTCGGCCATATCCGCATTACAGCTTTTTGATACGATCCAGGGCCGCCACTGTATTTTCGTAGCTGCCGAACGCAGTCAGGCGAAAATATCCCTCGCCGCTGGGGCCGAATCCGGAGCCAGGCGTGCCCACGACGTTCGCGCGCTCCAGAAGATAGTCGAAAAATTCCCATGACGTCATCTTGCCGGGCGTCTTAAGCCAGATGTATGGAGCGTTCACCCCTCCATAGACCTCATATCCCGCCTCGGCAAGGCCGGCCTTGATCGCCCGCGCGTTCTTCATGTAATAGGCAACCTGCTCCGTCAGCTGCGCCTTCCCCGCCTCGGAATATGCCGCCTCCCCGGCCCGCTGTATGATATAGGGCGCGCCGTTGAATTTGGTGCCGTGACGCCTCGCCCACATGCCATGCAGCGAGACATCCCCGCATTTCAAGGCCTTGGGCACTACCGTAAATCCCAGCCGCACTCCGGTAAAGCCAGCGTTCTTCGAAAAGCTCCTGATCTCGATCGCGCAATTTTCGGCGCCTTCGCACTCATATATGGTGTGGGCCACATCGTCCTCGGAGATGTACGCCTCATACGCGCCGTCATAGATGATGACCGCGCCTACCCTGTTGGCATAGTCGACCCAGTCCTGCAGCTGACGCTTCGTAATCGTGGTACCCGTCGGATTGTTCGGCAGGCACAGGTAGATTATGTCCGGCGACTCTTTCGGAAAATCAGGCACGAAATCGTTTTCCCTGGTACACGGCATATAGATGACGTCGCTCCACGTCTCGGTATCCGGGTCATATGTGCCGGTCCTGCCGGCCATCACGTTTGAATCGACATAGACCGGATACACCGGGTCGCATACGGCGATGCGGTTATCCACGGCAAATATCTCCTGGATGTTCCCGGAGTCGCTCTTTGCGCCGTCCGAGACGAAGATCTCGTCGGCGGAGATATCGCACCCTCTGGCTTTATAGTCGTTCTCCGCGATGGCCTCGCGCAAAAACGAGTAACCAAGATCCGGCGCATATCCCCGGAAGGTGGCCGCGTCCGCCATCTCGTCCACCGCCTTATGCATCGCCTCGATGATAGCCGGCGCTATCGGCTGCGTCACGTCGCCGATGCCCAGCCTGATGATATCTTTATCCGGGTTCGCATCGGAAAAAGCCGCCACTTTTTTCGCGATCGTGCTAAACAAATAGCTGCCCGGGAGCTTCTGGTAGTTTTCATTGATTTTGTACATTTTTTTCTCCTCTTTTCTTGCTTAAAGTTCGATCTCCCCATCAAAAACGGCCTCGGCCGGGCCGGTCATGTACACCTCGTCCGCGGCCCGGTCCCATTCGACGGTCAGGGTGCCGCCGGACAGCACGATATCCGCCTTGTCATCGGCCAGCCCGTTCAATACCGCCGCCACGAGCGTCGCGCACGCCCCGGTGCCGCAGGCCATCGTCTCGCCGCTGCCGCGCTCCCATACGCGCATCCTCAGCCGCCCGCGGCCGTCCGCGTTGGCAAACTCGGTATTCACTCCCTCCGGAAACGCGGGATGATGCTCGAATGCCGGACCTATTTTTTCCAGTTCCAGGGATCTGACGTCCTCGTCCATGAAGACGACGCAATGCGGGTTTCCCATCGACACGCACGTCACGCGGTATTCCCTGCCGCCCGCGGAAAGCGGCCGCGCCACTACCGGGCCATCCGGAAAATCCGCCGGAATCAGGTCGGGCCGCAATACCGGTGCTCCCATATTGACCCGCACGTTCGCGACTTTTCCATTTTCCACCTCCAGTTCCAAATGCCTGACTCCCGATAAGGTCTCCACGCTGATGGACGTCTTGTCGGTCAGGCCATGGTCATAGACATATTTTGCCAGGCATCGGATCCCATTCCCGCACATCTTCCCTCGCGAGCCGTCCGCGTTATACATATCCATCATAAAGTCCGCTTTATCGGACGGCTTTATCAATATAAGCCCGTCTGAACCTATTCCGAAATGACGGTCGCTGACGACGCGCGCCACCCGCGCCGGGTCTTCCAGCGTCTGCGCAAAGCAGTCGACATAGACATAATCATTGCCGCAGCCATGCATCTTCGTGAATCTCACTATGTACCACGCTCCCTTCTTTTCTTGCCTTGTCACGCCTTGAACAGGCAGATAATCATGTCCGCCGTCTCCACAACGCCCGTCCCGCTGTCCATGCTGGTCTTCTGTATATACCTGTGCGCCTCCGGCTCCGTCAGCCCGTTGCGCTCCATGAGCAGCGCCTTCGCCTCCGCGATGATCTTCTCCTCCGCATCCGAACGGGGCCGCGGCTTGGCGCGGGCCTTCGTCCGCCTCCGCGAATAGTCATAGCTCATGATCTCCATCGTGGAGAGCAGGTCGCCGACGCTAAGCGGCGTAGAGAGGCTGAAGATGTCGGGCATCGCGCGGGCCTCCACATAATCCTTTGGACCTATCATCAAAAACTTGAAGCCCGGGCCCGCGCCATCGTATATATCGATCGCCATGCCGTCGACCAGCTTATAATTACTGACGATGATGCCGCCATCGCTCTCGCTGGCCGCCTGCAGGGCCTGTGCTACAGTATTGCACACGGCTTCCACCTGGTATCCCGACTTGGACAGCACGCTGCGCAGGCGCCTCGCGGTCTCCTGCTTTGGAAAGACTAAAATAACGTTCATGCTGCAATCACTTTCCGGCTAAAACTTATACAGGTACTCCTCTATCTCCCAATTCGTCACCTCGGAACGATAGGCCGACCACTCGCGCTTTTTCATTTCCAGCAGCTTGCGGCATATATGGTCTCCAAGTACTGACCTGACGAAACCGTCAGCCTCGAAAGCGTCTATGGCCTCCCGCAGCGATTCCGGCATATGCGCGATATTCAGCGATTCTTTCTCCTCGTCGCTCATCGAAAAAACATTCGTCTGTACCTCCGCAGGCGGCTCGATCTCATTTTTTATGCCGTCCATCCCGGCCGCCAGGCACAGGGCGAGCGCCAGATACGGATTCATCGACGGATCCGGGCTTCTCAGCTCTATGCGCTTATGGGAGTCCTTGACCATAGGGATACGTATGAGCGGCGTGCGGTTGGTGAACGACCATGTCACGTCCGTCGGCGCCTCATATCCCGGCACCAGCCGCTTGTACGAATTGACCAGCGGGTTCATGACCAGCGTCATGCCCTGGATATGCCGCATGATCCCCCCGATAAAATAATATGCCTCCCTGCTAAGCCCGTAACGCCCCTCGGGGTCATAGAAAATATTCTCGCCGTTTCTGGAGAGCGACATATTGATGTGCACGCCGCTGCCCGCGACTCCGGCCATCGGCTTTGGCATGAAGGTGGCGAATAAGCCGTGACGCTTCGCCACGGTCTTCACCGCCAGCTTGAACGTCATGAAGTCGTCGGCGATGCCCAGCGCGCCCTTATACTTGAAGTCTACCTCGTGCTGTCCCGCGCCCGCCTCGTGATGGGACGAGACAATCTCGCAGCCCAGATCCTCCATAGTGAGCACTATGTCGCGCCGCGCGTTTTCTCCGGAATCATTCGGCCCCAGGTCGAAATACCCCGCCCGCTCCTTTGTCGTAAGCGTCGGGTTCCCATCCTCATCCGTGTCCAGCAGGAAAAATTCGCACTCTGGCCCCACCTCGAACTCATAACCCATCTGCCGCGCGTCCTCGACCGTCTGCTTTAACACCCCGCGCGGATCTCCCTTATAGGGCTTCTCATCCGCATCGTAGACGTCGCATATGAGGCGCGCCACCTTGCCCTGCTGCGGCCTCCAGGGAAATATCGCGAACGTGTCCGGGTCCGGGTACAGATACATATCGGACTCCTCCACCCGCGCGAATCCCTCTATGGAAGAACCGTCGAAGACATATTGGTTATTCAGTGCGCGCACGAGCTGGTTTTTCGTGATCGCGACATTCTTGAGCGTCCCGAATAGATCGGTGAACTGCAGACGGATGAACTTCACGTCCTCCTCGTCTACGACGCGCATGATATCCTCTTTCGTATATATCGCCATTGGTCTGCCTCCTCCTTTTCATGCGTTATTGCAAAACTCGACCACCCGGTCGAAATCCATAGGCCCTCCGAACAAATCCAGCGCGCTGCCGATCGTGGCATTCACCCTGCCGCGCCCCGCGGCCCGGAGGGCCTCCAGATCCGCGAAGCTGCCGATGCCGCCCGCGTATGTCGCCGGTATGCCGTCCCAGCCTCCCAGCATCTCGGCCAGGCCGCGCTCTATGCCGGCCGCCTTGCCCTCCGCGTCCACCGCGTGAATCAAAAATTCATCGGCAAATCCGGCCAGCCGCCCCAGAAATTCCGGCGTGACGCATTCGCGCGTATACTTCTGCCATCGGTCGGTCACCACATAATAGCGGCCGTCCCCCCGCTTCCTGCAGCTGACGTCCAGCACCAGTCGCTCCCTGCCGACCTTGTCCCGCATTTCGCGCAGCCTGTCATATCGAACCTCTCCGCCGGAAAATATGTACGACGTCACGATAACGTGGCTCGCGCCCGCATCCAGAAACTCCCGCGCGTTGTCCGGTGTGATGCCGCCGCCGGCCTGCAGGCCTCCAGGATACGCGGCCAATGCGGCTATTGCCTGGGCCTTCGTCGCCGCGTAGCAGGGGGAATCCTTGGCATTCAGCATGATTACATGGCCGCCCTTCAGGCCTTTTTCCCGATAGAACATGGCAAAATCCGCGGCAGAACGCTCCGAGACGAAGTTCTCCTTCGCGCTGTCCCCCTCGTCGCGCAGGCTGCCGCCCACGATCTGCTTTACTTTTCCATTGTGTATGTCTATACACGGCCGGAACTCCATTGGCCTCTCCCCTTCCCTAACCTAGTAGAGTTTAGCACAAAACAGCGAAAAACAAAACAATTTTTGATTTTTTCACTTGACATCACATTTGATTTTGTGTATTATTGCTGAAATATACCAATTGGCAAGCGGCGTCTGCCGCGTCTTACTAGAAAGCGAGGGAAGGCAATGGGTTCAATTATCGGCGAGGGGATAACCTTTGACGACGTGCTGCTGGTCCCGCAGTACTCCGAGGTGACCCCTGACATGATTACTCTGGCCACTAGGCTGACCAATTCGATCGCGCTCAACATCCCTATGATGAGCGCCGCTATGGACACCGTCACCGAGCACCGCATGGCTATCGCGATGGCCCGCCAGGGCGGCATCGGCATCATCCACAAAAACATGTCAATCGAACAGCAGGCGGAGGAAGTCGACAAGGTAAAGCGTTCCGAAAACGGCGTCATCACGGATCCCTTCTCGTTATCGGAAGACAACACGCTGCAAGACGCGGACGAATTGATGTCGAAATTCCGCATCTCGGGAGTCCCGATTACGCGCGACGGCAAGCTGGTCGGCATCATCACGAACCGCGACCTCAAGTTCGAAGAAGATTTTTCCAAAAAAATCAAGGAATGCATGACGTCCGAAAACCTGATAACCGCCCATGAGGGAATCACGTTAGAGGACGCGAAGAAAATCCTGGCAAAAGCCCGGAAAGAAAAACTCCCCCTCGTCGATGAGGACAATAATCTAAAGGGCCTCATTACAATCAAAGACATAGAAAAACAGATCAAATATCCTCTCAGTGCCAAAGACGCTCAAGGACGCCTGCTCTGCGGCGCCGGCGTGGGCATCACCGGCAACATGATGGACCGCGTGGAGTCCCTCGTCCATGCGCATGTGGACGTCATTGTCCTGGATTCCGCGCACGGCCATTCCCATAACGTCATTGAAGCAATCAAAAAAATAAAGGACGCGTACCCGGATCTGCAGGTCATCGCCGGCAATATCGCTACCGGCGAGGCCGCGAAGGCATTGATTGAAGCGGGCGCGGACGCGGTCAAGGTGGGCATCGGGCCCGGTTCCATATGCACCACGCGCGTCGTGGCCGGCATCGGCGTCCCGCAGATCACCGCGATCATGGACTGCTATGAGACCGCGAAAAAATATGACATACCGGTCATTGCGGACGGCGGCATAAAATACTCCGGAGACATGACCAAGGCATTGGCGGCCGGAGCGGACGTGTGCATGATGGGCAGCCTGTTCGCGGGCTGCGACGAGGCTCCCGGCACGTTCGAGCTGTATCAGGGCAGGAAATACAAGGTCTATCGTGGCATGGGCAGCATCGCCGCCATGGAGAACGGCTCCAAGGACCGCTATTTTCAGGAAAACGCGAGGAAGCTCGTCCCCGAGGGCGTCGAGGGGCGCGTGGCCTACAAGGGTTCCGTCGAGGATACGGTATTCCAGATGATCGGCGGCATCCGTTCCGGAATGGGCTACTGCGGCTGCCCGAACATAAAAGCCCTGCACGACGAGGGCAGGTTCATGAAGATTTCCGCCGCCTCCCTGCGCGAGAGCCACCCGCACGACATCCATATCACCAAGGAGGCGCCGAACTACGCGAGCGATGCCGACTGACGCGGCACGCGGGCCTGCGCATGAAATATCCCCCGGAATCCCGGGGGATTTCTCTCATTATATGACAGATACCGCTTCGCGCACGTTTCCAACGCCGACTAGCCGGATGCCGTCCAGAGCCTGCAAGCCCTCCAGGCATACCCTGGGCAGAATGCAAGTCGAGAACCCGAGCTTTTTTGCCTCGGACACGCGCTGCGACGGCATGCTGACCGCGCGGACCTCGCCGCTCAACCCCACCTCGCCGAAACAGATGGTCTTCTCATCGATAGGGCGGTTCTTGTAGCTGGATACGAGCGCCAGCACGATGCCGAGGTCGACCGCCGGCTCGTTCAGCCGCATGCCGCCCGCAACGTTGACATAGGCGTCGCACTCGGACAATCTTAGGTTCAGCCGCTTCTCCAGCACCGCCATCAGCAGGTTCACGCGGTTTAAGTCGGCACCCGCGGCGGTCCTGCGCGGTATGCCGAAATTAGTGCGACAGACAAGCGCCTGAATCTCTATCAGGATCGGCCTGGTGCCCTCCATGGAGCATGCCACCACGGAACCGGACGCGTTTTCGGGCTTTCCGCTCAGCATATATTCCGAAGGGTTAGCCACCTCATGCAGGCCGTCTTCGCGCATCTCGAATACGCCGATCTCGTTCGTGGATCCGAAACGGTTTTTCACGCCCCGCAATATCCTGTAGGATGCGTTGCCGTCTCCCTCGAAATACAGCACGGTGTCCACCATATGTTCCAGGACGCGCGGGCCTGCCACGACGCCCTCCTTAGTCACATGGCCTACGATAAATATCGTGACGGCGGCGCCCTTCGCGATCTGCATGAGATCCGCGGTGGCCTGGCGCACCTGCGACACCGACCCGGGCGCGGAGGAAATCTCCTCGTCGTACATGGTCTGTATGGAATCGATGACCACGCACTGCGGCTTTTCCTTATCTATGGCCATTCTGATATCCTGCAGATCTGTCGCGCACAGCAGCTTCAAGTCATCTGTGAAAGTGCCGATGCGCTGCGCACGTATCTTTATCTGCTGGAGCGACTCCTCTCCCGAGATGTAGAGCACTTGAATATGCCTTGCCGCCAGATTCCTGCATACCTGGAGCAGCAGCGTGGATTTGCCGATGCCGGGATCCCCGCCAAGCAGCACCATAGAGCCTTTTACTATGCCGCCGCCCAGCACGCGGTCCAATTCGGCCATCCCGCTGCCGGTCCGGTGCTCCTCGCCAAGCTCGATCGAGTCCAGCGTCTTTGGCGACAAGGCCTGCCCGGATGCGGATGGCAGCGCGCCATCCCTGGCGGCAGGCTTTTTATACGCGGGCTCCTCCACAAAAGTATTCCATTCCCTGCAGCCCGGGCACTGGCCCAGCCATTTGGAAGACTCATATCCGCAGGACTGGCAGAAGAACATGGTTGCCTTAGTTTTCGCCATAATCCTTATTTTTTAACCACCGACACCGGAACGGGTCCATCTCCCAACTCGACGCTGATGGTCAGCTTGCCGCCCAGTCCGGTGGTCACCGTCGACGGCTCGCCGCCGCCGACGCGCACCTCATAAGAAGCGCCCTCATCAAGGCCCAGCGTGATATCCGCGTCCTCCGGGCCCTCCACCTGGAAATCCAGGCCGGACGCCGTAGCGTGCAGATTGGTCACCGCGGTACCCGGCACGGACTCGTAGGCGAACATCCCGTCCTTTTCCAGCTTGGTAATCTCGCGGAACGTCTTAATCTTGTATTTCGATCCCGCATGGTCAATATCGAGCTTCGCCTTGGATGGCAATGTATAATCGCCGAAACTAAGGCCTCCGTCCGCCTCGGCGCGGATAAGTTCGCTAACTGCGCTCATTTATTTTTCTCCTCCCTGTCTTTCTTTGAATCAAAAACTATCTCGTCCTTCTTCAGCGACACGCGTACATTATCGCCCTTTTTCACCCGGCCCGCGAGAATCTCCTCGGCCAGAGGATCCTCTACTTTCGTCTGAATCATGCGGCGCAGAGGACGCGCCCCATACTTCGGATCGTAAGCCTTTTCCACGATATAGGCCTTTACCGGCTCCGTAATCGTCAGTCCGATATCCATCTGGCTCTTGCAGCGGTCAATAAGCGTCTTAGACAGAATCGTGACGATTTTTTTCATGTCCTCCTTGTTGAGCATGCGAAAAACGATCAGCTCGTCTATGCGGTTCAAAAATTCCGGCTTGAAAATCCGCTTGACATCTTCCATTACCAGCGATTTCATGCGCTCGTAATCATGCTCCTCATCATCCGCTGACGCGAATCCCAGCTTTTTCGGCTCGACGATCGACTGCGCCCCGGCATTGCTGGTCATTATTATAATCGTATTCTTAAAGTCAATCTTGCGCCCTTGTGAATCCGTAATGCGCCCGTCGTCCAGCACCTGCAGGAGAATGTTAAACACGTCCGGATGCGCCTTCTCTATCTCGTCAAACAAGATCACGGAATAGGGATTGCGCCGCACCTTTTCGCTCAGCTGGCCTCCCTCGTCGAATCCAACGTAGCCAGGAGGGGATCCTATCATCTTCGAAACGCTGTGCTTTTCCATGTATTCCGACATATCCACGCGTATCATCGCCTGGTCGTTGCCGAAAATCGCCTCGGCCAATGCCTTGGATATCTCCGTCTTTCCAACGCCCGTAGGCCCCAGAAACAGGAAAGATCCGATGGGCCGGTTAGGATCCTTCAGCCCGACCCGCCCGCGCCGCACCGCCCGCGCAACCGCGCTGACCGCGTCCTCCTGGCCTACGACGCGCTTATGCAGCGTCTTCTCCAGACGGCGCAGGCGTTCCGCCTCGCCCTCGGTAAGGCGTTTGACCGGAATCTTGGTCCACTTCGACACGACGTCCGCGATCTCCGCCTCGCCGACTACCGGCTTCTTTTTATTCTTTCCGCGCTCCAGGCGTTTTTTCGCCTTTTCATAGGCAGCCTCCGCCCTGGCGCGCTCTTCCATGCACTCCGACGCCCGCTCCATGTCGCCGGCGGCCATCGCGTCCACGAAGGCCTCCTCCATCTCGCGGCTCTTATTCTGGTACTCCAGCAGTTCCTGCGGTGTCTTGCACACGGACAGGCGAACCCTGGAAGATGCCTCGTCAATCAGGTCTATCGCCTTGTCGGGAAGATAGCGGTCATTGATGTAGCGCTGCGAGAGCCTCGCGGCAGCCTCCACGGCCTCGTCAGTAATCTGCACCTGGTGGTGCTCCTCGTAGCGTCCTTTAAGGCCTTGCAGGATCTCTATCGTAAGCTCCTCTGTCGGCTCCTCCACTGTCACCGGCTGGAAACGGCGCTCCAGCGCGGCATCCCGCTCGAAATATTTGCGATATTCCTCGATCGTCGTGGCCCCGATGAGCTGCAGTTCGCCGCGGGCCAGCGACGGCTTCAATATGTTCGAAGCGTCTATGGCGCCCTCCGCGCCTCCCGCGCCGATAACCGTATGGATCTCGTCGATAAAGAGTATGACGTCGCCCGCCTGCTGTACTTCGGCAATCACGCGCTTGATGCGCTCCTCGAACTCCCCGCGGTATTTAGATCCGGCCACCATCCCCGGCAGATCCAGAGTCAGGAGCCGTCTGTCCGCCACGGTGTCCGGCACGATGCCGTTTACGATGCGCTGGGCAAGCCCCTCCACTATCGCGGTCTTTCCAACGCCGGGTTCGCCGACCAGACATGGATTGTTCTTCCCGCGCCGGCTGAGAATCTGGATCACTCGTTCTATCTCATCCTCGCGGCCTATGACCGGATCGAGCTCTCCGCATCTGGCGAGCTCCGTCAGATCCCGCGAGTAGCTGTCCAGCATCTGAGTGCGGCCCTGCCTCCCCATCCTGCTATTATAGAAATCCTCGCGGTATTGGGAGGCGTCCTCTCCCATTGCCACCAACACGTCGACGAAAAGCTTCTGGATATTCACTCCCATCGTGTTGAGCAGCCTGGATGCCGCGCAGTCGGCCTCCTTGATTATCGCGAGAAGCAGATGCTCGGTCCCGACCTCTTCTGAATGGAATCGTTCCGCCTCTGCCTGGGCGGCCTCGAAAACCCTCTGCGTTTTCGGCGAATAGCCGTCGCGATCCATAATCATCACATCGGACGACGGCGCTATCAGCTCTTCTATCATCTGGAGCAGCTTATCCTCCTCCACGCCATTGCTCATGAGCACGCACGCCGCCACTCCGGTACCCTCGCGCAAGAGCCCGAGCAATATATGTTCTGTCCCAATATAATTGTGGTGCAGGCTCCGCGATATTTTGCCCGCCAGGGCCAATGCCTTTTTTGCCTTGGCTGTATAGGGTCTTTCCATAAAATATTACCTTCCTATTTCAAAATTACATGTCGTTCAAATCCATAATCTCCAGATCCCCGGACGGGTCCGCGTTTGGCCGGCCCTTGGCGGATGTCTTGGATGGCTGCGACGCCGCCCCGGCATGAGCCTGGTTCCTGGCCGGCTTCTGCTGGGCTCCAGACTGCGCGCCGGCCCTCCCCGGCCTCTGGTTCGACGGCTGGGCCTGAGTCCTCGACGACTGCGCCGCATTAGACGCATTCGCCGCCAGGCCGGCAGCAGTGCGCTTCGCCTCCATCCGCATCTCCTCCGGCATCTTTACGCCTGGTATCATGGCCGTGTCGGGAGCTTTCTGATTCGACGCGTTTGACGCGCGCGCCGCATTGCGCGGCGGATTCCGCTCCGGACTCTTTGCGGACGTACTCTTCTTCGCGCCGCCGCCGGGATTAGGCTCTCTGGCGACGACAGGCTCCTCCCGTCCAGCCGCGCGCAGTTTCTGCGCCAGGCTCAAAATCACGATCAGCAAAATCACCAGCACAATCGTGAAAACCACTATCAGGCGGGTCCTGGAGCTTTTCGCGGCCTCGGCCTCCTCGTAGAGCTTGTTATACTTGTCTAGAGACACATAGTCGCCCTCGGGCATCATAGATGACGGCAAGTAGGACTCCCCTTCATAAATCAGATATCCGTTGCTGTCGAACTCGACCCCGGAGTCTGTCCCGTCAGGTTCTGAATCATCCCCGCCTTCCGGGGATACCTGGCCCGTGACGGCGCTGCCCTCGCCATCCGGTTCGCCACTATCCGTGCCGGCGCCATTCTCCGCGCCGGTGTCCGGGTCCGTATCTGTTCCGGATCCGGCGCCGCCGGAACCGCCGCCGGTATCGGAATCGGCGTCCGCGGGATCCGGGGAATTCGCGGAAGGCTGCTGCCCGCTGCCGCATGTGAGCGCGATCGTATAGGTGCTGGTAGAACCGTCCTCCGCCTCGACCACCACCTTTATATTATTCATTCCGGGAGAGATCGTCTTGGCGCCGGTAACCGACGCTATCACCGCCTTTTCGCTGTTAGGCTCCGCCGCGACCGAAACCCGCGTCACATCCGCGTCTACCGAAGCAGTGTATTCGAAAGTACCCGGCGCGAAAGCGGGGCTGAGCGTGCCTGGCGAGATCGCGAACCGTGCCAGGCTGCTATCGGACGATTTTGCCACGGACGCGCCGGCGCCCGATGATCCGCTGCCCGATGATCCGCTGCCGGAGCTGCCGCCGCTCCCTGAACTGCCGGCGCCGGAACCGCCGCCACTGGAATTCGAAGAAGAACCGCCGGAGGAGCCGTCCGCCCCGGGCTCAATCACCGTGGTCTGCTCGCCCTCCTCTAATTCGCCATCTTCCCCGCCCTCGCCTGATTCCGCGCCGGTATCCGCAGTCCCGTCCGCCACCGTCGCATAAACTGGCGCTGGAAGAGCGGCGCTGACGATGAGTGCCGCAGCTATTGCCAGAAAACTTTTCCTTCTCATAAGATACCTCTTTTCACGCTGCTTCGAAACTGTAACTATCCGCAGCCCTCCGATATCTATATTTTAGTTTTTCCGGCACGCACTGTCAACATATTGTTCTGTTCACAGCCACCCCGCCTTGCATTCGCAGCCCACGCTGCCGCGCATTTTATCGCAGCATTCCCTCAAGCTCCTCTACCTGCTGCCGTATCCCGTCATAATCAAAGTTATCGGCAGCCTCGCGCAACCTTTCCTTGGCGTCCTTCAAGATATCCATCGTCTGCAGCCTCCCGATATCCTCGTTGATTTTCTCGATATCGAACCCCGCCAGGCTCTCCTCCATCCTATGGCATAGATCACGCAGCTCCTCCGGCGATGCCGCCCGCAGCTCTTGCCCGCCTTCGTCAACGCCAAGCGCCGCGACCGTATCCTCGATACAGGCGCACTGATAGCTAAACCGCCGCATAAACTCCTCGTGGCCTGAACGAACCACCCCGATGTCATGGGCGGCGGCGGCCTCCTCCATCATCCGCGCCATTTCCGAGAGATCGTTCGCGCCGATCAGCTTCGAGGTGCTCTTCACGGCGTGTGCCACGATCTGGTAATTCTCCAGATCCCCCTCGCTCATGAACCGCTCCAGCTGCTCCTTTTTCTCATCGGCCTCGTCCAGATACATCCTCAGGTTGTGCAGATACTCTTCCTCGTCGCCTCCCGCATAGCGCAGCGCGTCGTCCGCCACGATGCCGTCGATAGCCGGGATGCACAGCTCATCCAGGTAGTCGACGCTCTCCGTATCCGGAACCTGCAGAAACTGCGGGGGCAGGTACTGGCAGAGCAGCTGCTCTAGCTTTTCGCCCTGGATCGGCTTCGCGAGATAGTCGTCGAAACCGTGCGAGATATAGAACTCCCTGGCTCCGCTCACCGCGTTCGCGGTCAGGGCGATGACCTTGGTATTCACGTTCGGATTGTCCTTCATCTCGCGCATGCGTTCCAGGCATTGCACGCCGTCCATGTTTGGCATTTTGTGATCCAGAAAAATCATATGGTACTCTTTTTTCATGATCATGTTCAGGCACTCGATGCCGCTGTCCGCCGTATCCACCTGGATCTTCGTCTTCTTCAGGAGTCCCTTGCACACCTCCAGGTTCATATGCGTATCGTCTACGACCAGTATCCGCGCGTCCGGGGCCTGGAAGCTCTCCTGATAATGCGCCGCGTCGCGCAGCGTGCGCTCATAGACCGCGGTATAATCCCCTATTGGCGACGGGTCGACGACCTTTTGCACCAGTCCGAAGAAAAACGCGCTGCCGCGCCCGTATTCGCTGTCTAAGAGCAGCTTGGAACCCATCAGCTCCAGCAGCTGCTTTGAGAGGGCCAGCCCCAGCCCCGTGCCCTCGATGCCACGGTTAATCTGCAGATCCACGCGCTGGAATGTGGAGAACAGTTTCTCCTGGTCTTCCTTCTTTATGCCGATGCCGGTATCCACCACGGCGATGTCCAGGCGCACCGTATCGCCTTTGCCGAGCTTTGTGCAGCGGACCTTCAGCGTCACCGAGCCCTCGCGCGTATATTTCACCGCGTTGGTGAGCAGATTAGTGATGATCTGCCTGATGCGCACCTCGTCGCCGTACAATTCGTTCGGAATCTGCTCATCGATATCGAGTTTCAGCTCCAGGCCTTTATCCGACGCCCTCGGCTGTATCATGTTCACGAGGTCGTTTAACATGGAACTCACCTGATAGTTCGCCTCGACGATCTCCATCTTCCCTGATTCCGCCTTGGAAAAATCCAAAATATCGTTTATTAACGACAGCAGGCTCTTGCTCGCGTTTTTGATATTCCCCGCATAGCGCAATATCCTGCGCTCGCGGCTCTCCCTCAGGATCATCTCGTCCATGCCGATGATCGCGTTTATCGGCGTGCGGATCTCGTGAGACATGTTGGCGAGGAAACTGCTCTTGGCATGGTTCGCGGCCTCGGCGGAGAGCTTTTCCTTCTGGCTCTCGAAATAATGCTGCCTGATGTCCCTGCCGTGGCGCACGACCGTTATGGCGAAAACCGTCATGAAAAAATATTCCACCGTATATCCTGCGGAAAATTTCATCCAAAATCGCGGCGCCGACTCGATATTCGTCAGCCCCTGCTCCACGAATGCCTCCGCCCGCGGCCACAGGAAACCTATCATAGCCACATATCCCACGCCGGACATGACAAGCGTCAGCACCCAGTCCATATACATACAGGATATGAGCGGAATCGCGAAATACGAGATATAGACGCCCATGTGCGGGTTGGAAGACGATGCCGCCACTAAGAGCTCCAGATATATAAGCTGCAGATATTTCGCAACCTGGTACTTTTCGGCGCGCAGCAGCAGCTCCACCAAAAACCATGCCGCGATGCAATAGATAAAAATAAACCACAAAAACGACGAATCGATCTCGAACAGGCCCATGCGTGTCAAGAGCCACAGCAGGGGCGCAAGCAGCAGCACCGGCGCAACCACCTTGTGTATGCGCCTGGTCACCAAGACGTCATGTTCTTCCATAAATTCTTTTTCGTTCTGGCTGTCCATCTGATTTTCCCCGCATTTATCGCGCAGTTTGCAGGCGGTTTTTAACAGTTATGACGACCTGCTCGAGGATCCGCTCTATCTCGTCGTAATCAAAATCCTCCGACGCCCTGGAGAGCTTCTGGCGCTCTTCTTTCAGCGGCGTTCCAGCCGGATAGCGGTTGCAGAACTCACGCAGGCGTTCGAAATCCACATCGTATTCCTTCACTCCCCGCAATATCTCCTCCGCCTCCGCGACATAGGCCGACGGCTCCTGTTCGGTCGCCTCCGCCTCCGGCATCATGGCCTGCACCGACGGATCGGCCATGACGCGGCCCAGGTCCGCGCAGAGCTGCTCATGCTCGCGCACCAACGTATCGAAATTCGCGCGGATATAGTCCAGGTCTCCGGAGGCCGCCGCCTCTTCCATCCGCTTCGCGGAATACGACATGTGGACCGCGCCGATGACGCCGGACGTGCTCTTTAGGGCATGCACGTGGATCTTGAAATCGTTCCAATTCTCAGTATCGTATTCCCTTCTTATCCTGTCGCGGCCAGGCCCGGACTCTGATAAGTAGCTCTTGATATTGTCCAGCACGTCCGCTATCGTTCCCGAAGAATATTGCAGGGCGTCGTCCAGCGCCAGGTCCGTCAGGCCGCGCCGGTCGGCGGCGTTCTGCAAGATATCCCTGCGCCGCTCCTCCTCGGCGTCCTCCTCGATCTTGCGCTCGGTGAGCGTCACCAGTTCCCCGGGCAGATAATGGCGCAGCGTCTCTTCCAGCAGCTGCGCCTGAATCGGCTTTGACAAAAACCCGTTAAAGCCCTCGTCCATGTATTGCTGCTTCATGCCCGCCACCGCGTTCGCCGTGAGCACGATCACCGGAGTCGTCGCGTTAGGGCCGTCCTTGTCAGCCCTCAGCGCGTGGAACGCCTCGATGCCGTCCATGTTCGGCATCAGATGATCCATCAATATCAGATCGTAATGCTTCAGCTTGCATTTTTCCAGACAGGCGGCGCCGTCGTTAGCCGAGTCGATCTGCACCTGGGTCTTCTTGAGCAGAGATTTTACCACTGTCTGGTTCATGACGTTGTCGTCTACGACCAGCACGCGCGCATCCGGCGCGGTAAAGCTCTCGCGGTATTTCTGCTCCTGCGCGAGGCGCTTTTGATACAGGTCGTCCAGATTGCCCATCGGCTCAGTGCCCATTGTCTTCTGCAGCAGGTCGAAACTGAACGTGGACCCTTTTCCATATTTACTCTCCATCTGCAGGTCGCTGCCCATCATCTCCAGCAGCTGCTGCGTGATCGAAAGGCCCAGCCCGGTGCCCTCTATATGGTGGGCGCGCAGATCGCCGCCGCGCTGGAACGACGCGAACAATACCTCCTTGGTCTCCTTGATGCCGATGCCGGTATCCGC
Organism: uncultured Eubacterium sp.; assembly: GCA_964450965.1. Lineage (GTDB taxonomy): Bacteria > Bacillota > Clostridia > Lachnospirales > Lachnospiraceae > W0P33-017. The sequence continues at coordinate 10,913 of CAYVFF010000006.1, read as the reverse complement.
CACGGACACGTGGAGCATGATGTGGTCCTCGTCCATCTTCTTCATCGCGACCCTCAGCGTCACGCTGCCCTCCTCCGTGTATTTCACGGCGTTCGTCAGTATATTCGTGATAATCTGGCGGATGCGCACCTCGTCTCCGAAAAGGTCGTTCGGAATCTTCTCGTCGATATCCAGCACTAGCCGCAGCCCCTTTTTCTCCATCCTGGGCTGTATCACAAGCAGTATATCGTATAAAAGCTCGTTGAGCTGGTATTTTTCCGGGACCAGTTCCATCTTGCCCGATTCGATTTTCGAGATGTCCAGAATATCGTTGATCAGCGACAGCAGCGTCTGCCCCGCGCTCTGGATGTTCTGCGCATATCCCCGGATCACCTCGTCCTCATTCTCGCGCAGGATCATCTCGTTCATGCCCAGCACCGCGTTTATCGGCGTGCGGATCTCGTGTGACATGTTGGCAAGGAAGCTGCTCTTGGCCTCCGCCGCCGCCGTGGCCTCCTCGCACTTCATTTCCACGAGCTGCAGCAGATCATCCAGGCTCTTCTCATCTTCCCGCGCCACCCGGTCCAGAAACAGGTCGCGCGAGAGCGTGAACATCAGCACCGCGCTTAACACCACCATGACCAGCAGGACGAACATAAATTCAATCTGCCCGAAAGCATGATCCATGAGCCCCAGGCTGCTCAGAATCGTGGAGATGACGCAGACGAAAATATTCATCGCCGTCACGAAAATATGCAGCGAGACGTTCTTAAAAATCATGCTTTCCGCCAGCGCGAAGAACATGCACATCGGCAGCATCCGGTCAGATCCGCTCTCCAGCGAATAGCAGATACAGACCGCCATGCCGAAAGACAAAGTAATCGCGCCATACAGGAAATCCGAACATTTTTCACCGGGCATGACCGCCAGGATGCGCGTCACTGCAAGCCCGGCAAGGCATACGCCGATATCCGCCAGGAGGCGCCACAGCGGAGTCCCGTAGGCCGCGCGGATGGTAAAAAGTATGACCACGCATTCCACCAAGACAATGTACCAGACCATTTTCCGCTCTCTGCGAAAGTCCTTCATGGAAGCCTCACCCCTCTCGGAACGACGAACCGCACGCTCGCCGGACGCATCTCGACTGTCCACTCTCCGGGCGCGGCCACTGTCTCTCCATCCAGGTTCGCGACAATCTCGGAGCGATCCGCCCGGGAAAGCTTCACCTTCCTGGCTTTGACTACGATGGCATGCTTTTTGACATAGCCGGCGTTCTGGCTGGTCAGGTTGGCCAGGATGCGCGAGAAAGCGATGCGCCCCCGCGCCGGTACCATCACGACGCCGGCAAAGCCGTCGTTCGGCACGAAGCCCTCCGGCATGCACAGCGAACCGCCCAGCACGCACCCGTTGCCGAGGCATATCTCGTCATAGCATCCGTCCATCAGCACTCCGTCCGCACGAATCTTCATGTCCATCTTTTTCAGGCCGAGCAGCGCGCGGAGAACGAAAGCGCCGTAAGGCATATGCAGGCCGAACGTGCGCACCGGATGCTGTTTCGCGATAAAGCGCATGACCTCGGCATCCATTCCGCAGGAAAAAGTGTTGAGGGCGCGTCCATGGTTTGTCAGGATGGAATCCACAGATATGGTCTCGCCATGGATCAGCTCGTGTATGTCGTAGAAGCGCTCCCTGTCCGCCTGCTTGAACACCTTTAGAAAATCATTGGCAATTCCGCAAGGGTAAAAGGCCAGCTCGACGTTTGGATTCTCGCCGACGCCCTCCAGCACGTTGCGCATCGTGCCCGAGCCGCCGCAAGCATAGATGCGCAGCCGCTCGTCCGGGAAAAAACCCAGGACCTTTTTTGCGAGCTCCGCCTCATTGCCGGTATAGCGCGAATTGAATAAGAAAAATTCAAAATCCTTGATCTGCTCCAGCTGCTGGCGCATATTGTTAGCGAAAGTCATGTTCCCCGCATAGGGGTTTACGATAAAAATATGCCTCATCTCATTCACCCGATTCCCATTATATATGGAAAAACAAGGAAACACAACCAAAAATCTTTTATTGCAGCAGCTCCTTCAATATCCGGTTCGCCATAGCGGGATCCGCCTTGCCCTTCATGGCCTTCATGGTCTGGCCCACCAGAAAGCCTATGGCCTTTTCCTTTCCGCCCCGGTAATCATTGACGGATTGCGGATTTTCGCTGATGACCCGCTCTATCGCCTCGCGCAGCGCCCCCTCGTCGTTTACCATCTTCAGGCCATGCTCCTCCACATAAGCCTCGGGATCCACATCCTCCTCGAACATTTTCTCAAATACTTCCTTCGCCACCGTGCTGTTGACTGTGCCCGATTCCGCGAGCCCTATCAGCGCCGCGAGATGTTCCGGCGAAAAGCGGATTTCCTCCGGCTCCATCTGCCTCTCCTTTAGCAGGCGCATGGTCTCCACCATGAGCCAGTTTGACACCTTTTTCGGCTTGCCGCAGAGGCGCGACGTCTCCTCGAATAAATCCGCGAGATGCTTGGAACCAGTGATAATCTCCGCGTCGTAGCGCGGGATGCCGTATTCCCTCTCGTAACGAGCGAGCTTTTCCGTGCGGAATTCCGGCTGCCTGGAGCGGATTTCCTCCAGCCATTCGTCGGAAATCACTACCGGTACCAGATCCGGCTCCGGAAAATAGCGGTAGTCCTTGGCATCCTCCTTTGAACGCATGGCATACGAACTCTCCCCGGCATCATCCCATCGGCGCGTCTCCTGGACCACCTTCCCGCCGGATTCGATGATGTCGATCTGCCGGTCCCTCTCCCCCTCTATGGCATGGGCAATCGCCCTGAAACTATTCAGGTTCTTCATCTCGGTACGAGTGCCATATTCGCTTGCGCCCCGCTCGCGCACTGACAGGTTCACGTCGGCGCGCATGGAACCCTCGTTCAGCTTGCAGTCAGACGCGCCCAGGTATTGGATGATCAGGCGCAATTTTTCCAGGTATGCGATGACCTCGTCCGCAGAGCGCATGTCCGGCTCGGACACGATCTCTATCAGCGGCACTCCGGAGCGGTTGAAGTCGACGACTGACACATCGTCCCACTCGTCATGCACGAGCTTTCCGGCATCCTCCTCCATGTGGATCTCGTGGATGCCGATTGATTTTTTCCCGCCGGACTCAGTCTCTATCTCGACGCGGCCGTTCCTGCAGATCGGCTCATAGAGCTGGGAGATCTGGTAGTTCTGCGGATTGTCGGGATAAAAATAATTTTTCCTGTCGAATTTGCAATTACGGTTTATCTCGCACTTAGTCGCGAGGCCGACGGCGACGGCGTATTCGACGACCTTTTTATTCAGCACCGGCAGCGAACCCGGCATGCCGGTACACACCGGGCATGTATGCGTATTTGGCGCGCCGCCGAACGCCGTGGGGCATCCGCAGAAGATTTTGGTCTTAGTCGCCAGCTCCACATGCACTTCCAGGCCGATGACCGTCTCATATTCCCTGCTCATTGCCGCGCCTCCTTTCCGTCACTCCCCGCGATAGGGCTGTGCGCGTATCCCGCTGTCCGCTCGAAAGCATATGCGGCGCGAATGACCTTCTTCTCCTGAAAACAATCCCCGATGATCTGCAATCCTATAGGCAGGCCGCCGCTATCCCTGCCGCAGGGAACGCATATGGCCGGGAGTCCGGCCAGGTTGACGGAGATCGTATATATATCGCCCAGGTACATGCGCAGCGGATCCGAGAGCGATTCGCCAATCCTCGGCGCGGTGGCCGGGGACGCAGGACCCGCTATCACGTCATACTTTGCGAAAGCCTCGTCAAATGCGCGCTTTATCAATGCCTTGACGCGCAGCGCCTTTAGATAATAGGCGTCATAATATCCGGAACTTAAGACGAAAGAACCCAGCATTATGCGGCGCTTTACCTCCGGGCCGAAGCCCTCCGAGCGGCTCTTCTTATACATCTGGTGAAGCCCGTCATAGCTATCGGAGCGATAGCCGTATTTCACGCCGTCAAAACGCGCCAGGTTGCTGCTGGCCTCCGCGCAGGCTATGACATAGTACGCGGGAATCGCGTAATCGACCAGCCCCAGGTCGAATTCTTCCACGACTGCCCCCTTTTTCTCCAGCTCGCGAATCGCCGAGAGGACCGCGTCCCCGACTTCGGGATCCAGGCCCTCGCCAAAATAATCGCGGGGCACGCCTATGCGCATGCCCTTTACGTCATCCTTTAGCGCATCCGTAAAATGCGTGTCGTCGCGCCTGATGGACGTTGAATCCTTGGAATCGTGCGACGTTATGGCTTCGAGTATGGCGGCGCAGTCGGATACGTCCTTCGCGATAGGGCCTATCTGGTCAAGCGATGATCCATATGCGACAAGGCCGTAGCGCGAGACCGTCCCATAAGTCGGCTTGATGCCGACGACTCCGCAAAAAGAACATGGCTGCCTGATGGACCCCCCTGTATCGGAGCCTAACGCGAATGAACACTCCTCGGCAGCCACAGCCGCGCAGCTGCCACCGGACGAGCCGCCCGGGACATGATCCGTATTCCAGGGGTTGCGCGTCGCGCCGAAAGCGGAAGTCTCGGTCGTGCTGCCCATCGCGAACTCGTCCATGTTGGTCTTTCCTATGACGACGGCGCCGGCTCTCTCTAAATTCAGGACTGCCTCCGCCGTATATGCCGGTACAAAATTGTACAAAATCTTAGAACAGCATGTGGTCTTCATGCCCTTCGTGCACAGATTGTCCTTTATGGCGACCGGCACTCCCGCGAGGGGCGAGTTCAATTCGCCGGCATCTATCCGGCTCTGGACGAGCTCCGCTCGGCCGATCGCGCCCTCCTCGTCAACGGTCACAAAACCGTGTATCCTCTCCTCCAGACGGCTTATAGCGGCCAGCGCCTCGCGGGCAGCGTCGACCGCGGTCGCCTCCCTGTTTTTTATCTTTTGCCCCAGTTCGAGGGCTGTCATGCCCATTAGAGACATCGGCGGACCTCCTTACATAATCATGATAAAATCGTCTTTGGCACCTCAAAGCCGCCGCCGCGCAGGACCGGCGCGTTCGCGAGCGCGTCCGCGCTGCCGTCGCCGTTCGTGACCTCGTCCTCGCGAAAGACGTTGCTTACCGGAAAGACGTGCGTCATCGGCTCGACTCCCGATGTGTCCAGCTCATTCAGGCGATCGATGTAATCCAGCATCTCGCCCATATCTTTTTTTGCCTGTTCCTTTTCCCCGTCCGAAAGCTCCAGCTTCGCGAGGATGCCTACATATTCGATGGTCTCATCGCTTATCGCGTTTGCCATGGCGTACTCTGCTCCCTTCTATGTCTTTGTTGTTTTTCGTGGCGGAGTCCGCGCGGAATATCTAATCCCTGACTTTGATATGTACCTCGCGCAGCTGCTGCTCGGTGACGACGTTCGGAGCCCCGCACATCAGATCCTGCGCGTTTCCGTTCATCGGAAACGGTATAACCTCGCGTATATTCTCCTCGTTACGGAGCAGCATAATCATGCGGTCCACGCCCGGCGCCATCCCGGCGTGCGGCGGCGCGCCATATTGAAACGCATTATAGAGCGCCCCGAACTTCTGCCTTAGCTCCGACTCGTCATAGCCCGCTATCTCGAACGCCTTGACCATGATATCCAAATCATGGTTCCGGACCGCGCCGGACGATAGCTCCACGCCGTTGCAGACCACGTCGTACTGATATGCCAGCACATCCAGCGGATCCTGGCTTTGCAAGGCCTCCATGCCGCCTTGCGGCATGGAAAACGGGTTGTGCGTGAAACCTATCTTTTTCGTCTCCGGATCGCGCTCGAACATGGGGAAATCATCGACATAGCAGAACCTATACGCGTTCTTTTCTATCAAGCCTAATTTATCTCCCAGCTCGTTTCGGATAGCCCCGGCATACGCTGCCGCCCTGGCCTCGCGGTCAGCGATGAAAAATATCGTATCCCCATGCTCCAGGCCGGCCAGCCCGCGCAGCTCATCCTTCATGCCGTCAGGTATAAATTTATCTATAGGCCCTTTGTATGCGCCATTTTCCTGCACCTCCAGATAGCCTAAGCCGCCGAGGCCGAGATCCGTCGCGAACTTCAGCAGCTTTTCGTGGAATCCCTTGGACATCTCGGAATGCACCTTGATGGCCCGCACCGTCTTGCCATGGAACGGCTTGAAACTACACCGCTGGAAAAATTCACTCAGGTCGATAATCCGCAGCGGATTGCGCAGATCCGGCTTATCAGTGCCGTATTCGAGCATCGCCTGTTTATAGCTTATGACGGGATACGGGGCACTCGTCACCGCGGAACCTGCCGGGGCGAACTTCTCGAACACCGCTGTCAGCACCTCCTCCCCGACCCGGAACACGTCCTCCTGCGTGGCAAAGCTCATCTCGAAATCCAGCTGGTAAAACTCCCCCGGGGAGCGGTCCGCCCTGGCGTCCTCGTCGCGAAAGCATGGCGCGATCTGGAAATATTTGTCAAAGCCAGACACCATGAGCAGCTGCTTGTATTGCTGCGGCGCCTGGGGGAGGGCGTAGAATTTTCCCTTGAACTTGCGGCTGGGCACTATATAATCCCTGGCTCCCTCCGGGGACGACGCACACAATATCGGAGTCTGTATTTCCAGAAAGCCCATCTCCGTCATCTTCTGGCGCAAAAAGGCGATCACCCGCGACCGGAATATCATGTTATCCCGCACCTTGGCGTTGCGCAGATCGAGATAGCGGTATTGAAGCCGCACGTCCTCGCGCACCTCCCTGGAGGTTATGATCTCAAATGGCAGGGGCTTGCGCACCTTGCCGAGAATCTCGATCTCCTTTGCCTCCAGCTCGATGGTTCCGGAAATAATCTTCGGATTGTAAGTCTCCTCATCCCTTTTCTCTATAATCCCGCGAATCGACACGCAATCCTCCCTGCCCAGGCCCTTCAGCAGAGAGTCATCGCGCAGGACGACCTGCAGCACTCCGTACATATCGCGCAGATCGAGGAAAGACACGCCGCCATGGTCGCGGATATTCTCTATCCAGCCCGCGGCGCGCACCTCCCTGCCGATGTCGGCCTCGCCAATCTGGTCTATGGTCACGTCTCTGTACATGTTCCGATCTCCTTTCTGGGTTTACGTTTGAAAGCGCGGTCAGGCGACGCTAACCCGTATGAGCCTTGCCTGGATTGCGAATACGGGGTAGGATTGCGAGAGCTGCGCAGCAGCGGAGCAATCCGCGGGCTTTCATTCATGGCGCGGCCCGCGTGCCGCATGGCGGCATATTTCCTTTCGCGGGCATGTGCATACAAAAAGCCCCGGGATAAATGAATATCCCGGGACGAGGGAGTCTCTGATTTTCCCGACTTACGGAATCTAATGTTAGCACGAATCTTGCATCGGCGCAAGGGGTTTTAGAAAATTTCCTTATTTTGTTAGGCTTTACTATGAAAACCCGCTATAAACGTTGAAAAGCCAAAAAATGGCAAATCTTGATTATGATTCTGCTTTCAAATACTTATCCATGGATTCCCTCTGGCGTATAGATATGCAGTGCCCTTTCACGTGTATCAACATCTCTGAAGTTCAAAAATGAAACCATCTTTACTCCGACCCTTTAGAACACGTAGCTTAACTTCTCGATGTACTACTTCTACCGGATCTTGACATTGTTTTTTCACATGATTTCTGAGCGCATACCTGTCTACAACCGGGGCGGATGGAAATATAAATCCACAACCGTAATCAGAAGCGCGTCCTAGCGCAAGATAGCCTAAATTATATCTCATACTTCGCACACTGAAAACCGCTGAATTGCCAGAGTTCAAGCTACTTTTGGCATTTGAAAACGATTTTTCCAGTTTTCCGGCAGCTTGCTGATAAAAATACAAACCAGTTCTGTTATCTGGGCCCCCGATGCATGGTAGTATTCCCTTACGCTGTCAAGCAGGGCGTCTATCATAAGCACAATCGCGCAGTCAGCCAGCTCGTTGACAATCTCGCGCTGAACGCCATAGAACAGATCCTCGATGCTGCGGCTGTCGCTGTTCCTGAAACGTATTTCAGAAAGTATCATATACCGTATTGCCACGACTACCATATGGGAGGTGATTGCATCATAGCTCGTGCTGTGGCATTCCGTCCGCAGTTTCAGGTAGCTTTTTGCAAGCTTGAAGTAGACCTCGGTATTCCAGCGCAGGGAGTACGCCTCCAGAATCTCTTTTTCGGACAGGGAGATGTCCGTGCATACGAAGCATACCCGGTCCCTGCGGTTAACGTCAGGGCTCGGAGAGCCCTGACACGCGCTGTGATTCCGTGCGTACACCAGTTTTGCAGGGATTGCGTTCCCATTGCCGTCCGTGACGGCGGCTTCCACGGAAAGCAGGTATCTGGACTTCCCCCGCCTCTTTTTGTTGCGGGAATAGATTTCCTTCACATTCGGCTTTTCCGTTTTCCCGGTTTCGGGGTTTGTCCAGCCGTATTTTGTGCCGTTCTTCTTGATCATTGCAATCGTGTCATCCCCCGTGCCCTTCAGCTCGATGGGCTGGACGGGATTGGAAAACCAGGTGTCAAACAGCACAAAATCAAATGGGATCCCCATACGTCTGGCCTCCGCAACCATGCGGCATACGGTATCCGTCCCCTTTTCCTTCGCGGCTGCCCTGCGCCTGCCGCGTATGGTGCGCCGGTCAGCCAGGCTGTCGGGGTCGGCCATGAGGGATTCGTCCCGGGTGGTGAGGAGCGTCTGGGAGAAGGGGATGAAAGCCTCCCCGTTCGTCCATCCGCCGGTCATCATGCGGTAGCCGAGGCGCAGCTTGTGGTCGTTGTGGTCATACACCCTGCCGCAAAGCTCCGTCCCCTTCCCGCCGGTGCGGGCATACAGCGAATCGTCAAAGATAAGGGCGCATTTATGCCTTCCGTCGGTCTGCGATTCCATGTCGTGGATCAAGTTGGCGGCCATTTCCAGCTGGAGCCGCTCATAGTTCGCCTTTTCCAGCAGGTCGAAGCGGTAGAAGGTGTCCTTTTTTGTAATTGCGGAGGAAGCTGCCCGTCTCAAACATGCGGTACGGGCTTGCCTCCGTAAATCCTGCAAGGATCATGTCCGTCAGCAGCTGTTTGGCGCTTACACATTTCTCAAGGAATTTTGATTCCCTGGCCGTGCCTATCAGCCGCATAAGCGGATGGTCCGCCTATTCGTAGACAGCGTTTTCTGTGAATCTGTCAACGATTTTGGTAATGTTGCATTTCCTCAAAAGGGGTGCGCCAATATATTTTTCAACAAAATATGAAATATTGTCAAGTAACTCCTTGCCATTATCGAAAATTTCTGTTATGCTCTTCATCGGTATAAGCTCTCCTTTGCTGATGATTTAGGTTGATTTCATTATGGCAGATAAGGAGTGCTTATACCATTTTTATTTTTAAAATGCCTTAATTCAAGGACTTTCGGCATAATTCAGTCTGCGAAGTTTGAGTTAATTTACACTAAATTCAAGACTTGATTATCCCAAGTGAAATGCTATAATAAAGCCGTAACAGGAGTGGCAAACGTCTTAAAGAAAAACAAACGTCATGTGAGAAACCTTCTATATCAAGCAAAGCAGTCCTTAAAGTCAAAACTTGAAGAAGAGGGATTTGTTTATGAAGAATAGCAATGAAATGTTTAATAGTCTGTTGGAAAGCAGAGAACAGCATATCGCCGAGCAAAGGAAAAAGAGAAAGAATGTCTTTCGTTCAGTAATTTCTGTGTGCAGCCTGTGTCTTTTTGTGTTGCTTGGTGTTAAAATTTGGCAATCCGGTTTTTTTCGGCAGTCTGAAGTTCCCATTAAAGGAAATACGCCGGGTCAGACTGGCGATTCCGTTGGTGGCTCATTCGTTACTCAGAGTTCTCCTTCCTCTGCAAAGAAGAAAAACACGTTTTATACCGGCATGAAAAGTTCGGAGGATGGCGCTGATTTGCTTCCAACAAACACAGGAGATACGGAAATTATTGTAAATGAGGTCGCTTCAGAAATTATCCAAACAGGATTCTTTAGTCTGGGGCCTGATAACTATTGCGAATATACAAGAGACGAACTATTTGATTATTATGGAATCAAATTTGATATTTCAAGTGTCTTTCCTGATATGATTGAGAAGAACACCGATTCTTATGGCATTTTCAAATTCAGTGACGGGAGAGATTTGGCGGGACATAATTTCATCTGGGTCAATCCTACCAGTGGCGAAAAAGTAAGCATAGAAATCATCAAAGGCGGGTCTCCCATAAACGACATGAACCTGTTTGCTGATGGTAGTTCTCCTTTAGCTTCCACGATTTCAGGGGAAGATGTGAAAATATTCCACTCTGACAGTAGCGGACAAAGTGGATATTATGCCGAGTTTGTTCACAAAGGGCTAGGTTTTGCGGTATATGGATACAACTTTGATGAAGATGATTTTGTCAGAATTCTATCCTATCTAATTTCTTGTTAATATGGTGCAAGTCCCCGCGTTTAGTGATATAATTACTTAAAAACTATATAAGGAGGTTTTTGAAAATGAAAATTTGACCCGTTACTGTTTTCCAAAGCCTCCAAAATCAACCATGGAATTGTCTGGTGAATTCAATAGAGACTACTTGGAGTGGCTTTCCCTGATGGAGAATTATACTGGCACTCCAGAACCTGAAATTTCGGTTTCTGTTCAACCTGTCATCCCTGAACCGAATGCTCCTACAACAGGGGCAACATCTCAATCTTTCTATAATTGGTCTGGTTATGTTTCCGACCTCGGTGATTCCAGTTCCAAATTTTACACACAGGCCCAAGTAGACTATACTCAGCCAACTATCAGCTCTGTGGAGTCCGGGACTGTTACGTTAAATTCTTATTGGATTGGCTTTGGTGGGTATCCTGACTCTGATATGTAATGACCTTTGTCAATAGGTAAATTAACAAAAATTATCACAAACTT
>CAYVFF010000005.1:0-109653 GCA_964450965.1 uncultured Eubacterium sp. | reverse complement strand
TGATGAGATTATCTTACACCAGAATGGAGGTTTACACAAACTTTGGGATACTCCCCGTTTTTAAACCCAAGCGTCACATCCTAATCGTCTTCCGAATCCATCTGGAAAATTGCATCAAGAGACTCTTCCTTGTCTGGGTCACCGGCAGCACCGGCTGGTCACGCCCTCAAGAGCCTGAGTGGTGGCGTGGTCTTCGCCTGACGGCCTCCCTATCGGAAGGCAAATATCGCTTGTTTCCAAGCGTGGCGGAAAAGGACAGTCCGGTTTCGGCAATATGGTTACTTCCCAAAATAGAATGTCCGGATCCTCTCGTTGACAAACTCGCAATCCTCCAGTTTGGAATACTGGAACAAGTCGCCAATGACATGGAAGCGACCACGCGACGTGCTTTTTTCGATACATGCGTTCAACCCATTCGCGAGCTCCCGGTACATGGCTTCATACGCCGTAAAGCAAGGCTTTCCAGAATTATTTTCCAATGTTTCGATCCCACGGTCAAACAGGATCTCCCCTAGATAGACATTTGCGCCGTTTGCGATGGCATTGGGGACATCCTTGCGGTCATCTATCACGGAGCCCTGGGAACCGTCTGATGCGCTCACGGAATCTATCAAATTTCTAATCCCAACATAATGAGAGACCATTTGCTTGATCCCGTACAGGTAGGCGGGTTCCCCTGGTTGAAGCTCCGCATCTTTCCCATTTTCCTGGACGGTAATCCCCATTTTGCTCATAAGAGCGGAATCCCCGTAAACCTCTGCGGCGTACCTGCATTTTGTCTCATCCAGGTAGGCTTTGGAAAACGTCAACTTGGATTCGTTGCCGCTCAGGTAATACTCCGAAAACTTTGATTCCAGAAACAGAACCGTTTTCTTGTCCCTGGAGATCAAGACCACGTCTACATTGGACGCATGTCCTCCCTTGAACACCCTGTTTTTGTATTCGAATTCCGTATCCGTAAATTCCGTGTCTTTCCCCTGTATCGCAAGCCTGATGGGATGATCTGGCGTTGCGGAATAAAAAAACAGCAAATGGCAAAGGGCAGAAGAATGCAATATGAATATCCTTTTCCCCTCGTTGCCGTCTCCGCTTATGGCAAAGCGGTATTTATCCCGAAACTGCTCCCTGTCCTCCTCATTCTTTATTCCAAAAATATCTGCAAGCTCTTTTTCTATATTGTCTCCGACGTCGAAAGAATATGAATTGTCGGATTCTCCCCCCCCCATTCTCCGAAACCGTTTTTCTTATTTTGCCTGAGAAAATTTCAAGGCTTTCTTCACTCCATACTGCCTTGTATAGGTTGCCTACTTTGCCTTTCATTGAATCAAAATCCACCATCATGCTCGTTCCTTTCCTTCGTTTGCTCCTTGATTTCGGAAATATTTGGAAGCTTAGGGAGAAAAAGGCCCTCATCCCCATATATTTCAGGCGTCGCGCTCAATATATAGGATTTTCAAGATTAAGTCAAGTGTTTTCAAAAAATCCATCCCATCGGGTTTTCGACAGTTGAATATCGAACATCCAGACTGCCAACTGCCATTAGATAAATATCTAATATTTGAAATAGTTTTCCATAAATATTTATTATATGATATATTTAATATATATCTATTTATCAAATCCCCTTCGAGACTCCCGATCCCCATCGCCCGATGGCGAAAAGCCGCCTCTTAAGCCCCTTTTGGCGTGCGCATCCCTGCCCTCCCGCCAAAAAGGGGAGGCATATCTCACTCGAAGATCTCTTCCAACTTCTGCTGCAAGGTCCCATCCTTCGCATAGGGCAGGGTGTCGCAGAGGCGGATGTTGTGCTCTTTGATGGTCGCATCGTCCGCGAAGCCTAGCAGATAGCGCAGGCAGATGCGGTAGATGATCTCGGTCGGGGCGCAACCGTACACCTGCTTGGCGAAGAAATCTGGTTGGTTCTCTGCGGCGGGATGTAATCGAAGATGTCCCCTTTCTGTCCAGGCTCAAAATAATTCGCAAGCTCGGCACGTTTCCGCATGAATTCCTGCACCGCGTCGTTGAACACGACCTCGTCGAAGAGGTGTCCGTTGAAGTGCTTCTTCTCGCCACTCTCGGTCACGTAGTTGCCACCATCCCGGAGCATACGAAACTGGTCTAGCGTCACGCCTTGCCCGTTCTGTGGGTTTACCGTGACCTCCCAGAACACATCCTCCGGGACGAGGGAGTCAAAGTTCGCGAGTGTCGTGCCCTCGTCCCCATACGCCATGAGAAACGCCGGTATGGTGCGGGAGAAGCCACGCAAATGGTCGCGGACGCTCCCCTCGATGGAGTCCTTTTCCTTGTTCAGCCTCTCCGTCTCCACCGTTTCCACAATCGTTTCCGCGGCTTTTTCACGGTCTCCTCGCTACGCAGTTTCTACCCGATGGTATCCACCATGCCACGATAGGCGTCAAGCCGCTTCCCCTCGTACTCCTCGTTGATCTTTGCAATCTCCGCCAGCGTTGCCCCAGACCGCTTTGCCTCTTGGGCCTTCTTCTCTTGCTCCATCACGAGCTGGTGTCTTCTATGCTCACGATTGACCCCAAGCCTTTTTAAGTAGGCATGGAAGTCCTTGTCCGTGAACGTGCCATAAGGCTTCGTCATGAATTCCGCACGCAGATACCACCAGGTCTTGTGTTTCACGCCCACGGTATGTGTCTGCTCTTTAATGCGGGTCTCCACGTCACGTTCCGTGAAGCCGATCTTCGTCCAGCCATCATGAGCGGGAACGCCTGGAGTGGTGTAGGCGTAGCACTGCGGAACGACTTTCGAAGCTGTTTTGATATCGATTGCCGGCATTATTCCATCTCCTTAATCATATCCAAAAGCATCTCTGGTGAAACCATATGACCAATTAGGACATTCGTATCCATCTTTTCATGCTCCATACTTCTCGTCAAGATATCCAAGAAGTTCCTGCCTTTCGTCAAAATCAGCAGGCAAAGCTCTCCGCCTCGCGGCAATTCTTTCAGCGGCTGTTTCGATAAAGTCAATCTCAGCGTCGTCCAAGCCGTACTTGTGGTACAGTTGTAAGTCGATTTCGTGGATGGACTTCGACCAATCGACATCGGAGGACGAGGTGAAGTCTTGGAGGGGGGACGTAACGCCACTTTTCGGGTGGATTGTGTTGCGTAACTTTAAGTATACCAAGCATAGCACGGACAAATTTTGTTTTTATATATTTCAATAAATTTTCTGCATCCTGCTGATTGTCAAAGCAACCAATGGAAATAAAGGTTTGGGTATGCCCGATTAAGGGCTGTCCGATTAGGGGCGTCGAAAGCACCTCGCCTAATGCGCCTGAACCAGTAGCTGACGGGACAAAGACTTTAAATTTAGAGAAGTTGTCTGGACCGCTAAGGAAATCCCTCCGAATCCATTTATAAACTCTCTTAGAACTAACCAAACCTAAAATCTGCACATAATCCATGCCATCAGCAGGCTTATCATCAAAAAACGCAATGTTATTCAGCGTAGACAAAACGCTTGTTTTGAAATCATACTTATGCCCCTTGCTCAACATGCTTTCTGCTTCGGGCAATGTTTCATGCATCTGCTCAGTAAATTTATACGACTCAGATGCATAAATTATCTCACACAGGCTAGAAAACAGGCATTTATTTACTCATACTTCGCACACTGAAAACCGCTGAATTGCCAGAGTTCAAGCTACTTTTGGCATATGAAAACAATCTTTCCAGTTTTACGGCAGCTTGCCGGCAATCTCGCGCTGAACGCCATAGAACAGACCCTTTATAATTGTCAATTAACTCCTTGCCAATATCGATAATTTCTGTTATGCTCTTCATTAGCAAGGATTCCCCTGGAATCCTTATATCTGATAACAGAAGCGTCAGGGAGGAGCCGCATGGGGAAGGGCGATGCCGGCAAGCTGCTGCAATGGCACATGGGCGCATTGTCGGTGGTGGAGATCGATTTAAAAGATTACTGGGAGTACCTGAAGTTCACCCGGGATTTCACGCTGAACACGAAGCCGCTGGAAATCGACATGCTGATTATCAAGAAAGACAGGCCTGTCGTCATCGATAACGAAATCGGCAGGATCTTCCGCCAGCACAACATCGTGGAGTACAAGTCCGAGGAGGACGCGCTCAACATGAGCACGCTCCTGAAAGTGGAGGCCTACGCGTGCCTGTACCAAAACTACGAGACGGCATCTGACAGGCGGCCATACAATGAGATTACGATGACCCTCATCCGGGAGTCAAAGCCGGTAGGGCTGTTCAAGGAGCTGCAGGAGTTCGGCTTCCAGGTCACGGAGGAATATGGCGGAGTCTACTATGTCAAGGGCGCGCTGTCGTTCCCGACGCAGATCATCGTGGGGAGGGAGCTTGACCGCGAAAAGCACAAGTGGTACGGGATGGCCACCGGCAAGGTGTCCGAGGAGGCCATGCGGGACGCGATCCTGTACGCGAGCAAGGTGGAGGACAAGCGAGAGCGGGACTTGCTGGATTCCATCATGGACCTGGGGATGAACGCCAACAAAGAGGTCGTGGCAACGCTGAAAAGGAGAAATGACATGTATGACATATTGAGGGATCTATTCGAGCCGGAAATCGAAGAGGCAAAACGCGAGACCGCGCAACGCGTGGAGCGCGAGACCGCGCAGCGCGTGGAGCGCGAGACCGCGCAACGCGTGGAGCGCGAGACCGCGCAGCGCGTGGAACGCGAGACCGCGCAGCGCGTGGAACGCGAGACCGCGCAACGCGTGGAACGCGAGGCGAGGGAAGCCCATATTCGGCTTGCCGTCAAGAGCCTGCGTCGTTTCCATGCAAGCAACGACGACATCGCGGCGACGCTGACGGAGGACTATGGCCTGTCGGAAAAGGAAGCGCTGTCGTATCTGACCTAGGACAAGAATCCCGGCGCTAAACGCACATGCCCCGCAAGCGGGGTGCCACCATGAATGAAAGCCCGCGGATTGCCAAGTCTCAAGCTATTTTTGGCATTTGAAAACGATTTTTCCAGTTTTACGGCAGCTTGCTGATAAAAATACGTACCAGTTCTGTTATCTGGATTTCTGTTACGCTCTTCATCGGTATAAGCTCTCCTTTGCTGATGAATTTGACTGAATTTATTATAGCAGATAAGGGGAGCTTATACCATTTTTATTTTTAAAAATGCCTTCATTTCAGTACTTTCGGCATAATTCAGTCTGCGAAGTTTGAGCCGGCTGTGAATAGTAACTTGCCAGTCAGTGATGGCAATGTCGGTTACTTTACAAATAGCGGATTTTGTGTCAAATTATTAACATAGCATCCCCGAAACTAAAAAACCTATACTTCTCCTTCACGGCCTCGTTATACGCCCGCAACACGTTCTCCCTGCCTGCGAACGCCGAAACCAGCATTATCAGAGTCGACTCCGGCAGATGGAAGTTCGTAATCAGCGCGTCGACAGCCTTGAAGACATATCCGGGATATATGAAAATGTCGGTCCACCCGCTGGCGGCACGCACGACTCCATCCGAGTCCGCTGCCGACTCAAGCGTGCGACAGCTGGTCGTGCCTACCGCGACTATGCGGCCGCCCGCGCGCCTCGCGCCGTTAATCAGCCCGGCGGCCTCCTCTCCTATCTCGAAGTATTCCGAATGCATATGGTGCTCCTGCACCGTGGCCGCCCTGACAGGCCGGAAAGTCCCCAGCCCTACGTGCAGCGTCACCTCCGCGACGCGCACTCCCATCTCGCGAATCTCATCCAACAGCTCTGCAGTGAAATGCAGGCCCGCCGTGGGCGCGGCCGCCGATCCCTCATATCTCGCATATACCGTCTGGTAGCGGTCCTTGTCCTTCAGTCCGTGCGTGATGTAGGGCGGCAGCGGCATCTCTCCCAGCCGGTCCAGGATCTCCTCGAAAATGCCGTCATACGTGAAGCGGACCAGGCGGTTGCCGTCCTCCACGACGCCTATGACCTCTCCGGCAAGAATCCCGCCGCCAAATTCCAGCCTTGCGCCCTCCCTGGCCTTTTTCCCGGGCTTTGCGAGCGTCTCCCAGACATCGCCCGACTTACGCTTCAATAACAGCAGTTCTACCGCCCCGCCGGTGTCGGCACGCGCGCCATACAGCCTCGCGGGTATTACCTTGGTATTGTTCAGCACGAGGCAGTCGCCTGGACGCAGGTAATGGACTATATTGCGGAAAACGTCATGCACTATTGCCCCATCCTCCCTTCCTAATACCAGCATTCGAGAGGCGGCCCGATCCTCCAGGGGATCCTGGGCTATCAATTCCTGAGGCAGTTCATAATAAAATTCTTTCACGTCCATATCGTCATCCCAATCCGCCTTTTCCCGCGATTCGCGATACCCTGATGGGTCACGCGCGAAGCGTGACCCCCAGTTTGCGCTCCAGGTTCTTTAATATTTTCTTCACGAAGCCCTCTACCATCTCTCCGGTGAACTCCGTCTCCGCAGGCGTGAACACGACTGAAAAAGCCATGCTCTTTTTGCCCGGGCCCATCTGGACGCCCTCGTACACATCGAAAAGATGCACGTCCGTCACATACTTGCAAGCCTCCCTTATGGCGTCCTCAATCTGCGAGCAGAGGACTCCCCTGTCGGCGACAAAAGCGAAATCGCGTTTTTCTTCGGAGAACTTCGGCAGAGGTGTGAATGTTTGCTGCCTACCATACCACTTGGAAAGCGCCCGCAGATCCAGCTCCATCAAAAACGCCTGAGCCCTCATGTCCAGCTCTCCCTGTATTTCGTAGCATACCTTACCGAGATACCCGACGCGCTCGCCGTCGCAATATACGTCAGCCGCCTGGTATGGATGCAGGAACGGCTTTGCCGCCATTTCATACGTGAACCGGACGTTCAACGCGCCCGCCACCGCCTCAGCCAGGCCCTTCATCGTAAAAAACGACTCGTTTTCTCCAAAAACGCAGGCACACAGCGTCTCGCGCTCGTCCGGATAATCCTCCAGAGGCAGGCTCTTCGCGATAAAGCGGTTGCCGACCTCGAAGATGCGGCCCTCCAGTATGCCTTTTTTCTGGTTTCTGGCAATGGCGCGCAGCATCTGCGGGGCCAGCGTGGTGCGCAGCAGCGACAGATCTATGTTGATCGGATTGAGCAGCGGGATGGCCTGCCGCTCCGGCGCGTCCTCCGGCAGGCGCAGCAAATCCAGATCCGCAGGCGAAAAGAACGAATAATGTATGCCCTCGTAAGCTCCCTGAGCGCACAACGCCCGCTTGATTTTTAATTCCGTGCGCTGCCGCAGATTAAGCCCTCCGGCTGTGACCCTCGCGGTCGGCATGAATGCCGCCGTGACATGGTCGTAGCCATACATACGTATGACTTCTTCCGCCACGTCCTGATATCCTTCCATGTCCCCGCGGTACGCCGGTATCTGCAGCGTCAGCTCATCGCCATCGATAGATGGCGCGAAGCCCAGGTTCGATAAGATGCGCAGGATCTCGCCATCAGGCACGGTAATGCCCAGCACTCCGTTTATCTTTTTGACGCTCGCCCTCATCTCGACAGGCTCTATGGAATTACCCGCGCTGACCTCCTTGTGCGTGGCCGCTACCTTGCCGCAGCCTAGCTCTTCTATAAGATGGAGCGCGCGCTTCATCGCCATGACGGTCGTATATTCATAGACGCCCTTCGCGTACAGTGCGGATGAATCAGACGACTGCCCCAGGGCGCGCGAAGTCTTCCGGATATTGTCGCGCATGAATTTCGCGGATTCGAAGATGACCTCCGTCGTCGTGTCGCGAATCTCGGAGTCCAGCCCTCCCATGATGCCGGCCAACGCCACCGGCCTCTCGCCGTCGCAGATGACCAGGTTGTCGCGGTTTAGCTCAAACTCCTTCCCATCCAGCGTAACAATCGTCTCGCCATCAGACGCCCTGCGGACATTTATCGCGTTCCCCTTGAGGAATGCGCCGTCGAACGCGTGCATCGGCTGGCCAAGTTCTTTCAATATGTAGTTCGTGATGTCGACCACGTTCGATATGGACCCGATGCCGGTCAACGCCAGCCTGCGGCGCATCCATGCCGGCGACTGGCCGATCTTTACGTCATAGACGTAATGCGCGATATACCTGGGGCATAGGTCCGGCGCCTCTACCTTGACTGAGAAACCCTCGCGTTCCACATCGGTCGGCGTATAATCCAGGCGGGGCTCCCCGCAAGGCACGCCGAGCGCCGCCGCGACCTCCCTGGCTATGCCGTATATGCTCTGGCAGTCCGGACGGTTCGC
Organism: uncultured Eubacterium sp.; assembly: GCA_964450965.1. Lineage (GTDB taxonomy): Bacteria > Bacillota > Clostridia > Lachnospirales > Lachnospiraceae > W0P33-017. The sequence goes on along the minus strand of CAYVFF010000005.1, from coordinate 101,428 downwards.
CGTGATCGCGATATCGAAAACCCAGTCGTCCAGCCCCGCTATCGGCTTGACGTCCGCCCCCGGCGCCGCATCATCCGGCAGGACCAGTATCCCATTGTAGCCCGCGCCGGGATAGAGGTCCTCCGTCAGTCCCAGCTCCGCGCCGGAACAGAGCATGCCCTGCGATTCGTAGCCGCGCATCTTTCCTTTTTTGATGGTCGTAACGCCCTCGATTGTCACATGATCCTTTGCTGTCGCGTAGACCGTCGCCCCGATCAATGCCAGCGGATATTTTTTTCCAGCCGCCACATTGTCCGCGCCGCAGCATACCTGGAAAACGCCATGCTCCCCCGCGTCCACCTTGCACAAGCTAAGATGCGTATCGGGAATCGGGGCGCACTCCGTGACCAGGCCGACGACGACTTTCGATATATCCTTTCCGACCTCGCGCTTCTCCTCCACCTCAAAGCCGCAGGAAAAAAGTCTCTCTTCCAGCTCAAGCGGCGTGACGCCGATGTCCACATATTCTTTCAGCCAGCTTAACGGTACTAACATGATTTCCTCCTTATATTCAGTCGTCGATCTGGTTTAAGACTCGCAGGTCCGACTCGAACAGCAGCTTGATATTGTTGATCCCATATTTCAGCATGGCTATTCGCTCTATGCCGATGCCGAACGCGAATCCGCTGTATATGCCGGTGTCGATGCCGCAGCCCTCCAGGACCTTGTTATTTACCACGCCGGCGCCCAGCACCTCGATCCATCCTGTCCCCTTGCAGAGCCTGCAGCCCTTGCCGCCGCACTGAAAGCAGCTCACATCTACCTCCACGCTAGGCTCCGTAAACGGGAAAAACGATGGGCGGAGCCTCGTGGTAGTACCCTCTCCGAAAATCCTACGAACGAACTCATCGAGCATGCCCTTCAGGTCGCAGAGCGTGATGCCCTTGTCCACGACCAGCCCCTCCATCTGCGTGAACATCGGAGAATGCGTGGCGTCGTCGTCGGAGCGGAACACCTTTCCGGGCGAGACGATCTTGATCGGCGGATTCTCCGCCTCCATCACATGGATCTGCCCCGCGGACGTCTGCGTGCGCAGCAAAAATTCAGGCGAGAGGTAAAACGTATCCTGCATATCGCGCGCCGGATGATCCTGAGGCGTGTTCAGCGCGGTAAAATTATAATAATCATTTTCCACCTCGGTCCCCTCGTATACCGTAAATCCCATCGAGGCAAAGACGTCGGTAAGCTGGTTGCGCACCTGGGTTATCGGATGCATATTGCCGACCGCATGGCGCTCCGCCGGCATAGTCACGTCGATTTTTTCCGACTCGCAGCGCTTCCGCAGAGCCTCTGCCTCCAGCTTTCTGGTATACTCGGCGAACTTGGCCTCTATCGCCTCGCGCGTCTCATTGACCAGCTGCCCAACTACCGGGCGGTCCTGCGGCGGGACATCCTTCATCCCTTTAAGTACGGCGGTCAGCTCGCCTTTTTTGCCAAGGATCTCGCTCCGTACCTCATTGAGCCTCTCCAGGCCGTCCGAGGCCTCGATCTCCGCAATCGCGCGATCCCTGATCTCCTGCAGCTTCTCTTTCATTTGTCGTTCTCCTTAGTATGGTATAAATCGCCAAAGCCCGCGTATGTCCAGCCGGGAGCCGCGAACATCGCGGCACAAACTCCCGGGAAATTCAAGCGCCGCCCTTCCTGTGCAAAAACGCGGAAATCCGCTCCGCGTAGAGGTTGTTGATCTCCGCGCAGATCATCAGAATATACATACAGGAATAGAGCCAGAACATGATGAGCACGATGGTTGCGAGACTCCCATAGCTTGAAAATCCATCGAAATAGTCGACGTATATCGACACGCCCCATGAAAAGGCATACCATCCTATCGCGGCCAGCAGGGCGCCAGGCAGCTGCCCCGAATAGGTAATGCGCTCTCCGCCGTTCCCCCTGCGATCCGGCAGCGCCCAGTAAAACAATGCGAATATTAGCGTCAGCGCGCCGATGCCGATGAGGCCCTTCATGTGCAGCAGCACGTCCGTCATCTCAGCCACCGGCGGGACGTACCTCGCCAGCCAATCCTGCAGCGTTCCCCCGAAGACCAGCAGCACCAGCATCAGCACGATGGAAAAAATCATCAAAAATGTATAGAGCAACGACCATAGGCGCACTTTCAGCCAGCTGCGCGTCTCCTCCAGCTCATACATCGTGTTAAGCCCGTTCGTCAGGAACTGTATGCCCTTAGACGCGGACCATATCGCCACGATTCCCGAAATCGACAGCAGTCCTGCGGAACTCGCGTAAGTCTCGCTGATCATGTTGACCAGGAAGGACGCCACATAATCCGGCATGACCAGCCGTATGCCCTTTTCCAGGAAATCCAGCGTCACCGGCGTATATTTGAGCATCGCGCCGAAAAAGAGCAGGAACGGAATCAGCGAGAGCAACGTGAAATAAGCGGATTGCGCCGCATATGCCGATACCTTGTCCGCCCTGCACTCCTGGGAGAAACCATATGCCTCGCGGATAATGGCAATCAAAAATCCCTTTGCAGTTTTCTTGCCGTTTGCATTCGTCTTATCCATAAATCGCTACCGGCCGCAGCCAGGTCCGAGTTAGAAATGCGCGCCGCTAAGGCCGCACATCAAAAGAAGCTGCAGGAGCTGCAGCTTCTTTTTTCTCCTAAGATGTCCAAGATGCCGTTTCTTGTATTTTGACTCCTAGCCAAAGCTAGGTGGGTAACCGCAGTCTTGCTTCTGCCTTCCTCCGATCCGTGGATAAGGCCTGACATCCGCAAGCTCATATAGGAATCCCATTGAAAGTAGATGTAGGTTCAAAATAACAAGAGTTGTCGCACACCTCAGGCATACGCTACAAAACTGGTATGAATCCCTCGTGCAATTATAGCCTGGGGCCTGCCGCGACGAGCGCCTTGCCCGCATCGTTGCCCTCGTATTTAGCAAAGTTCTTTATGAAGCGGCCGGCAAGATCCTCCGCTTTTTTCTGCCACTCGGAAGCATCGGCATACGTATCGCGAGGATCCAGTATTCCCGTGTCGACGCCCTTGAGCTCGGTCGGAATCTCGAAGTTGAATATCGGGAGCTGCTTCGTGGGCGCGCCGTTTATGTCGCCGTTCAAAATGGCGTCGATGATGCCGCGCGTATCTTTGATGGAGATACGCTTGCCGCTGCCGTTCCATCCGGTATTGACGAGGTAAGCCTTAGCTCCGCTCTGCTTCATCCTCTTTACGAGCTCCTCCGCATACTTGGTCGGATGCAGCTCCAGGAACGCCTGGCCGAAGCAAGCCGAGAAAGTGGGCGTAGGCTCCGTGATGCCTCGCTCCGTGCCGGCGAGCTTTGCCGTAAAGCCGGACAGGAAGTAATACTGCGTCTGCTCGGGCGTCAGGATAGATACCGGAGGCAGCACGCCGAAAGCGTCCGCCGAAAGGAAAATGACATTCTTTGCCGCCGGAGCGGATGAAACCGGGCGCACGATCTTCTCGATATGGTTGATAGGATAAGAGACTCGGGTATTCTCGGTCACGCTCTTATCATCGAAATCAATCTTGCCTGCCGCGTCCACCGTGACGTTCTCGAGCAGCGCGTTGCGCTTGATTGCGTTGTAGATGTCAGGCTCGGAATCCTTGTCGAGATTGATAACCTTCGCATAACAGCCGCCCTCGAAGTTGAACACGCCGTTGTCGTCCCAGCCGTGCTCGTCGTCGCCAATCAGGAGACGCTTGGGATCGGTCGAAAGCGTGGTCTTGCCAGTGCCGGAGAGGCCGAAGAAAATCGCGGTGTTCTCGCCGTTCATGTCGGTATTCGCGGAGCAGTGCATCGCCGCGATGCCCTTCAGCGGCAGATAATAGTTCATCATGGAGAAGATGCCCTTCTTCATCTCGCCGCCATACCATGTATTTATGATGACCTGCTCGCGGCTGGTGATGTTGAACGCCACGCAGGTCTCGGAGTTGAGCCCCAGCTCCTTATAGTTCTCCACCTTAGCCTTTGAAGCGTTGTACACGACGAAGTCGGGCTCGAAATTCGCCAGCTCCTCGTCCGAGGGAACTATGAACATATTCTTGATGAAATGCGCCTGCCAGGCCACCTCGACGATGAAGCGGACCTTGAGGCAGGTGTCCTTGTTCGCGCCGCAGAACGCGTCGACGACGAAGAGCCTCTTGCCGGAGAGCTCCTTTTTCGCCAAGCCCTTGACGGTCTCCCACACCTCGCCGCTCATAGGATGGTTGTCATTCTTGTATTCGTCGGACGTCCACCAGATGGTGTCCTTTGAATTCTCGTCCATGACGATATATTTGTCCTTAGGGGAGCGGCCGGTATAGATGCCGGTCATGACGTTCACTGCCCCCAGCTCCGTGACCTGCCCTTTCTCATAGCCTTCCAGTCCGGGCTTGGTCTCTTCCTCGAACAACATCTCGTAGGAAGGGTTATGGACGATCTCCGTGGTTCCGGTGATGCCATACTTGGTCAAATCGATTGATGCCATCTTGCGTCTACCTCTCTTTTCTAAAAATGCGCTCAAAATGAGCAGTTCCAAGGCTCGGACACATGCCGCCGATGCCTGCCGATATTATCCTAACATTTTTTTCAAGATTCGTAAAGAACTTATTTTGCATACCTGGGAAATTTTGGTTACTATCCACAGCCACTCCGCCAAGCCTTCGCAACCTTTACGAAAATATTAAAATTGTGTTAATTTTCAGAAAATTGTAGCAACTTTTCCCTTTTTTGTGTTATGATAGCTAGAAGTCCAAAAGACACACAATGGAAACAAAAGGAGGCGTATCTTATGGAAGGCAATTTTGCCGAAATCACCCCGGAACTCGAGAGGCTGGCGGAAAAGAGCGCCGGCTCGTGCTACATCAATCCCGAGCTGTATACGACATATGACGTGAAGCGCGGGTTGCGCGACCTGAATGGCAAGGGCGTCCTGGTCGGCCTCACTGGCATATCGGAAGTCTGTTCCACGAAGATCGTCGACGGGAAGAGCGTTCCCGCCGAAGGAGAACTGTATTACAGGGGATACAACGTGCGCGACCTTGTGCGCGGCATCCCTCCGCAGAGCCATTTCGGATATGAGGAATGCGTTTATCTGCTGCTGTTCGGCGACCTGCCGAATGAGGAGGAGCTGCGCGGGTTCTGCAAGATGCTATCGGATTACCGCTCGCTGCCCACGAGCTTCGTGCGGGACATAATAATGAAAGCTCCCAGCAAGGACATGATGAATACGCTAGCTCGCAGCGTCCTGACGCTGTATGCCTACGATGACGCGGCAAACGACACGTCACTGCCGAACGTCCTGCGCCAATGCCTGCAGCTCATCAGCCTCTTCCCGCTGCTGTCGGTCTACGGATACCAGGCATACAGGCATTACCACGATGGCGAGAGCCTGTTCATCCATACCCCGGGGCCGGATCTCTCCACCGCAGAGACGATACTGTATACCCTGCGGGAGGACAAGAAATACACTCCGCTCGAGGCGAAGCTACTCGACATCGCGCTGATCCTGCACATGGAGCATGGCGGCGGCAACAACTCGACGTTCACCACGCACTTAGTCTCCTCGTCCGGCACCGACACTTACTCCGTCGTGGCCGCGTCCCTAGGCTCGCTAAAGGGGCCAAAGCATGGCGGGGCGAACATCAAGGTCGTCCAGATGATCGATGCGATGAAGAACGAGATCAAGGACTGGACAGACGAGGAGGCGGTCGGCGACTATCTGACGCGGCTGCTTAATAAGGAGGCGTTCGACCGCGCCGGGCTGATTTACGGCATGGGCCACGCGGTCTACTCGCTGTCCGACCCCCGCGCGGTCATCTTCCGCTCCTTCGTGGAGAAACTCTCCATCGAAAAGCACCGTGAGGATGAATTCGCGCTCTACGCGATGGTGGAACGCCTGGCGCCGCAGATCATCGCCAGAGAGCGCAAGATCTATAAGGGAGTCAGCCCTAACGTCGACTTTTACAGCGGGTTCGTATATTCGATGCTGAATCTGCCGCTCGAGCTGTATACGCCGATTTTCGCCATCGCCCGCATCGCCGGCTGGAGCGCCCACCGCATGGAAGAGCTCTGCTGCGGCGGCAAGATAATGCGCCCCGCGTACAAGAGCATCGCGGCCCACCGCGAATACGTCCCGATGGGCGACCGTTGAAATCCGGCGGGGAATGCCGCCCCGCCCGCGTGCCGCGGGCGGGTATCTCCTGCCACAAACAACAATCCCGGGAGGCCATACACTGGCTCTCCCGGGATTTCATTCATGGCGATGCCCCGCAAGCTGGGCATGAAGTCAAGTCCAGCGGCTATCCCAAGTATTCCGCCTTGGCCTTTTTGAAATGCTTCATGAACCAGGCGCACAAGAGGATCAGCAGCACCAGCGCTATGATATTGACGCCGGGCAGGTTGAAAATCAGGTCGTTAGCCAATCCGACCGCCCCGTAAATCGCGAGCGCGACGCCGAATATCGCCATGGGCTTGAACATGACCACGCAAAATCCCGGTATATCCTTGGCCCCGACCAGTTCCTGCTTGGTAATCAGCGATGAAGGCGGCTTGCCGGTCTGCTTCATCTGGTAGGCCTGGTATGCAAGATACGGCCCATATCCCAACATTATCATGTCAAACACGAGCATAAAAGTATTAGCAGTCACCCTTACTACCTCTCTTTCCTTGATGGCGCGAGCCACCAACGTTTTTCCACCAGACATGATAGCACAAATACTCTATCCTGCCAAGGCATATGCACGAAAATACGCACGGAGTGAAAAAATGTATTGCCATATCGCTTGATAAGTTGTATTATCATATGAGGGTAGCCAAAATTTTGATTAATCCGATAAAGGAGTACTGCCATGTTGTTAAAGGATGCTAAAATACTAATCGGAGACGATTCCATTCTCGCCCGCAAGCAATTGAAAGACGTCCTCGCTTCCCTGGGCGCGACCAGCTTCGTGGAGGCTGTGAACGGCAAGGAAACGGTAGAGAAGTACATTGCCGAGAGCCCGGATATAGTCTTCCTCGACATCGTCATGCCGATCAAGGACGGGATCACTGCCGTGCAGGAGATTATCGAGGCCGACGCAAACGCGCAGATTATCATCGTTTCGTCCGTCGGAACGCAGCAGAAATTAAAGCTTGCCATCGAGGCGGGCGCGAAGGACTTCATCCAGAAGCCGATTAACGCCGATCAGATCAAGGCGCTTATAAACGCCAGGTTTGACGGCTAACAGTCAACTCCGGCTTGATTTGCCGGATATCACATCATACAGCGGGGTTTAATATGTTTGTTCAATTTTTTGGCGGTTTTCTGCTGAATAAGGGCGTCGTGACCAAGGAACAGCTTATCGACGCCATGCAGAAGGAGTCTACGACGAATATCCAGCTCGGCACTCTAGCCATGCATGCATCGCTCATGGATGCCGCGCAGGTCGAGGACGTCAAGATAGCGCAGACACATGAAGACAAGCGCTTCGGCGAGCTGTGCGTTGAAAAGGGCTACCTGACCGAGGAGCAGGTGCAGGAGCTGCTGGATTCCCAGTATCCTAAATATCTCCTGCTAGGCCAGATTCTCGAGGACGACGGCGTTTTCGACCTAGCCACGTTCAACCAGCTCGTGCACGAATACATCTCCGAGAATTTCATCGACGAGGAGGCATTGCCGACCGAAAACGGCGAGACCATACTCTCCTTGGTGAAGGACTATTGCGCGGACATCGATACGCACAACAAGGAATATCAGATGGAATATCTCCAGCTGCTGCTCAACAACCTCATCCGCTTTATAGGCAGCGATTTCATACTGTTGCGCCCTGTGTCCAGATCGACGTCCTACCCTACGCAGAAATTCACGGTCCAGCAGATTACCGGCGATTATGAGATGACGTGCATACTTGACATGTCGGAGGATGCGGCGATAGCTTTTGCCAACCGCTACGTGTCGGAGGAGTTCACGGAGTTCGACGAATACGTGCAGGCGGCCATGGAAGATTTCCTCAACCTGCACAATGGCCTGTTTAACGTGAACATCTCGAACAGCCATTCCATCGAGCTGGGCCTGGAGCCTCCGGTGTCCGGCGAGGGGCGTTCGATAGACGGCGGCGAGCATATGTATGTCTTCCCGGCGCTGTTCCCTTTCGGCATCGTAAACCTGGTCATTTCAGAATCTTAAAAGCAAAAAAGTCCTAATCATGCATCAAAGGGGGGTTCTTCAAGAACCCCCCTTTGCCGTGCGTACGAATCCCTTGTTTATTTTCCGGACTTGCGGTGCGATACCACGTCGAAAATAACCGCGACCAGCAGCACCCCGCCCTTCACGACATATTGCCAGGAATCGCCGATGCCCATGATAGACATGCCCATGTTAATCACGCCGAGCAAAAGCGCGCCGATGATAACGCCGGGAATCGTGCCAACGCCGCCATACGCAGACGCGCCGCCGATAAAGCAGGAGCCAATCGCGTCCATCTCAAAAGAAGTTCCCGTCGAACCATTCACTGAGCCGACGCGCGCCAGGCAAAGCAGCCCGCAGATTCCTGCCAGCATCCCCATATTAGCGTATGCCAGGAAATATACCTTATTCGTGTTGATGCCGGAAAGCTGCGTCGCTTTCTCGTTTCCGCCAACCGCGTAGAAATAGCGGCCGAATGCCGTCTTGGACGTGATGAAATGGTAAATCAGGCAAATCGCGACTACCCACACAAGCATGACGGAGATGCCTTTATACTGGCAAAGCAAATGGCAATATGCGAGCAGCACTATGGAAATAAGCGCCGTGCGGCCGAAATCCGCGACCGCGCTATTCTGGCGATACCCCTTCTTAGCCTTGTTGCGCCGCGAGGATATAGTATTGCAGAACAGGATGGCAACCGCGATAAGCCCCACGACCATCGGCGACCAGATATGCGCGTCATTGTCAAGCCCAGGAATCTTGATGTATGCGGTAAAAATATTCAAGAAGGTCTGATCCTGGACGGACACTGTCTTGCTGTCAAGCACCAGGCGGCCTATCCCTCTGAAAATGAACATCCCGCCTAACGTCGTGATGAACGGAGGGATCCGCACATAGCCAATCCAGTATCCCTGCCAGACGCCGGCAGCGATGCCGATTCCCAGGCAGATCAGAATAGTCAGATAAATATTAAAATGCATGTTCGTAATCAGGACAGCAGCCACGCCGCCCACCATACAGATGACGGACCCGACCGAAAGGTCGATGTTGCCGCCAGTCAGGATGCAGAGCAGCATGCCGCACGCCATGACCAGCACGTAACCGTTCTGCAACAATAAATTCGACATATTCTGCGCATAGAGCAGGCGTCCCCCGGTCAGGAAATAGAACAAAATAAAAACAATGACAAGAGCGATGACCATGCTGTACTTCGTAAGGAAATCGCCTAACTTAAACTGGCTGCCGCCCAAGCTTTCTTTTTTCTTTGCAGACATAAAGAATGACACTCCTTTCTCTCTTAATCGCCGGCGCTGATTATATAGCTCATGATTTTTTCCTGCGTCGCGTCTTTTGCGTCAAGCTCCCCGCGGAGCTCGCCCTCGTTCATGACATAGATGCGGTCGCACATGCCTATCAGTTCCGGCATCTCGGACGAAATCATTATGACCGATTTCCCCTCGTCAACCATCTTGTTTATCAGGCAATAGATATCATATTTCGCGCCTACGTCAATGCCGCGCGTCGGCTCGTCTAGGATCAGCACGTCGGGTTCCGTGAACATCCATTTGCCGAGAAGGGCCTTCTGCTGATTCCCGCCGGACAGATTGCCCACCTGCTGCTCGACTGACGGCGTCTTCGTCCCCATAGCCTCGGTCATGTCCTCCGCGGCCTTTTTCTCGGCGGTCGTGTCAACCACGCCGTTCGTGCATACCTTGTCCAGCCGGGCAAGAGTCGTATTGAAACGTATAGACTCCGCAAGGATCAGCCCATTCGTCTTGCGATCCTCTGTCACGTAGGCAATCTTGTGGCTTATAGCCTGCTCCGGGCTCTTCAAGTCTACCTTTTCGCCGTTCAGGAACATCTCCCCGCTGATTCCAGTCCCGTAGCTTTTGCCGAATATCGACATAGCCAGCTCGGTCCGCCCCGCGCCCTGCAGGCCGGAAAAGCCGACCACCTCTCCCTTATGCACCTTGAAAGAAATGTCTTTATCCACAATTTTCTCATGATACAGCGGATGGTGGACCGTCCAGTTTTTGACCTCGAGCTCCACCTCCGGCATTACCTTATGCTCGCGCTTCGGATACCGGTCGTCCATCGGGCGGCCGACCATTCCCTTGATGATGCGGTCCTCGTTAAATTCATCTACGCCCTTCACGAGCGTCTCAATCGTGGAACCGTCGCGGATAATCGTCGCCTTGTCCGCGCAATAAATAATCTCGTTCAGCTTATGCGTAATGATAATAGATGTAAGCCCGTTTTTCTTGAATTCAATCAGAAGATCCAACAGCATCTTGGCATCCTCGTCATTCAGAGAGGATGTCGGCTCGTCCAATATCAGCAGCTTCACGTTCTTAGAGAATGCCTTGGCGATCTCCACCAACTGCTGTTTCCCGGTCCCGATATCTTTTATCAGCGTCTGCGCGGATTCATTCAGCCCGACCTGCCTCATATGCTTCTCCGCCTCGTTATTGGTCAGGTCCCAGTCGATGAATCCCAGCTTGTTCTTCTTCTCGTTCCCCAGGAACATATTCTCGCCAATCGTCAGCAGCGGAATCAATGCCAGTTCCTGATGGATGATGACGATTCCCTTTGCCTCGCTGTCCTTAAGGGTCTTGAACTTGCAAAGCTCCCCGTTATAATAGACGTCGCCGGAATATGTACCATATGGATAGCTCCCGGACAGCACGTTCATCAATGTTGATTTTCCCGCTCCATTCTCGCCTATCAGCGCATGGATCTCGCCCCGTTCCACGACTAAATTCACATTATCCAAGGCCTTTACTCCCGGAAATTCCTTGGTGATGGATTTCATTTCCAAAATAACGTCAGACAAAAAACCATCCTCCTTTCCCAGATTCTAATTTTGAGGGCATGCGGACGCGTCTGCTTGAAAAAGGCGGGGCAGACGCCCCGCCCTCTCATGGCAAACCATCAAATCATTTATCTATCGCCTTACTGCACTGCCGACAGATAGCCGTCGTCGCCCATGGTATAAAGCCCCGTGTCGACCAGATCCTGCAGGTTATCCTTCGTAATCACGCTCGGAACGAGAAGGAATGACGGGCACTTATGGCCCTCGGAAGTCTCATAGGACTCCGTGTCGTAAGCGCATTCAATCCCGAAAGACGGAATCAGGGAATCGTCTATCGTATCGCCATTAAGGATCGCCTCTGCCAGGCCCAGCGTGACGACCGACTCGTTGCTCACGTTCTTATATACGGTCATCGTCTGGACGCCGTCGACGATGTTCTTCAAGTTCGCCTCATCGCCATCCTGCCCGGTAATCAAGACGCTATTGCCTCCCGCGTAATCCGACGTAATCGCCTGCGCGACGCCGAGAGCCGTGGAATCGTTGGAGCATACCCACACGTCCAGCTGGGTGCCGTCGGCATAATAAGAGGACAGGATGTTCTGCGCCCTCTCCAGGGCCGTGTCCGTATTCCACTGAGCCGTCGCCACGCTGTCGAAATCTGTCTGTCCGGAAACGACATTCAACGTGCCGGCATCGATATAAGGCTTCAGAACGTCATATGCGCCATTAAAGAAATATCCCGCATTGTTATCCGCAGGATCTCCGGCGGTAAACTCCATGTTGTATACCTTGTCCCCGGCATTGTCCAAATCCAGCGTGTCAACCACGAACTGGCCCTGCAGCTTGCCGACGGTATAATTATCAAACGACACATAATAAGAAACGGCGTCGTTCATAATCAGGCGGTCATACGCTATGACCGGGACGCCCGCATCGGCAGCCTCATCCATGGCGGTATTGAGCGCCTCGCCGTCGATTGCGGCGACCACCAGCAGATTCACGCCATCTGCCAGCATGTTCTGGATATCATTGACCTGCCTGCCCGAATCGTTGTCAGAATAGGTAAGGATCGTCTCATACCCCTCCGCCTTGAATTGCTCGTCAAGGTATGCCCCGTCGCGGTTCCAACGCTCCAATGACTGCGTCGGCATCGAGATTCCGATCTTTCCGCCGCCGGAAGACCCCCCGTCGTCAGCGGCATCGGATCCGGCATCCGTACCGCTATCGGACTCCGCGGTATCACCTCCGCTTTCTTCCTGGGCATTCCCGGATGAACTATCGGCATCCCCCGAGTCGGAGCCAGACCCGCACCCCGCCAAAAGCGCCGCCGTCATCGAAACGCCGAGCAACACGCTAAGTAACTTCTTTTTCATAGGAATTTCCCCCTTCTTTTTAGGATAAATAGACTATAACATAAGACAAATTCACTAGTCAACAAAAAGCCGGAGCAAATTTATGTTTTTCGCGCTAAAGCCCGCATTCCTGCCGCCGCCCTGCGCCTCTATTCCCGCTCTTCTTTTAGAACCGCTTCTCCGGCTGACTTGTATATCATACGAGCCGGGATGACTCCGCGCACGCTAGAGAGCGGATAGATATTCGTATCCCGCCCGACGACGGCGCCGGGATTCAGGACGCTGCCGCAGCCCACCTCGACGCGGTCGCCAAGTATCGCCCCGAATTTCCTGCGGCCGGTAGGGATCCGCTCCCCCGCGGATTTGACGACGACCGGCGTCTTGTCCGATTTGACGTTGCTAGTTATAGAGCCCGCGCCCATGTGCGCCTTGTATCCCAGGATGGAATCGCCGACATAATTATAGTGCGGTACCTGGACGCCATCGAATAAAATGTCATTTTTTATCTCGGTAGAATTGCCCACTACCGCGCCCTTCCCTATGACAGCCGATCCCCGTATGAAGGCGCAATGGCGGATCTGCGCGCCCTCGTCGATAATCAGCGGCCCGTTCAGGCATGCGCTCTCCGCGACCTCCGCGGACCTCGCGATCCATATATCGTCTCCGCGTTTTTCAAATATATCCGGATCCAGCCCCGGACCCGTCAGCCGTATAAAATCGGCTATGCCGTCCAACGCCTCCCACGGGTATGTAAAGCCCGCCAGATAACCTCCGGCGATCGACCGCTCCAGATCTAATAATTCAGAAATCTCGCATTGCTTCATGGTTTTTTTCTCCTGTTTTTTGGCGAAGTCGCGGCATTTTTCTTGTAATACGCCGCCGCGGCGTCAAAACGCCCGCGCAGCAAATATCCATTGTCCGTTCGCAGTACGGCGTCCGTATGCGAGCGGATGAAATTTTCGAGCTTGCGCATATATTCATCCGGCGTAATCTTCCCGTCGGCCACGTATGAGAGCCCTTTTTCCCAGCTGGCGGTCAGCTCGGGGTTCAGCAGCGACTTTATGGAGGCGTACACCACGTCGTATACCATCTCGCCCATCAAAGTCGGCGTCAGAACCTGCGTCTTTTTGTTCAGCGACAGATATTTATTCTTCACCAATTTAGCTATAATCTCCGCCCTGGTGGCGCTCGTGCCTATGCCGCTGCCCTTTATCTGGGCCCGCAGCTCCTCGTCCTCGATGAGCTGGCCGGCGTTCTCCATCGCGAGAACCATGGAACCCGACGTATACCGCTTCGGCGGCGAAGTCTCGCCCTCCTTGACCTCGTAGCCGATTGCACGGAGCCTCTCTCCCTTTTTGAAGGCGGACAATGCCCCGAGCAGCGCGGCGTCGGAGACCTCCATGTCGCTGTCCGGGCCGTCGTCATCTTTTTCTTCTTTTTTCCTGTCCTTGAAAAAAGAATATTCCATGACCTTCAGATAACCCGGGTCGGACAATGCCTTGAACCCGGCGAAAAAGCTCTCGCGCCCGACTTTTACCTCAAGCGATATTTTCTGGTATGCAGCCGGCGGATAAAATATCGACAGAAACCTGCGCACTATCGTCTCGTATACTTTTAGCTGCAGCGCCCCAAGGGATCTCAGCGCCCCGATGCCCTGTCCCGTCGGGATAAGGGCGTAATGATCCGTGATCTGTTTGTCGTTGGTATAACGCGTCCTGCTGATATTTTTGTAAGAGCCGCGTTCCAGGATCTCCTCGGCGAACGCGCTGACTCCCTGGATATTTTTAAGGCCCTCGATGTTTTTGTCGATTTCCTTCGCCACTGCCGACGAGAGTACCCGCGCATCCGTCCTGGGATAGGTCACGAGCTTTTTTTCGTACAATTCCTGGGCGATTTTTAGCGTCTCATCCGGGCTGATCTTGAAAAATTTCGAGCATGTATTCTGCAGCTCCGCCAGGTTGAACAGCAAAGGCGCGTTGCGCGCCTCCTTCTTTTTTTCTATCGAAGCGAGTACGCCGTCCTCCGGGGGATCCGCGAGCGAATCGGCAAGGCTTTGCGCGTCGGCCCGCTCCTTGAAGCCATTTTCCTTGTACAGTTTTGGCGAACCATAATACGCCGATGTCCCGGTCGCGCGCCATTCGCATTTAACCGGCATCCCGCCCGCGGAAAAAGTGCCTATAAGGCGGAAAAATGACGTTTTCTCAAACGAGCGGATCTCCCGCTCGCGGCGCACCGCCATGCCCAGCACGCATGTCATGACGCGTCCGACGGAAATCACGGCATAACGCTCGTGCAGATAGTCCGCCACCACTCCCCCGTAACGCAGCGTTAAAAGGCGAGAGAAATTGATCCCCATCAGGTAATCTTCCTTCGCCCTAAGGTAGGCGCTCGCGGAAAGGTTGTCATATTCCGAGAGATCCTTTGCCTCGCGGATGCCGCGCAGTATCTCCTCCTTTGTCTGCGAGTCAATCCAGACGCGCCGGCGCTCCTTTCCCCTCACGCCGGCCATCTGCTCCACGAGCCGGTAGATGTACTCCCCCTCCCGCCCGGAATCCGTGCATACGTAGATGCGCGAAATATCCGCGCGGTTCAAGAGCCGCGATACTATGTTAAATTGCTTTGCCGAGCCTGGAATCACCTCGTATTTGAATTCTTTTGGAATGAAAGGCAGCGTGGAAAGCGACCATTTTTTGTATTTCTTGTCATAGGCTTCGGGATAGCTCATCGTCACGAGATGGCCGACGCACCACGTCACGACCGCCTCGTCGGATTCCTGATATCCGTCAAAACGCTTCATGGCAAGCCCCAGAGCCTTTGCGAATTCCTGCGCCACGCTGGGCTTTTCAGCTATATATAATGATTTTGCCATATCCTCCCCTGAGAACTCCGGCTAGAGTTCCTTCATGTCTACCGGGATGAAACGAGAGTCCTGCCTGGCCAGCTCGATGATCTGCGGCGCGAACTCGGTCGCCGTGAACAGGAAAATGTGCTTAGGCGCGAGCCTGGCCTTTTTCAAAGCCTGCGAGAGCTGCACGAGATCTTTGTCCGTCATCGCCGGACGCGACCAGTTGCAAGCGCCGACTATCGTGTTGCGCTCCTCGTCCATGGCGACGATGTCGACCGTGCCCTCCTTTCCAATCCACGTCCCGGCCTTTGCCGCATGGATAGGGAGCTTTCCGGCGCGATCCAGCAGCCGGATATATTCCATGCATACCTTGACGAAATAGCGGCCCATGTACTCCTCGATATAGGGCGCGATATAAAGGTCGTAATACTCATCGGGCCTTAACATATACAGGTCTGACAAGTGCGGGTACACGAAGCGGAACCAGAAGTTCACGTAATTGTCGCTAATCTGGTAGAGCCCTTTTTGCGCATTCCGCCATCCGCCGGTCTCGAACGATTCAGCCTTCTCGATTACGTCTATCTCCATCAGGTTTTTAAGATAGACGGAAATCTTCGCCCTGGAAAAGCCGGTCAGCTGGTAAATGTCGTTTAGCTTGCGGCGGCCCGCGGCGATTGCCGCGAGGATCGTATCATATACGGACAGTTCGCGAAGACGCAGGGAGATGTATTGTTCCGCCTTGCCATACAGATACCCATGGGGCGAGAGCACGTTCCTGCAGATATTTTCCTTGAATCCGGCCTTCTGATTCCAACGGCCGACATAGGCGGACACCCCGCCGATCACCCCATAGATCCGCACGACTTCCCCGATAGGCAGGCCCGGATAGGCCCGGACCAGGTCGAGGAAAGAGAGATCCTCGAGCTTTATCGTCAGCCTGGACTTCTCCGCTATGCCGGCGAGGCAGTCCGCCATGTCATGCTCCGCCCAGGCCACGTCCCCGCTGGCGAGTATCAGCTGCACCGGCCCCGGATACAGCCGCTTTTGCATAAGCTTGGCGACAGCCTCGATAAAAGAGGGATCCTTTTTCGCGATATATTGAAATTCATCGACGACGATGGCGAGCTTGTCGGCAGAGCCGCTCTTAACGCGCTCGAAGATCTCCTCATACGTCCCCTTGCGCAGCTTCACGTCAAACGCGCGCTCGGCCTCGGCGGACATATGGCGGTATTGCTCCATGGCGGAGGCATGCCGCGCCCGATAATAAAAATGCTTTTTGTCCTGCAGATAAACGCGAAGCAAGGCCTCCTTCTCACAGCCGTCGCGGCCATAGAGCAGCACGAGCGTGTTCCCCCGCAGGGCGAAATCTTCATTCAGGCTCCGCAATTGCGCCGTCCTGACTATCATGCCGCGTC
Organism: uncultured Eubacterium sp.; assembly: GCA_964450965.1. Taxonomy (GTDB): domain Bacteria; phylum Bacillota; class Clostridia; order Lachnospirales; family Lachnospiraceae; genus W0P33-017. Next base: position 84,841 of record CAYVFF010000005.1, on the reverse strand, counting down.
CCTCCTAATATCAATCGTTCGCCTCTTTAATTATTTCCGTCCTTTATTTCTTCTCGATATACCCCTGCGCCTTGAGCGTCTCCGCGCACAGCACGGCGCCGCCCGCCGCTCCGCGCAGCGTATTGTGCGACAGTCCGATGAATTTCCAGTCATAGACCGTATCCTCGCGAAGACGCCCGATGCTCACTCCCATCCCGTTTTCATAATCGACATCGAGGGCCACCTGGGGGCGGTCGTCATCCTCCAGATATTGGATGAAATGCTCCGGCGCGCTAGGCAGCCCCAGCTCCTGCGGCAGGCCGCGGAATGCGCGAAGGCGTCCTACAAGTTCTTCCTTGGATGCCTTTCTGCGGAATTTCACGAAAACGGCTGCGGTATGCCCATTCAGCACCGGCACCCGCAGGCATTGGCATGTAATGGACGGAGATTCGGCAGGAACGATCCCGCCATTTTCTATCCTGCCCCAGACGCGCAGCGGTTCCCTTTCGCTCTTCTCCTCCTCCCCGCCGATATACGGGATGATGTTGCCCTCCATCTCGGGCCAGTCCCTGAACGTCTTGCCGGCGCCCGATATCGCCTGGTAAGTCGTGACGGCTGCCTCGTATGGCTCGAAGTCCATCCAGGCGGTCAGGGCGGGCGTATAGCTCTGTATGGAGCAATTAGGCTTTACCGCGATGAACCCCCTGGAAGTGCCCAGGCGTTTTTTCTGATACTCGATTACCTCGAAATGCGCCGCGTTGATCTCGGGTATGACCATCGGGACGTCGAAAGTCCAGCGGTGCGCGCTGTTATTTGATACGACCGGCGTCTCCGTCCTGGCGTAAGCCTCCTCTATCGCCCGGATCTCGTCCTTTGTCATGTCGACCGCGCTAAAAACGAAATCGACGTCCGACGCGACATCCTCGACGTCGGCCACGTTTTTTACGATGATATCCTTTGCCCCGTCCGGCATCGGCGACTCCATCTTCCAGCGATCCCCGACCGCCTGGGCATACGTCCGGCCCGCGCTGCGCGCGCTTGCGGCTATGGCCGTCACCTCAAACCATGGGTGGTTTTCCAAAATAGATATGAAGCGCTGTCCGACCATGCCGGTCCCGCCCAAAATGCCTACCCTCAACTTCTCGCTCATTGCTCCTGATCTCCTTCGTTTTCTTTATGTCTTTTCTAAACATCTCCGGAAGAATTGCCACTAATCTCAGCAGCTGCCCGCATCCGCGATCCCAGCTATTTATCGCCGGGCTTCCACTCTCCGGCCAGATACTCGCGGCCCGCCTCGATAGCCGCCGCCATCGCTTCATGCCCGGGCGCGCCTGCGGTGCGCCGCCGTGCCACGCAGGCCTCAAGCGAAATGGCGTCGAACACATCCTCGCCGAACCGTGGGCAGAACGACTGCAGTTCTTCCAACGACAGCCCGTCTATGGCCTTGCCGCGCTCTATGCAATAGAGCACCAGCCTCCCGATGATGCTATGCGCGTCGCGGAAGGGCACGCCCCGCCCTACAAGATAATCCGCCGCGTCGGTAGCGTTAGAAAAGCCTCCGTTCGCGGACGCATACATGCGCGCCTTATCAAACTTCATCGTGGAAAGCATGCCTGTAAAGAGACTTATGCATGCCTTGACGGTATCCATAGCATCGAATGCAGGCTCCTTGTCCTCCTGCATATCCTTGTCATATGCCAGCGGCAGACCCTTCATCGCCGTCAGCAGGCTCATCAAATCGCCATAGACACGGCCCGTCTTGCCGCGCACGAGCTCGGCTATGTCAGGGTTCTTCTTCTGTGGCATTATCGAACTGCCCGTGCTGTACGCGTCGTCTATCTCGACGAAACGGTACTCGTCGCAATTCCATATAATGACCTCCTCCGAAAAACGCGACAGATGCATCATGATCGTAGCCGCCGCGGACAGGTATTCTATCAGATAATCCCTGTCGGACACTCCGTCCATGCTATTGGCCATGGGCCCGTAAAAGCCCAGCATCTCCGCGGTCATATCGCGGTCCAGCGGATATGTCGTCCCGGCCAGCGCTCCCGAGCCGAGCGGGCAGTAATTCATGCGGTCGTATATATCATGCAGCCGCCCTCGATCCCTCTTGAACATCTCGAAATATGCGCCAATGTGATGCGCCAATGTGACCGGCTGGGCCTTTTGCATATGCGTGAAACCAGGCATGACCGTATCTATATGCTCCTCCATGATTTTAAGGAGCGTCTCCAGCAGCCCCTTTAGCAGGCCGTCGGTCTCTAAAATCTGCTCGCGCGTATACAGCCGCATATCCAGCGCCACCTGGTCGTTCCTGCTGCGCCCGGTATGCAGCTTTTTGCCCGCGTCTCCCAGCCGCTCGATGAGCTTTGCCTCCACGAAACTATGTATGTCCTCGTACTCGTCGGTTATAGCCAGCCGTCCGCTCTCCAGATCCGCCAGGATCGACCTAAGCCCTCCGACGATCCGATCCGACTCCTCAGGCGATAGTATGCCCTGCCTGCCAAGCATGGCGGCATGGGCGATGCTGCCCTCGATATCCTGCCTATAGAGCCTCCGGTCAAAACCGATGGACGCGTTGAATCCGTACACGTCCCGGTCGGTCTCCTTTGTGAAACGGCCGCCCCACAGTTGCGCCATTATCCGTCCTCCTTTGTAACTACAACATGCTGCCCGTCTTCCCTCATGTTCCGATGCCGGCGATGCGGGAGCCCGCAGTGCGAGGCAACCGGCTTGCATCCATGATGCCGCGCCGCAACGGAGCAATCCACGAGCTTTCATTCATGGCAATGCATGGCCTTCCCTATAAGAAAAAACGCACCCGCAATAATCCTGGCGGTACATGCCATACTCCCTGGAGAGCTCTATAGAGCGCAGGTAGCCGTTTTTCTTTTTGAAGTCCGAATACAGATAGGCCACGCCAAGCTCATCCGACAGCCGCGCCCCGATCCGGTTCAGCACCAGCGCGTCCTTGTGCGGGCTGATGCTGAGAGTCGTCGTAAAATAGTCGAAGCCGCCGGCCTTCGCCATCTCGCCCGCGGCCCGCAGCCGCATCTCATAGCAGCGCCTGCAGCGCTCCCCGCCCTCCGGGGCATCCTCCAGGCCGCGCGACATCTCATAAAACCGCCCCGTGTCATAGTCCCCCTCGGCGAAGCGGACTGGATGCCGGGCCGGAAAACGGCGGACGAACTCCTCCTGTTCGCGGGCGCGGTGCGCGTACTCCTCCGCCGGATATATGTTCGGGTTATAATAAAAGACCGTGATATAAAAATATTCCGAAAGATATTCCAGCACGTAGCTGCTGCAAGGCGCGCAGCAGCTGTGCAGCAGCAGCGTGGGAGTCCCCCGCCCGTCCTTTATCCGATCCAGCGCACGGTCCAGGACGCGCTGGTAGTTTTGCTTCTCCATAGGCACGCTATGCCCTGCCCAACAGACCGAAGCGGCGCAGCATCTCCTCCGTGAATACCGTCCCGGCATAGATAATGGCGGCCAACGCCATCAACAGCGCCCGCCCCGTGCACAGGCCGAGCACTATGTCCGCAAGCGCCACGCATGCGTGCAGCCACAACGGTTCATTGCCCAGCAGCGCGGCAAGCGCTACGTTAATCACGAGTACCGCGCATACCATTACCGGCGTCGCGTCGCATACGAAAATCCCGAGCAGGACGAACGCCAGCGCTACCGCCGCGAACAGCGAGATCGCGGCAGCGCCCTTCTTCTCATTGCTCCAGGCCGCTATCGCGCTGACGCTCGCCTGCTCCGCTTTTTTGCGCTCTGAACGCGTTTTAGCGCTGGAGACGACAAATTCCTGAATCTCCTCCACCTCGGCCTCCGACGAAAGGCCCGCGCCTTCCCCGGACTCCATCGCTGCCGCGTCAGCGCCAACGGCATTTTCATCCGCCGCGCCGCCGGCCTCCCGCTCAACTGCCGCGCCGCCTTTTTCTTCTTTTTCCCTTCCCGGATCCTTCCCGCCCATCTGCTTATCCTTTCCGCGGCACGCGCCGCCAGGCATTACCGCCGTTATTCCATAGATTATAGCAATTATGCATGGCAAATTCAAGAAAAAAGATTTTTTAAAAAAACACTTGCAAAACACCCCGCTAATAGTTATAATTCTAAACGTGCCTATGAGTGCACAAGCTGGAATGGCGCAGTTGGTAGCGCGACTGATTCGTAATCAGTAGGTCGTCGGTTCAAGTCCGATTTCCAGCTTTTTTCTTTTGTTATAATCCAAAGGGAGGCTCAGTATGGACGCGCAGCATCTGGCTAATACGATTGACGAGATGATGAAAGAGACGAAGCGGGGACGCCTGGACTGGGGCATGCAAATCGAGTCGACCGATGACCTCGACTCCTCGCTGAAGGGCACCGTGGAGCAGGATGGGCGGACGTGGACCGTGGACGAATGCTTCGTGGAATATTCCTGCACCTGGAAGGGCAAGGACTTCTGCATGATTTCATACGAGTACGTCCTGACGCATGACGAGGCGACCCGCATGACCTGCCTCATCTATCTGCCGCCGGCCGGCATGCGCTATTTCGACGTGGCCGAGCTGGCGCCCTATGCCGTGCAGGCCGACGCCTATCTGACAAATAAGGTCCACATGCTCTGGGAGATGCTGATGGAGCTCCGCCGCAGCGAGCCGTCGCGCTGCAGGCTGAGTGTCATCGACCCGTTAAAGAATTGAGTTTTTGGCAAGCTGCACAAATATTCCGGCACGTTTTTGGCACATTCCGCCAATTCGTGCCGGATTTTTTTTGCGATAAGCACAATTGAATTATGCCGGAAACCATGCTATTGTAAATGCAGTCTTTCTTTCCTATGGCCATATTATCCCCTTGTTGCGTGAAAAGCCACTCAAGACCAAGGAGATAATTATATGAAACAACAGGAATTTTACGATGCGCTGATAGCGCGCCTTTATACTATGTTTCCGAAAGACACGCAGATTTACGTGCAGGACATCCTGAAAAATAACGGCGTCTCGCTGGACGCGCTCATAGTACGCGAGCCGGACGTCAACATCTCTCCCACCATTTATCTGGAAGATTATTACAGCCTGTTCGAAAAAGGCACGTCGCTCAATGAAATATGCCATATTCTCTTCGGCGTATGCATGGAGGCGCGGCTCAACCATTCAGTCGACCCGGGATTTTTTACGGATTTCGACCGGGCTAAGGAGAGAATGGTCTTCCATCTGGTCAATTATCAGAAAAACATCCCGCGCCTGCGTGACATGCCGCACATCCGCTACCTCGACCTCGCGATCACGTTCTGCTGCATGCTGCGGCTGGCAAGCGGCGAGGCCGCCACGATACAGATCAAAAACGAGCATCTCGCGCAATGGGGCGTCGGCATAGGCGAGATTAAAAAACATGCCTTCGATAACACGCCGCGCCTCCTGCCGGCCTATATCCAGCCAATCGCGGACGCGATCCGCGACCTCATGGAAGAAAATGAATCGCTGCAGTGGATGCTGCCGATCGCGGAACCCGACGACGCCCCGCAGCTGTACGTGCTGACGAACGAGACGCAGTTCTGCGGGGCATCGTGCATCCTCTATCCCTCCGTGCTATCTGAATTCTCCGAGAGCCTGGGCACGGATCTGTATGTACTGCCCAGCAGCATCCACGAGGTGCTGCTTTTGCCCGCAAAGGCCAGGACCGAGGATGAGCCTCTGAACGAGCTGGTGCGCACCGTCAATAGCGAGCAGTTAACGCCCTCCCAGCAGCTCTCGGACAAGGTCTACTATTATTCGAGGGCCAGGCGGGCCCTACTGGCCTAGCAGCCTCTCATAGATTTTCTCATATTCGCGGGACGAACGCTTCCAGGAATAATCCATGCGCATGTCCCGCTTTGCCATCTCGTTCCAACGTTCCCTGTCGTCATAATATATATGCATCGCGTAATATATGGTGCCAAGCATCTCATCGGCATTGTAGTTGGCGAAAGAAAATCCGGTCCCGGTATGCTCATATTCATTATAGGGCATGACAGTGTCCTTAAGCCCGCCGGTCTCGCGGACTATGGGCAGCGTGCCGTACCTGTATCCCATCAGCTGGCTAAGCCCGCATGGCTCGAACAGAGACGGCATCAGCAATGCGTCTGCGGACGCGTATATGCGCTTCGCCAGCTCGTCCGAATAGAAGATATTCGCGGAGAGCCTGTCCGGATATTTCGCCGCGAAATGCCGCAGCATGTCGGCATACTCCTGCTGTCCAGTGCCCAGCACCGCCATCTGGATCCTCGCATGGCCGAGCAGATCGTCGAACACGCGCGCGAGCAGGTCGAATCCCTTCTGATCAGTCAGACGTGTCACCATCGCGATCATTATCGTATCCTTGTCCTCCGGCAGCCCCAGCTCGTGCTGCAATGACAGCTTGTTCGCCGCCTTGCCCTCTTCCATATGCGCGTCGTCGAAATGGAATGGCAGCTCCGGATCGCGCTCCGGGTCATAATCGGACGGATCAAGCCCGTTGACAATGCCATATACGCAGTTCCTGCGGGCATAGAGCAGCCCGTCCAGGCTCTCTCCGCCCTCCCTAGTCATGATGTCGAGCGCGTAGGTGGGGCTTACCGTCGTCACTATGTCCGCATAGGCTATGCCGCCTTTTAGAAAATCCGCCTCGCCATACGACTCCAGGCCATCCGGGGTAAAATACTCATCGGGCAGGCCCGTCAGGTTTTTCACGACATCCATAAAATAACGACCCTGGAAACGTATGTTGTGGATGGTCAGGACCGTCTTCGCATCGCGCAGCAGCGGATAGTCGTCAGCAAAAGCCTTGAGAAATACCGGGACGAGCGCGGTCTGCCAGTCATGGCAGTGTATCACGTCCGGAACGAAGCCGGTCGCGCCGGCCGCCGCCAGCGCCGCCTTTGAGAAATATGCGAATTTTTCCATGTCCTCGTGCAGCATGTTATAGGGCTGCGGGCCCGCGAAGTAGTATTCATTGTCGACGAAATAATAATGGATGCCGGACTCCTCGGTCTCGAAGATGCCGACGTATTGGTTCCTCCAGCCCAGCGTCACATAAAAATGGGTGACAAAGTGCATGCCGGCCTTCCATTTCTCGTCCATGCAGGCGTATTTCGGCAGGATTACCCTCACGTCATACAGATCCTTGTCAATCGAGCGGGCCAGGGAGCCCGCAACGTCTGCGAGCCCTCCCGTCTTGATAAATGGAATCGCCTCCGAAGTCACGAATAAAATGTTTTTCATGCGCACCTCCTATTCCCGCATCCGGGCCATCTTTTTCATCTCCCTGGCGTTCTCCAGCACCTTGTCCGTCACCGCGGCCCCGCCAAGCATCCTGCCCAGCTCGGCCACGCTGCCCTCCTCGTCTAACAACGTCAGCCTCGTCCTGGTCGCCTGGCCCTCCACGGTCTTTTCTATGTAAAAATGAACATCGGCCATAGCGGCAATCTGCGGCAGATGCGTGATGCATATGACCTGGTGGTTCCGCGCTATCGCCTTTAGCTTTTCCGAGACTTTCTGCGCCGTGCGGCCGCTTATGCCGGAGTCGATCTCGTCAAAAATCAGCGTGCCGATCCCGTCGTTTTCGGCCAGCACCGACTTTAACGCAAGCATTATGCGCGAGAGCTCGCCGCCGGACGCGACGTCCTTCAGCTGGCGCATCGGCTCTCCCGGATTGACGGAAATCATAAATTCCGCCGCATCGTAGCCATCAGCGCTATAGCCGGCCCTCGAAAACTCTATATCAAACCGCACGTCCAGAAAATTCAAATCCTGCAAGGCGGATTCCATCTTTTCGCGCAGCCTGGCGCCGGCTTCCCTGCGGATCGAGCCCGCCTTTTCACAGAGCGCGTCCAGCCTGCCCTCCGCCCGTGCGAAAGCCGCGCGCATCTTTTTCTCATAGGCATCGTAATCCCTAAGCTGCCCTATCCTATCCCGCTTCTCCTCCAGCGAGGCAAAAATCTTCTCGATAGAACCGCCATATTTTGCCTTTAAGCGGTTCACCTCGTCGAGCCGCGATTCTATCTGCGCAAACTGCGCGCCGTCGAACTGCGCGCCGTCCATATATGCAGCCAGGCCCCGCATGAAATCTGCCAGCAGATCCTCAATCTGCGAGAGCTGGCCGGACAAATCCGATAATCCGGAGTCATACCCGGCTGCCGAAACGAGCTCCCTCACTCCCCGGCCAATCATCGGAGAAGCCCCGTTTTCTCCCAGCGCCTGCTCCGCGGCCTGCAATGCCTCCATAATCTTCCTGGCATTTGCCATGCGGCGGTATTCGTCCTCAAGCCTGACGTCCTCTCCAGGTTCCAGTCTCGCGGCTTCTATCTCTGATACCTCGTACTCCAGGAAAGATAGTTCCCGCGCCTGCTCCTCCTTGCCTATGCACATCCCGTCCAGCTCTTTCTTGCAGGAAACATATTCGCGATACGCCTCCCCTATCTGTTCCTTCACATCGGACAGCTCCCGGCCGGCATAGTCGTCCAGATATTCCAGATGCTTTGAGGCGTGCAGCAGCGACTGGTGCTCGTGCTGCCCGTGTATATCTATAAGGCTTGCCGCAGCCGCCTTCAGCTTCGCGGCCGTCACGCTCTCGCCATTGACCCGGGAAACGCTGCGGCTGCCGGTCATCTTGCGCGAGAGAATGACCGCGCCGTCCTCCGGCTCAATCTCCAGCTCACGCAGGGCGGCAAGCGCAGACTCCGACAGGCCGCCGAATACGAGCTCGACGTAACCGGCCTCCCCCTCCTTTGCCATGTTCCTGTCCGCCTTCTCGCCTAACGCGAAACCGATCGAGTCGATGATAATCGATTTGCCGGCCCCGGTCTCGCCGGTGAGTATGTTCAGGCCGGCGCCCAAATCCAGCTCCAGCTCGTCGATCAGCGCCATATTCTTAACATATAGTGTCTGAAGCATAAATAGTTTTCTTTTCTCTCCTTTTTATTGATAAGCCTGCATCTTCCTGCGCAGTATCTCGAGGAAACTGAGCTTTCCCAGCTTCAGGATCCGGCAGTCCCTGCCGGCCTGGAAGACCTTGACGCAATCTCCTGCGTCCAGCCCGATGCCGCGATCCCCGTCAAAGCTCGCCAGCGCCCGCACTTCATTCTCGCCGCCGTTAGACGCTATCTCCAGGACGACCTCATCTTCCGCGCCGATGACTATGCTTTTAGAATTTAACGTATGGGAGTTTATCGGCGTTATCAAAATGACCCGCGCCTTAGGGTCCACTATGGGACCGCCCGCCGACATGTTATAACCGGTAGAGCCCGTCGGAGTAGAGACGATCACCCCATCGCCCGCGAAAGTATTGAGATACTGGCCGTTGACATAGACGACCAGCCGGATGAGCTGCAGCGCGCCGCTGCGATGGATCACGATATCGTTCAACGCGGTCCTCTGCGGCAGCTTTTCTCCGCCCTTACTTGGCTCCCCGCAGAGGCGCATCCGCTCCTCCAGTTCATATCCGCCCGACATGATCTGGTCGATGGCACCATATACCGTCTCTTCCTCCAGCTCGCACAGAAACCCCAGCGTCCCGCGATTGACCCCGATCAGCGGCACGTCGAGGACCGCCGTGTCCCTGGCAGCCCGTATAAGCGTGCCGTCGCCCCCGATCACGAATATCAGATCCAGATCCTCCGGCAGGCAGGACGCATCGACGCGCCCGTCCGGGTTTTCCCCGCCCAGGCTCACGGCATATCCGCATCTGCCACCCTTGGTCTCGATATAATCCTTCATGCTTTTCGTGAGCCCGAGATCCCTGTCCTTATAGGAATTCGTGATAATGAAAAAATTTCTCATCCCCGCCTCCACGACGCCGGCCGGCGCCATGGCTAGCCCAGCGCGAGATGCGCGCATTCCACGACGGCCTCCGGGTCGATCGATACCGCGCCCATCCCGTCGTTTTTCAGATGAATCAGGTATTCGATGTTTCCCTCCGGTCCCTTAATCGGCGAAAAATCCAGATGCAGCACGGAAAAGCCGGATTCCGCCGCGAAATCCGCGATGCGGCGCACGACCTCCATGTGGACCTTTTTGTCCCGCACGACGCCTTTTTTGCCTACCTTGTCCCTGCCGGCCTCAAACTGCGGCTTGATCAGGCATACAAGGCCCGCGTCCATTCTCAGAAGCTCCCTCAATGGCGGCAGCACCTTTTCCAGCGAGATAAACGAGACGTCCGCGGAGGCAAAGTCAACAGGAGCACCGATATCATCGGACGAGACATAGCGGATATTGGTCTTTTCCATGCAGACGACCCTGGAGTCCTGCCGCAGCTTCCACGCGAGCTGGCCGTAACCCACGTCCACCGCGTATACCATGGCGGCGCCGTTCTGCAGCATGCAGTCGGTAAAGCCGCCCGTGGATGCCCCGATATCCATGCAGGCCATGCCGTCGAGCGCTATGCCGAAGCTCTTGAGCGCCTTTTCCAGCTTAAGCCCCCCGCGGCTGACGTAAGGCAGCTCCCCGCCGCGCGCCTCGACTAGGGCGTCGTCGGCAAAAAAAGAACCCGGCTTGTCCTCCTTCTGGCCGTTCACATATACCCTGCCCTCCATAATCATTGCCTTAGCCCGCTCGCGCGACGCGGCAAGGCCCCGCTGCACGAGCAGCACGTCCAACCGTTCTTTCAAAGCACGCATCTCCTAAGGGTTATTTTGGACATGCCCCGGGGCATCCCTGAAGGCCGCGAGAACCCGCCCGGCGACGCTCTCCGCGTCAAGGCCCAGCTCTTTGCTCAGCCTGTCCGCGGAACCCTGCCCCACGAACCGATCCGGAATCGCGACCTGCAGCAACGCGGCATCGCACCCGATTCCGTCCAGGTATCTCTCGACCTGCTGCCCGAAACCCCCGGATGCCACATTTTCTTCCATCGTGACGATCAGCCGGTGGCGGTCCGGCAGCGAGGAGAGCAGACCCGTATCCAGCGGTTTGGCAAAACGCGCGTTGTACAGGGAGCATGGAACGCCCTCGCCCTTTATGATATCGCGCACGTCCTCGGCAACGCGGACCATGCTGCCATATGCGAAAAGCGCGATGCCCGACTCCTCGTAGATGGCCTCGGCGCGTCCCATGACGACGGGCGGACGGTGGCTTTTCAGCCCGTCATACGCCTCCCCCCTGGGATAACGGATTGCGACCGGCCCGTCATATGAAAAGGCGAACCTCAGCATATCCGCCAGCTCCCATTTGTTCTTCGGAGCCATCAGCGTGATGCCCGGGATGGCAGCCAGATAGGATATGTCGAAAATACCCTGGTGCGTCTCGCCGTCGCCCCCCACCAGCCCCGCGCGATCCACGGCAAATACGACGTGCAGCCCCTGCATGCATACATCGTGCAATATCTGATCGAAAGCGCGCTGCAAAAAGGACGAATATACCGCGAACACCGGGACAAACCCGCGCAAGGCAAGGCCCGCGGCGAACGTGACGGCATGGCCCTCGGCGATGCCGACGTCGAAAAAACGGTCGGGAAACTGGTTGTGAAAACGTTTCAGCCCGGTGCCTGTCTCCATCGCCGCCGTGATGGCGACCAGGCTGTTGTCTTCCTTCGCGGCCATGTTCATCACAGAGGCGAACACGTCGGTATAGTCCGCCTTGGCCTTTTTCACGGCCGGCAGGCCCGTCTCTATATCGAACGCGCCCGTCCCATGAAACCTGGCCGGATGGCGCTCGGCCGGCAGATATCCCTTTCCTTTTTTCGTGAGTACGTGAATGATCACCGGGCCGTTTATACGGGAGGCGCGCTGGAAAATGCGCACCATCGCGGAAACGTTATGCCCGTCCACCGGCCCCAGGTATGTAATCCCCATGTTCTCGAAGAACATTCCCGGGATGAACAGCTGCTTTATGCTGCTCTTGGTCCTGCGGATCCCGGCAACCATACGCTCGCCATAAACCGGCACTTTCTGAAGGGAATCCAGCACGCCGCTTTTCAATTCCTGATATCCGTCCGCCGTGCGTATGCTGTCGAGATAATGCGACATACCTCCCACGTTGTGCGAGATGGACATCCCATTATCGTTCAGGACGATGATGAAGTTCGTCTCCAGCTTCGAGGCGTTGTTCATCGCCTCGAACGCCATGCCCCCCGTGAGCGCGCCGTCTCCTATAACCGCGACCACGCTATAGTCTTCTCCGCGCAAGTCACGCGCGGCGACGATGCCGAGAGCGGCGGAAATGGACGTGGAACTATGGCCGGTATCAAAAGTGTCCGAAGGATGCTCCCGCCGCTTCGGAAATCCGCTCATTCCGCCATATTCGCGCAACGTGTCGAAGCCATCCCTGCGTCCGGTCAGCAGCTTATGGGTATAGCACTGGTGGCCGACGTCCCAGATTATGGCGTCCCTCTCCGGATCGAAAGCCAGATGCAGCGCCATCGTCAGTTCTACCACTCCCAGATTGGAGGCAAGGTGGCCGCCATGCTCGCTGACTTTTTCGACCAGGAAGCCGCGAATCTGATCCGCCAGGGCCGGATATTCCGAGGGGTCCAGCGATTTGATATCGTTAGCCCGCCTTATCTTGTCCAGCACGTCATATTGCCTGCCATCTTCCGGCTCGATTTCCATATCGGCATCCCCCGAATCGCTCAATCATATCAACGCAAAAAGCCTGCCGCCATAAGCGCGGCCGGCCATATCACTTCTCACGCGCGGCCAGCATAAGCGCGAGATTCTCCAGAAACAACGTGTCCCCCGGCAACCGCCCGAGTCCTTCAGCCGCCCTGCGCGAGAGCCGCTTCGCCTCTGCCGCCGCCGCATCGAGGCCGGCAAGAGTCACATACGTCTCCTTACTGTTCTTCGCGTCGCTGCCGACCGGCTTGCCCAACGTCTCCTGCGTGCCGGTCACGTCCAGGATGTCGTCCCGAATCTGGAATGCCACGCCTATATCTCGGGCGATCTGCTCCATTTTTTCCACATCGTCGGAACCTGCCCCGGCCATTATCGGGCCGATCATCATGGCGGCCTCGATGAGCGCCGCGGTCTTCATCCTATGTATCCGCACGACGTCGTCCAAAGACAGGCTCCGGCCGCCCGTCTTCTCATTCTCCACGTCTATCGCCTGGCCTCCGAGCATCCCGGCTATCCCGGCTTTTTCCGCCAGAAGGCCGATTGCGCGGCCGGCCAGCTGCGGACTTTCCGTCAGCCCGAAAGCCTTCGCGGCCGTCTCGAACGCATAGGTGAGCAGGCCGTCTCCGGCGAGTATGCCCATCGCCTCGCCATATTTCGCATGCGTCGTCGGCATGCCCCTGCGGTACATGTCATTATCCATCGCCGGCAGGTCGTCATGCACGAGAGAATATGTGTGAATCATCTCGATAGCCGCGGCGAACGGCTCTATAGCCTGCCCGCCGCCGCCGAAGAGCCTGTAGCACTCCAGCATCAGGATCGGCCGCAGGCGCTTGCCGCCGGCGAGGACGCTGTAACGCATCGCGTCCACGACGGTGAATCCCGCGCCGTCCGGCATATATTTCCCGATAATCCTCTCCGCATCCTCCCGGCGTTCGGAAAGCATCCGCTCCATGTCAAGATCATGCATCGCCCTGTCCTCCGCCGGCATCGCCCTCCCCGCCGTCTTCGCCGACGGCAAGTCCGGACGGCAGGGAATACGGCGCCTCTTCTCCGTCAAAAGGCTCCAGCCCGCCCGACCCGTTCAGCACGAGCATCTTTTTTTCCACTGAATCAATGCGTCTATTGCAGGCGCGGATGACCCTGACTCCCCGCTCATAAGCCGCCAGCGCCTCCTCCAAAGGCAGGCGCGGATCCTCCATGCGCCCTATCAGCTCTTCGGCCATCGAAAAAAGGGATTCGAGATCCTCGGACGCGAATTCCCCGTCTTCGGAATCCGCGTCGGCCGTCATTTCATCAACCGCAATGTCCTGCATTGTTTCTCCTCCACGCGCGCAATGACGTCGCCCCCTAGCATCCGCAGCTTCAGCCGCATGCCGATGCCTATATCGTCAAAACCGTCCAGAATCCGCCCATCCTCGTCCGTCACCAGAGAATATCCATCGGAGAGCCTGCGCAGCGGCGAAGCCGAATCCATCCTCTGCGCGAGCAGCTGCAGCCGGTGGCCGGCCTCCCCAAGGACGCGTTCCATGAGCATCCTGAGCCTTTCTTCAAGGTCGGCCGCATACTGGCGCTTAGCGTACAGCTGGCTTTGCGGATTAACGTACCGCATCCGCGCTGTCAGGCCGCCCAGCCTGTCAGCGGCAAAGCCGATATGCCGCCGCATCAGATCCCCCATCTCCCGCCGCAGGCCCTCCGCGCGGCCGGCCGCTGCAGAACGGTCCCATACGGCCAGCTCTGCCGCCGCAGAGGGAGTCGGAGCGCGCAGATCCGCCACATAGTCGATAATCGTGGTATCCGTCTCATGGCCGACCGCCGAGATGACCGGTACGGAGCAATCGAAGACCGCGCGCGCCACAATCTCCTCATTGAACGCCCAAAGGTCCTCGATGGATCCGCCGCCGCGCCCGACGATCATCGCGTCCACACCAAAATCCTCCAGGGCGCGGATACCGGCCGCAACGCTCTCAGCCGCGCCCTCCCCCTGCACCTGCGCCGGGTACAGTATGAGCCGCACTCCCGGATTCCTGCGCCGCGCGACGTTCTGTATGTCACGTATTGCGGCGCCGGAAGAGGCCGTCACGATACCGAGCGTGCGGATGTAAGGCGGTATTGGACGCTTGTACTCCTCCGCGAACATGCCAGTCTCAGCGAGCTCTTCCTTGAGACGCTCAAAGCGGATGTAAAGCGCTCCCGTGCCGTCCGGCTCGATTTTTTTCGCATAAAGCTGATATCGGCCGTCCCGCTCGTAGACCTGTATCGAACCGGACGCCACGACGGCGTCGCCGTCCCTCATGCGGAATTTTAATCCCTTCCTGTCCCCGGCGAACATAATGCATGAGATGGCGCCCGTCTCATCCTTCAGCGTAAAATATATATGCCCGGACGGATGGTATTTGCAGTTGGACACCTCGCCGCGCACCGCGATCTTCTCGAGGAAAAAATCCTGCTTGAAGAGGTTTTTGATATAGTTATTGACTTGGCCTACCGAGTAGGCGTTCCTTTCCTTGCGCATCCTTCTCAAGCAATCCGCGCCAGTACGCCGTTCACGAAAGACCCGGAATTATCCTCGCCGTACTTCTTTGCCAGCTCCACAGCCTCGTTTATGGCGACTCCCCTCGGCATCCCGTCCTCGAAACGGATCTCGTATACCGCGAGCCTGATGAGCGCCAGCTCCACCTTGGCCATGCGGGCAGTCTTCCAGTTCTTCGCGCTGCCGTCTATAATCGCGTCAATCTCCTCTAGATGCGCCAGGATATCCCCGACTTTCCGCTCGATATAGGCACGATCCTCCGCGTCCGCGCCGGCAGCCGCATCCTCCCCGGAATCCAAAAAGAGGCGCATCTGCTCCGGAATCTCCTCGCCATCGTGGAATTCCATGCGGAAAACTATCTTAAAGACCGCCTCCCTGATCTGCCTTCTTGTCATATGCCTTTCCCTCCGGGACCTGACGCATCCCTTGCCTCGGGCTATCTGTGCCCGTCCATGTCCACGCTGGCGATGCGCACGTTAATCGTACCAACCTTGAGGCCAGTCATGGTCTCGATCGCGGTCTGCACGCGCTCCTGCACGTTTCCGGACACCTCGGGGATCGCATAGCCGTATTTGATATTCAGATTCAGCTCCACGGTGACGACCCCGTCCGACACTTCCATGCGGACGCCTTTGGACAGGTTCTTGATGCCGGTCCTGGCCACGATCTCGCTCGTGATATTGCCCGCCAGGGAGCTCACGCCCTCGACCTCCGTCGCCGCCAGCCCGGCTATGATCGACACCACCTCGTCCGCCATGCGGATTACCCCGTTTTTATCCTCTTTTATTTTTAAAGATTTGCGGTTTTCTTCCATCGCCAATGGCCCTCCTTTGCAATCTACGACTTATTTTACACCATCTAACGGCAAATAACAAGCGAAAGATTAACGCTTGCGCCCTCCCCGGGAAATGATTATACTTATGTATCACAAGGAGGCGCGGCATGATAAAGCGCGGGGATCTGTTCCACCTGTCATTTTATAAAAAATCGCGGTTTACTGGCAGCTGCCGGGGCATGCGCTACTGCATCGCCAAAGCGGACCGGGAGGACGGAGCGCAAGTGCTGCGGGCCTGCGTCTATCCGGAACCGTACAATTTTGAGAACACGCCCGAGGAGGAAAAGTCCTACGCGGACTTCGAGTTCAGCGAAGCGGGATTAGACGAGGCCTGCGACTGGCTGAACGGGCAATACGAGGCCGATAGCGGGCGCTGGCAGAACGGAATTCATCTATCGGGAGGCGGATTATGAAAAAAATAAGGCGATGCCTCGCCATCATCGGGGCCCTGCTTCTGGCCGGCATGTATGCCGTTTCCATCGTCCTCGCGCTGACGGACGATCCCGGCGCCATGAACGCGTTTAGGGCGTCGTTATACTGCACCGTCATCGTGCCGGTGCTGATCTGGGCGTACACGTTCATCTACAGGCTGCTGAAAAACCACTATAGCTGGAAAGACCGGGACGAGGCCCCGGCAGATGCCGCGGACGATGAAAAAGACGCGGAGAGCTGAATCCGCATAAATGCCATAAAGGGGGAAGGCTTTCTCCCTCCCCCTCAATCTGAAAAGTATCATTAGCGGAAGATAATGTCCTCGCGGCGCGGCCCGTTGGAAACCATCTTTATCGGATATCCGATATGCTCCTCTATAAATTCAATATACCTGCGGCAGTTTTCCGGCAGCGCGCCATAATCCCTGATGCCCTGGATGTCGCATTTCCAGCCGGGCAGAACCTCCAGCACCGGCTTCGCCCTCCTCAGCCTGGCAGTCACAGGGAAGTCCGTCGTCACCTCCCCGTCGATCTCATAGCCGGTGCAGACCGGAATCTCATCTAAGTATCCCAGCGCGTCAACGACGGTCAGCACGACGTCTGTCGCGCCCTGCATGCGGCATCCGTACCTGCTCGCCACGCAGTCAAACCAGCCCACGCGCCTGGGCCGCCCGGTAGTCGCTCCATACTCGCCGCCATCCCCGCCATGGTCGCGCAGCGCGGCGGCCTCGTCGCCAAAAATCTCGCTCACGAACTCTCCGGCCCCCACCGCGGACGAATATGCCTTGCACACGGTATAAATCTGCTTTATCTCATAGGGAGGGATTCCCGCGCCTATCGCGCCGTATGCCGCCAGCGTTGACGAAGACGTCACCATCGGATATATGCCATGATCCGGGTCTTTCATCGTGCCCAGCTGCCCCTCCAGGAGGATGGTCTTGCCAGACGAGAGCGCATCCGCAAGGTATGCGGAAACGTTGCATACGTACGGCTCCAGCATCTGCCGGTATCCCCGCAGCTCGTCCATCAGCGCGCCGGGGTCGAGCAGCGGCTTGTGGTAAAGATGCTCCAGAATCACGTTTTTTTGCTCGCACACCCTCTGCACCTTATCGCTCAGCAGATCCTCGTCGAAAAGCTCGCTCACCTGGAAACCAATCTTTGCATATTTGTCCGAATAAAACGGCGCGATGCCTGATTTCGTGGATCCGAACGACTTCCCGCCAAGGCGCTCCTCCTCGTATTGGTCTAACAGCACGTGGTAGGACATGACAAGCTGCGCCCGGTCGGACACCAGAATCCTGGGCTCCGGCACGCCCTTGGACGTGAGATCGGCTATCTCGCCGACCAGCTTTTTCGCGTCGAGCGCCACTCCGTTGCCGATGACGTTCGCCGTATGGCCGTAGAAAACGCCGCTCGGCAAGGTATGGAGAGCGAACTTGCCGTAATCATTCTTAATCGTATGTCCGGCATTCGCCCCGCCCTGGAATCGGACGACGACGTCGGCGTCCTTCGCCAGCATGTCGGTAATCTTGCCCTTGCCCTCGTCACCCCAGTTTGCCCCAACTACCGCTTTTACCATTCGAATACCTCCCTACTCGCCGCGCGGCCCGCGGGCCGCGAAGCGGCTATCTTCCTCCCGCGGGCCCGTGCATAAAAAAAGCAGGCGTAAAAACCTGCTTTTTTTACCGACCGTTTTTACTTTCTGATTATACACGAAAAATCGCTGAAAGTAAAGAAAAATTAATTATTCATCATAAACCGGATAATCTTTTCCACGTCCTCTTTCTCGTGCGCTACGATCTCCAGCTCCGGGATGTCGCCATTCGCGAAAACCTCCGCCTGAGAGACGTACTGGCTGAGCTTAGACTTCAGGTTCAGGCGGTCGCCCTCGCCGGTCACCAGCTCGACCGTACCCTCGCAGCTCTCGATCATCTTGAGGAACGCGTCGACATCCTTTATGTTTTGGACCTTCATGGCAAGCCTCTTTCTCGCGTCACGGCATTACGGAACTGATTTTTACATCATCCCCATGCCGCCGTTGCCCGCGGGCGCCGCCGGAACGTCTTCCTTGATGTTGGCGACTACCGACTCGGTCGTGAGCAGCGTGGACGCCACGCTGGTAGCATTCTGCAGCGCGCTCCTGGTCACCTTGACCGGATCCAGGATACCGGCCTTTACCATGTCGACGTACTGGTCGGTTATAGCGTCATAGCCGATGCCGGTCTCGGCGTCATGCACTTTGTTGATGACGACCGCGCCCTCCTGCCCGGCGTTGTCCACTATATAATACAGCGGCGATTCCAATGCCTTGAGGATGACGTTCGCGCCGGTCTTCTCGTCTCCCTCGAGTTTGTCGGCAAGCTCCGCCACCTTCTTGGAAGCATGGATATACGCGGATCCGCCGCCAGCTATGATGCCCTCCTCTACGGCGGCCCTGGTAGCGTTCAGCGCATCCTCCATGCGCAGCTTGCTCTCCTTCATCTCGGTCTCGGTCGCCGCCCCTACGCGGATGACCGCCACGCCGCCTGCCAGCTTCGCAAGGCGCTCCTGCAGCTTTTCCTTATCGAAGTCGCTCGTGGTCTCATCTATCTGCGAACGGATCTGCGACACGCGGGACGCGATAGCCCCCTTGTCTCCAAGGCCGTCTACGATGACCGTGTTCTCTTTCTGCACCTTTACGGACTTCGCGCGTCCCAACATATCCATCGTCGCCTCTTTCAGCTCCATGCCAAGCTCGGACGAAATGACGCGGCCGCCGGTCAGGATAGCTATATCCTCCAACATCTCCTTGCGCCTGTCGCCATATCCGGGAGCCTTGACGGCCACGACGTTGAACGTGCCGCGCAGCTTGTTCAGGATGAGCGTGGTCAGCGCCTCGCCCTCTACATCCTCGGCGATAATGAGAAGCCTTGCACCGGACTGCACGATCTGCTCCAGCAACGGCAGAATCTCCTGGACGTTGCTGATCTTCTTGTCCGTAATCAATATGTAGGGATCTTCCAGAACGGCCTCCATCTTGTCCATATCGGTAGCCATATATGCGGAGATATATCCCCTGTCGAACTGCATGCCCTCTACCAGGTCCAGCTCGGTCTGCATCGTCTTGCTCTCCTCGATGGTGATCACGCCGTCCTTGGATACCTTTTCCATGGCGTCCGCCACAAGGTTTCCGACCTCCTCGTCGCCGGCGGAAATCGCCGCCACCTTGGCGATCTGATCCTTGCCGTCGACCGCCTTGCTCATGCTCGCCAAAGCCTCTACCGCGCAGTCGGTAGCCTTCTTCATGCCCCTGCGCAGCATAATAGGGTTCGCGCCCGCCGCGAGGTTCTTGATGCCCTCTTTGATCATCGCCTGCGCCAGGACCGTAGCGGTGGTCGTGCCGTCGCCTGCCACGTCGTTCGTCTTGGTCGCGACCTCCTTTACAAGCTGCGCCCCCATGTTCTCAAAAGCGTCTTCCAGCTCGATCTCCTTGGCGATGGTCACGCCGTCGTTAGTGATAAGCGGCGATCCATATGACTTGTCCAAAACCACGTTACGCCCTTTGGGCCCTAACGTCACCCTGACGGTGTTTGCCAGCTGGTCTACGCCAGACTCCAGTGCCGCGCGGGCTTCCGCGCCGTATTTAATCTCTTTTGCCATGATGTTTAATCTCCTTTTCTGCTATTAATGATTAAGCTAAAAACCATGCTACTCGACGATCGCGAGGATGTCGTTCTGGCGGACTATGATGTACTCCTGGCCGTCAATCTTGACCTCGGTGCCCGAATACTTGGAGTAGATGACCTTCTGGCCTTCCTTGACCTGCATGACGACTTCCTTGCCGTCGACCACGCCGCCCGGGCCTACCGCGATGACTTCCGCCTCCTGCGGCTTCTCCTGCGCGGAACTCGCCAAAATGATGCCTGATTTGGTCTTCTCTTCTGCTTCGAGCTGCCTTATCACGACTCTGTCTAATAATGGTACTAACTTCATTTCAATTGCCTCCTTGTTTTCTCTGATTTGTTAGCACTCATTTATTTTGAGTGCTAATCACTATCCCATATAATATTGATTTGCCTATCGAATTGCAAACCAATGCATCGGGCTATAACACCCAATATCTTTGTATTTTCTCTAGCATACTCTCATTTTCGAGAAATATCTCACTTTTTTAACTTTTTTACAAAGATTTTGCGGGCGGCGGCAATATTTCAGCTATTCTGCGGCTATCTTCACAGCCCTCCGCCATCATTCGCAAAACCCGCTGCTATGCAGCTTTTGCATCCCGCTACGCAGTGTGCCTCTTGAATATCAACATTTCCTGTGGCATTTAGCCGCCGGCTATGTTAAAATCAGATGTATTGCGGCATTTATTATGAAGGAGGACATTTTATGACGGTTCAGTTTGATCCTGCGCGGCAGACGTTCTTCCTGCTGATATATGGCTTTCTGGCCTGGGCCTGCGAGGCGGCGTACTACGCCATAAAGGACCGGAGGTTCATAAACACCGGCCTGCTCACGCTGCCAGTCGACTTTGAGGCCGGCGTGATATTCTCAGGCATGGCCTTCTTCCTGCCGGCTCTGGAGAGGAACTACTTCGGGATGTACCTCCTCACGCTGGCCGGCCTTATCATAGTCCACGCCGTGCTGGGTTTTTTCGGAGGCCTGCTGACCAGGACCGGATGGCATGCCCCTGCCGGCTTATGGCAGGGCTTGCCGCAATGCCTGTTCGCGGCCGCGGGATTCCTTATGATATATCTCCTGGCGCAGCCCTTTATGATGCTGCTGGCCTCTCTGATCCCGGAGCCGGCGCTGGACGTCGTCGCGATCATTGCCTGGATATTGATCGCCGCCGATTTCATCGCCGTGCTGATTGCCGAGAAAAAAGGCCCAGACGCGTTCGAACGGCAGATGGAACGCGGAGGGACAAATAAGCTGGTGGGCAAGATCTCAGGGTTCGTGTGGCGGCGGCTAGAAAAAAGCTATCCAGGAATCCGCGGCGAACGCGGACGCGCGGACGCCGTGTTCGCCAAGGGCATGAGCCTGGACAAGCTGGTATGGGTGTTCCTTATCATGGCATTGATCGGGGACATCGCCGAGACTTTCTATGTTAGGCTGATACAAGGCGAGTGGATGAGCAGATCCAGCGTCATTTTCGGGCCGTTCAGCTTCGTGTGGGGTATCGGCGCCGTGCTGCTGACGATGTGCCTGATGCCCCTCAAAGATAAAAAAGGATGGGTGATCGTGCTTGCCGGCGCCTTCCTCGGCGGGGCGTTCGAATACATGTGCAGCGTGTTTACGGAAATCGTGTTCGGCAAGGTATTCTGGGATTATACAAAAATACCGCTGAATATCGGCGGGCGCACGAACGTGCTGTTCATGGCCTTCTGGGGGATACTCGGCCTGATGTGGGTCAGGCTGGCCTATCCCGCGCTGGAGAGATTCATTGAAAGATTTCCGCCGATAGCGGCAAAGATATCGACCTGGGCCATAGTAGCGCTTATGGTGCTGAACGCGCTGCTCACGGTGGCAGTGATGCAGCGTTACAACACCCGCCAGGCCAGGCCGCAGCCGGCAAACGCCCTGGAGGAGTTTATAGACGAGACTTACGATGACGAATTCGTGGAAAACCGATGGAGGAACATGAAAAGCGAGATGGGAAAGCCCGCCTCATCCTCCCAGGCAGATTCCGCACGGTGAATATCCGGCCTCCTCTAGTTCGCGGAGCGTGCCGGTATATTCTTTTTTATTTTTCTCGGACATGCTCTCCACGCCGCTGCATTCCGGCAGATGGATCCGCTTGCTGCTCGTGTTCAGTATATATCTCCGGGCGATTTCCCGATTGCCGCCTGATGAGCCGGGCAGCGAAGTATTCTCTCCCGGCAGGGCCTCCCTGCTCGACCCGTCTGAATAATCTAT
Source organism: uncultured Eubacterium sp. (assembly GCA_964450965.1). GTDB lineage: Bacteria > Bacillota > Clostridia > Lachnospirales > Lachnospiraceae > W0P33-017. The sequence goes on along the minus strand of CAYVFF010000005.1, from coordinate 62,621 downwards.
CGTGATGCCGGGCTGCACATTATAGCAATATACGTGGAAGCAGATCCCCTCCCCGGCGTCCTCGACCGACCACGCCTCCATCTCCACACCGCTCGCCACCAGGTCGGCGCCGTCGAATATCGGAGTCACCCGGTATAGCACATGGTTTCCGGTATCGCGGACATAATCCCCGGTCATCTCCTCATATGGGAGCATCCCCTCGACGTTCATGTAACGTGTGCCGGTAATCAGGTTCCGTTCATTAGCGTTCTCCCCTGCCAGCTGGAAAGCGATCAGATGGCAGCGGTTGTACAGGTAATTCCCGTCCACAAGGCTGCCGTAATTCGCCGTCTGCCAGCCGCTGGGGCGAATCATGCCGATGCCCTCGCGCTCCTCCGTCGGCATGAGCTCCCGGCACACATTGGCATAAGCGGCTCCGCAGCGGCCCAGCGCGTCCATTTCGGAGTATCTCTCGAAAGGCCGCGTGACACGCTTGTCCTCCTCGGAAAAGCCGGGCTGCCCGCCGTCGATGTCGATGCTCGCGCTGCCGGAATACTCCGGCACGTCCGATATGGAAAAGCCGGAGCCGCCCGCGACGCCGGACGCGTCCGGAACATATCCTCCGCAGGCGCATACGCATAATGACAGCGCGATGACAAGCGCCGCGAACCATCTTTGCCTTTTCAGTCTACCAGCCATAACTGCCTCCATTGCAAAATCCGACGAGTATGCGTATATTCTAAGATAACGGGCCGGCATTTGCAATAGCCGGGTTAAAGGACGAAACAAATGGAAAAGAAGAAAGGAGAAGTATGCGGCAAACTATGGACGCGGAGCCAGCCTTAAGGCTGCCTCCGGCATTTATCAAAAGGATGCGCGAGGACCTCGGGGCGGAGGCCGACGCCTTCTTCGAGTCATATAGCCTGCCCCGTGCATACGGCCTGCGGCGGAATCCGCTGAAGGCGGGCCGGAAGCTTTTCGAGGAGCTTGTTCCCTTTGCGCTGGAGCCGGTCAGCTGGGCGGACGAGGGATATTATTGCAAGGAAACCGAGCGTCCCGGGAAGCACGTCTTCCATGACATGGGGCTGTACTACATTCAGGAACCGAGCGCCATGTGCACCGTCCAGGCGGCGAACCCGCTGCCAGGGGAGGCCGTGCTGGACCTTTGCGCGGCCCCTGGGGGAAAATCGACGCATATCGCCGGCCGGATGGGCGGTTCCGGGATCCTGGTATGCAACGAGATAGTTCCCGCCAGGGCCAGGATATTGTCGCAGAATATCGAGCGGATGGGCATAAAAAACGCCATCGTGCTTTGCCATGCGCCGCGGGAGCTGGAGAAAATCTTCGGGGATTATTTTGACAGGATAATCGTGGACGCGCCCTGCTCCGGCGAAGGGATGTTCAAAAAAGAAGAGGCCGCGCTGGAGCAATGGTCGCCGGAAAACATCGCCATGTGCGCCGGCCGGCAGCTAGAGATCCTCTCTTGCGCAGTGAAAATGCTGCGCCCGGGGGGAACGCTCGCCTATTCGACATGTACCTTCTCAAAGGAAGAGAATGAGTACGTCGTCAGCAGGCTATTGGAGGAATTTCGGGAGATGGAGCCCTCGCCGATAGACTTTGCGGCCCTGGGCATAAGCGAGGGCGGCATCCCTTGCACAGGGCGGATCTACCCGCACAGGCAGCGCGGCGAGGGGCATTTCGTGGCACTGCTGAAAAAGCGTGGCGACGCCGTCGCGGCATGCTCCGCTCCCTCAAAGAAAAAAAGCGGTAAAAAATCCGCGAAAAAAAACCATCCGGCAAATTGCCGGAGCGGGTATGAGGCCTTCGCAAAATCCTGCCTAAACGTCCAGCTTCCGGGAAAGCTGCTCGCGTCCGGCGACCAGCTATACCTTTTACCGGACGGCGCGCCAGACCTGGACGGCCTGCGGGTAATCCGCCCCGGCCTGCACCTTGGTACAGAAAAAAAAGGACGTTTCGAGCCGGGACACGCGCTCGCGCTCGCACTGCGCCCGGGGGAGGCCTCGCAAACCTTCGAGACGGACGCGCCCCTGGATTATCTGCGCGGCCTGACGCTTCCCTGCGATCCCATGCTCTCGGGCTGGACGCTTGTCACCTACCGCGGCCTTCCCCTGGGGTGGGGCAAGGCGGAACGCGGCGTGATGAAAAACCACTACCCGAAAGGGCTTAGGCGCTCCCAGTGATAGAGGGCCGGAGACCCTCTGATTTGCGGGATTTCTTTGCAATGCCTGCAATAACCGGCGCCGCCGAGCCCCATTAAACGCTGCCGCGCCGGTCCTTTTTCTTTAGAAGCTCCGATGTGTCGAGCGTCCGCGAATCATTCCCGGACGCCTTTTTATCTCCCGCCCTGGCGGGCCGCACGCTATCCGCCGCCGTCCTCCCGGCGCGCGCGCTATCCGCCGCCGGATCCTTCGCGGGCTTTGGCGGATTTTCATCCGGCGGCATCTTGCCGCTCCTGCCCTGCCGGAGCCTGTCGGCCATCCTTCTGTACGGGCGCGTATCTCCCGGCCTGAAGCAGAACCGCCTCATAGCGACATCGGCGAGAAACCACAGAATCGCCAGCGCTATAAGCCATCCGGCAAGTTCCCTGCGTTCCCGCGCCCCGGCATCCATCCTGCTCCAGACGTCCGCCGCTTTGTCCGTCATCCTGCCATACCGCCCGATAAATTCCTCGAAAGGGGCGGATGAGACGTCAAACCGGTATTCATCCGAATATTGCACGACCGCCGCCGTCATTATGGTATTTTCCGTTCCGCCTCCGTCCTTGCGGCGCAATCCCAGCTGATATATCCCCGGCCGCTCGGTGTCCAGCTCCGCCTCATACTTTCCAGGGGCGGTCGCAGAAAACGGCACGGTAAACGTCCCGCCGTCCGGATCGGTATAGACGGCCTCCACGGCGGTATCCTCGGTATAATCCCTGGCGTTATAAGTGACATGCGTCTCGCCTGAGACGGTCGTAACGTCGGCAGAGTCCTCCCCTTGCAAATTATCTCCGGTACAATAATCCATGATCCTGCGCCACAGCTGCACATAATCCTCATTGCCGGCATACGCCCCGGTCCATTGGTTCGTAACGTCCGTGGTCCACGCGGCGGTATGGCCCATGCCATACTGCGACACGGCGAGCACCGGGTCGTCCTTGTCAGACGCGGCAAGCACTTTCGACGAGCTTTTCGGCGATGTGCTGACATATCCATAGATATCCGGCCACCCGGCCTCGAAAAGGCCTCGCGTAATATCATCCGCGGTATTCACCGACAGCCCGAAAGTCCCATCCTGCAGATATGTATCGCCGCTGAGGAATACCTCCTGCGCGAAAATCTTCGGGATATCGGTCGAATAATCGGAATAATAATAGCGTCCGCCGCACCCGTCTGCCAGCCGCTCCAGCAGAATCTGATCCGAAGAATCGCCGACGGCTACCGTTGAGAGAGTCACGCCCTCGTCCCGGTATCTCTCAATGACGTCGTTAAAATTCTGCGTCTCGCCCATCCCGTCCGTCAGGAGGATGACGTGGCGGGCCTGCGCCTCGCACTGCAATATGCCGTCAAGCGCCGCGAGCAGCGCGGGCTTTATGGTCGTTCCGCCGCCCTCCGTTATAGTTTCGATTTTTTCCTTGATGGCATCCTTATCCGAGCATGGCTCGGGCTGCACGAGCCAGCTATACTTATCATCGAACGTGACGATGCCGACGTAATCGCTCTCCCTCATCTCGTCTACGGCCGCCTCCGCGGCGGCAGCTGCCAGATCGATGCCAGATATGCCGCCCCCCGCGGACGAATCGCTCATACTCCCCGACCTGTCTATCACCATGACCATCGCGGACGGCGGGACCTCGTCGACTCCCCGCAGCTCCATGTCGACCGGAAGCACGCGTTCAAGCACGCTGTCGCGGTAGCCGCCGAGCGCGTAGCTCTCCCGGCCGCCTATGCAGGCAATGCCGCAGCCATAATCCCCCACATAAGTCTCTACCTCATCGAGAAAACCGTCAGGCAGATCTGAGATAAATACATTTTCAAGAACTATCGCGCGGTACGCCGTCATATCTTCCAGAGAATCAGGCGCCAGTTCTGCCGGGACGACGTCAAAATCGCAGCCGGCCGCATTTAACAGCGATTCAAAATTTCCGCTGTCCTCGTTTGCCCCTCTGACCAGCAGCAGCCTGGGTGCCGCATCCACTGCGGAATAGGCGTGGAAAACATCGTTTTCCGCGCACGTATCTCCCGGCACGGACAGCTGTATATCAAGGCTCTCGGAAGGCCCGCCGCCGGCAATCCTGCGGAAACTGAACGAATTGCTGCCCCGGGATAGCCTTATATCATGCGATTCGCTGTTCCCGGAGCCGTCCGTCACCGTAAGCCGCGCGCCGGCATCATAGTTGCTCTCGATTGAGACCGTCACCGAATAGGCATCCCCAGGATGGAGCGTGCCCGGGATCTCGACGTTCTCGATATAGGCGTCCTCCCCGGAGGCGTTCTCATACATGTACGCGAGCATCTCTATATGCCTTGAGGCGATAGCGGTGGAAAGGCTAGCGATATCGCCCTTCGTCTGCCTGCCGTCCGTGAGGAATACCACGCGCCCCGCGCCGTCGTCCGGAATAATCGCCAACGCCCTGGAGAGGGCGCCCTGAAGGTCCGTCGCGCTCTTGTCGGGAAGCGAGAGAATCTGCCTGCCGCCCGGCTCGGACGTCAGGAATTGCTCGACCTGCGCGTCGCGCCCGAAAGCGACGATGCCATATTGGTTGTTTTTCGGCATGGCGCTTACGGCGCTGCCGATAAAATCTTCCATCTCCTCCATGTTCCCGTCGTTGCTATATGACAGGTCGGCTAGAAATACCGTGGTATTTACTCCCCTTCCGGGGGCGGTGACGCCGAACAACGCGCCAAGCAGCAGCAAAAGGCAGCCTATGCGCACGGCCAGATAAAACTTTCCCTTGTAGCGCATCTGCCGGACATATATTATCCATTCGGCTATCAACAATAACAGTGCCAGGCACAGCAACACGTTTCTCAGGCGTTTTTTCACCAACTCGCGCCTTCCGGAGCCGGAGGCGGCGGCAGACTCCGCGACGATACGCCCGTCAGATTCGCCTGCCGTGTCAAAGCGCACTATATACGGCTCGGAGACATCCCCGGCCTTAACCTCGTATAACCCGGCTTTCCGCGTGTCCGCAACGGCCAGTTCACCGGTATCCGCCGAAGGTTGCAGCAGGACCTTCTCTCCAGCCTCGTATATGTTTTCCGCGAGCAGCGACCCGTCGCCCAGATAATCTATCGCGTTTGCTATGAATACCGGGAATTCTGCCATGAGAGGGAAATCCGACTCCCTGACGTCAAAGCCGACGACGACCTGGCGGACGCCGTCATGCTCGCCGTAATATCCTGCGCAGCGGTCTCCCGCCCACAGGAAAGCGGTCGCCCACTCCGGGACATCGTAGACATACGTCTCGTTTACGCCTATCCGCAGGCCGGAAATCCCCTCCGTTATGCCGCAGTCCTCCATGGAAAGCATGACGTTTTCTTCCTTTTCGGCCCGCGGGACATCCCCGGCAAAAATAAGGCTATGGGATGCAACGCCATCCCCGGCGCCGCCTTCTTCGGCCTGCGCGGAAAAACTCCCGGCGTCATAGATGAGCACCGCCGATGCGTCAGCGGCGTCGGCATCCGTTTCTACCTTGTCGGGAGGAGCGCCGGCGACGGCCTGATAAGCTTTTTCGATATAGATATTGCCGGATCCTACCAGGACGGCGCTCACGCCCCCATCATGATCGGGTATCGCATATGATATGTTGTCCTCGGCGAGGGAATCTCCGTCTTCCACGCCGTCAAAGCGGACAGAACGAATCTCGCTAGACAGCGGCAGGGCGTTTTCATCCCATTCATTCCAGTCAAAAAAGCATAGCTTAGTCTCTCCCGCCGCGAGATCTGCCTCGCGGATCTCGCAAAGCCGGTCTCCCTCGTATAGGGCGACCTCCAGATGCGCCCCCGCGTCGCTATAATTCGTCAGGCCCGCGGCAATCTCATATCCGCCGCCTTTTTCGGTATAGGACAGGAAGTTGTTCGAGACGTTGGAGACGGCCCCGCCATAGACGGCAATCTCGACGTCGGCATATCCGCCCAGAGCCTTGGCCTCCTTTGCGCCCTGGCCATCCGTGTAGACTATAAGGCGCGCATTATCCACGGTATCGCCAGAGCCGTCCGCGTCACGCAGCGTGCCTGCCACGCCTAAAGCGTCAGACAGCCCGCCGCCCCCGTCGCTGCATTCCACGGCGTCGAGTATTTCTGAGAGCCGCGAATGATCCGAGGATCCTACCGCGAGCAGCTCCGTCCCCGTGCAATCCGCCGTCAAGATGGAAAAAGTGCCGGAAGATGCCGCAATAAGGCTTTTGGCATCGTCCAGCGCGGCCTCAAGGCGCGTCTTCCCGTCGCCGCAATCGTGCTGCATGCTTCCGCTCGTGTCGATCACCAGTATGGCATTTCCGGCGCCGCCCTCCCGCCTGATAAATGGTGACATGAGCGCAAGGACCAGCACGATGATGATGAGGATCTGCAGATACATGAGGATATTCTGTACGAATTTTTCCAGAAAAGTCTTCGAAGAGTTGTTTTTGAGTAATTTTTTCCACAAAAGGTTAGAGGAGATCCTATAGTCCCTCCCCTTCGGCCTTAGAAGATATAAAATAATAATCGCCGGCACCGCCAGCAAAAATGCCAGCGGCCACATACTCTCAAATATCATAAACGGCCCTCAGATCCTCGAACGCGATCTGTTCTATGGACCTGCCCGCATCGCACAGGACATAGCCTTCGCATCCCTTTTTCAAACGTCCGATAAACGCGGACAGCTCCTCCGTATATTCGCGGATAGACCGCGCGTCCGCCGTTAGCCGCAGCCTCTCCCCGGTCTCGGAGTCTATAAGGTTTAACGTCCCCTCCAGGCCGACTCGCAGCTCCTGCGCGGCCAATGTATGCAGCACGAGCGGACGCTGTCCGCGATAACGCAGATAGCCGATCAGCTTCCCATAGGCATCCGACCCGGCGTCCGCCATCTCCTCCTGCAAAAAATCGCTGATGATGGCCGTCACGCCCGAGCCGTGGAATTGGATGCGGCGGGCGGCCTCCTTGATGTCCGTTTTTCCGCCGAAGGAGAGCCCCTCCAGCCAGTTCAAGACGCGCGGGACCGTCCGGCTCCCCCCGCCGAAAGAACGGGCGCTTGCCATGTCCTTCATGTCATATAATACGACGCGGTCCTGATTTTCCAACGCGAGAAATGCGATGATGGCCGCGATGTCCAATGCCAGGCGCGATTTAGAGGGATCGCCATAATCCATCGACGCGCTCGTGTCAATCAAAATCGAGACAACGGCCTCCTTCTCCTCGAGATATTCGCGTATATATAGCCGGTCGAGGCGCGCGTAGGCGTTCCAGTCCAGGCGGCGCAGGTCGTCTCCCGGCATATATTCGCGGAAATCCGAAAACTCCGCCGATATGCCCTTCTGGATGGATTTATGGTTTCCCGACAGATTCAGGCTGCTCTTGTGCGGCATGCGCAAGCGCATGAGCTTTAGCCTTTCGAGTAATTTTTCATCTACCATCCATCCATACCTCTAAGCTATCCCGCATGCCCCGCAGGCGGGGCATCGCCATAAATGAAAGAGCGCGAATCGCTCCGCTGCGGACTATGACGGCGTGTCGCGGAGCAGCCCCTCTATGACGGCATCCTCCGACACATCCTCCGCTACCGCCTCGAAGCCGAGAATGATGCGATGCCGCAGCGCCGGATATGCCACGTTCCTCACATCCTCGAACGATACGTTGTAACGCCCTTCCATAAACGCCCGTGCCCTAGAGCAGCGGATAATGGCCTGCGCCGCGCGCGGGCTGGCGCCCTCACGGATATAAGGATTGTCCTTATGCGTCGACATGACAAGGTCGAGTATATAATCCATGACAGCGTCCGCTATCGGTATCCGCGCGGCAAGACGCCCCGCCTGCAATAATTCCTCCGCGCCCATGACTGCCTGGGGCTCCGGCGCCTCCTCCCCCTCCGTCAGCTCCACGATCGAGCGCAGATCCTCCTTTGACGGGAAACGTACCAGCACCTTAAGCAGGAAACGGTCCAGCTGCGCCTCCGGCAGGGGATATGTGCCCTCCTGTTCTATCGGATTTTGCGTGGCAAGCACGAAGAAAGGCTCGTCAAGGCGATGGCTCTCGCTGCCGGCCGTTACCGTATGCTCCTGCATCGCTTCAAGCAGCGCCGACTGCGTCTTTGGCGTGGCGCGGTTAATCTCGTCGGCGAGGACAATATTGGCAAAAATAGGCCCTTTCTCAAAACGGAATCCGCTATGCCCCTCCTCGCGCACCATTATGTTCGTACCCGTCACATCGCTTGGCATCAGATCCGGCGTGAATTGAATCCGCTTAAAAGATAGCTTGAAAACATGGGCGATGGCGCGCACGAGCATCGTCTTGCCCAGTCCGGGCACGCCCTCCAGCAGAACGTTCCCGCCTGAAAGCATCGCCAGCAGCACCTGCCGGACGACCTCCTTTTGTCCGACGATTGCCTTTTCGATCTCGCTCTCGCAGGCGAGCATCTTTTCCTGATAGACCTCGTATCCCGACATATCCTCCTCCATGTAACGCAACCTCGCGGCTACTGGTTCAAGCCCTCGAAATAACCCCTGATCACATCCTCCATGCCCGCGGGATAACTGCCGCTTTCCAGGCCCTCGTAAGCCTTTCGCTCATAGGAACCGATCACGGAATCATAATCAACGTGCTCGCCCTCCCAGGCTAGGCCGTTCTGCTGCCTGTAATATTCCGAGTCCTCCCCGCCGCTCTCTCCGCCGGTCAGGCCTGCATCACTTCCGACCGCATTCGGAATGCTGATATAATCATGCTCCCGGCTGGCGGTCCCGGTCCCGCGACCGTTTCCGCCTCCGCCGTTTCCGTTACCGCTGCCATTGCCGGTGCCGCCGCCATTGCCGGAGCCGCCGCCATTGCCGGTGCCGCCGCCATTGCCGGTGCCGCCGCCCTCGCCGGAATCGCCGCCATTGCCGGTGCCGCCGCCATCGCCGGAACCGCCGCCATCGCCGGTGCCGCCGCTATTGCCGGTGCCGCCGCCATCGCCGCTGTCTTCGCCAGAACCTCCGCCCTCGTCGCCGCCTTCCGTCCCGGACCCTGTCGCCCCGGAATCTCCCCGGTTGGATGCGGAGGCGCCTACAGTGGAAGACCCGTCGGCGGACAGCCTGCCATTCGCCATTGCCCTGGCCAGCGCCTCCGCGCTCGCGACAGCCGCGTCCGCGTTTTCCAGACCCGCCGCGATCTCCCCCAGCCCGTCCGCGGCCTGGCCATATTTATATCCCAGGACATCCTTTGACTTCTCCAGGTCCTCCCGGGTCCTGGCATCCTCCAAGTCCTCCCTGGAAGCCTCCAATGACTGCCGCAGTCCGTCCAGGCTCGCCCGCCGCTCCTCATCCAGGCCCGCACGGTCGATGCCGTCGAACGCCTCGAGCAGTTCGTCTAGCGCCTCCTCCTCCCGCTTTGCCATAATCTCCAGCTCATGCCGCGACTTTGCCTCATTCCTGGCGTCGGACGGCAATATGGCTATAACCGCCGCCGATACGCAGGCGATAAGCATCGCCAGGAGCCTTCGCCTCTCCGGGAGAAGCCGAATGCGGACCTTGTCTTTGACCTCCTCGAAACTGCGGACGGCGTCCCGCCTTTGCAGGCGGATGGGCCCGCCATCATCATCTCCGGCATCTATAAGGCCATAGGCGGTCAGCATCCGCTCTTCTAGCCCGAACGAGTCGATCCGCCTCGCGGCGCCGGCCATATCCGTCCGGTGCAGCCAGGCGCGCGCAAGACCCGCGATAAATCCCAGGAAAAAGCATAACGCCGCCGCGAAATGAACATGGTAAAACGGGATAAAAAGCGAGACGCCCTCGCATAATATCGCCGGCACGCCGGCCAGCGCGATGCAATTCGCCATCTCTGAGAAAAGCCCTGCAAGATTCATCCTGCGGCGGCATTTTTTAATCTGTTCCAGCAGATATCCGCGCTCATCCATGGCGCGTCCCGCCCTTCATTTTCGCCCGGTGCCTGCCGACGGGGTTGATGCGCCATGCCGCCAGCATCAGGAGTATGAACGATATTCCTATCAATACTATGGTCGATACCGCGATCCACCAGTTCCCTCCTGCGAGACGGACAAGCAGCGCAGGCGGATTGGTCGCCTGCGAGATAAGGGAAGATGAAAACGCTTCCCCCGACATGACTTTCGTGAAAAAATCAATCAGATAAAACACCGGGTTCGCCAGGAGAAAAATCATAGCGGCAAAATTCCCCACGCCGTTCCCTTGCAGCTCTGCCACGACCTCCGTGACAAAAAGCGGCACGAACGTCGCGACGAAAAATATGACGTAGAACCCGAAGGACATTATGACGGCCGTTATGCTCCTCTTGCATATTGATGAGCAGAATATCCCTATGCTTGCCGCGAGAAACGATATAAGCAGCACAACGCACAGAAAATAAAACAGATAGCTCCAGCTCATCCCGCCTACGACGAACACGAGGGCCATGACCGGCATCGCCGCTACCACAAAAAACATGCTCTGGAGCATCGCCGTGGCCGCCTTGCCGAATACGATGGCAAAAGGCGGCATTGTAGTCGTCATCATTATATCGAACGTCTGCCGCTCTTTTTCCCCCGAGATGGCAGATGCGGAGCGTATCGGCACGACCAGCGCGATGATGACTAGCTGCGTTACCGCGAGAATCGGGTAGAGCCAGACCATCCGGCTGTATATATTCTGCGTATCATAATATCCTCCTTGGCTGATGAAGACCATCGCGTAAAAATAAATCAGCGCGAGCACCGCCACATATGCCGTCGTGCTTATGCAGATACGCGCGCTCCTGGCCTGCACCTTAACGTCCTTTTTCACGATTGGATTCAACCGTATCCGTATCCGCATCCCCTTCACCTCCAGTCAGCTGCATAAACAGGTTCTCCAGGCTGCCTTCCTGCTTATGGAATCCCGTCACCACCACGTCGCCGGCTATCAGCCGCCCGATCAGCTTTGCGATCTCCGGCTCGGATAAAGTATGCGCTATATGGATTTCGCTTTCTCCGGCGGATTCGACGCGTACTCCCGGCTCTTCCTTCAAGAGGCGTATCGCATCCTCAACGCCGCCCCTGACGGCGATCGTGAGGCGGTCGCTGCCGAACGCGCGTTCCATGACCTCCTCTATCCTGCCCGACGCCACGAGCCTGCCCCGGTTCATGATGCCGATGCTGCTGCACATCTCGGACAGCTCCGCGAGGATATGCGAGCTGATGAGGATCGTCTTCCCCATCGCCTGCAGGTTCAGCAGGAGTTCCTTCATCTCGACGCGCGCCCTGGGATCCAGCCCCGAGTTAGGCTCGTCTAGAATGAGGAGGGATGGATTGTGTATGAGCGCGCGGGCCACGCACAGCCGCTGCTTCATACCGCGCGAGAGCGTGTCGACATACGCCTCGCGCTTGTCCGACAGGTTCACGAGTTCGAGCAGATCTCCTGCGATATGCGCCGTTTCACGCGCGCCCATGCCATACATAGATCCATAGAATTCCATGTATTCGCATACCTTCAGGTTGTCATATACCCCGAAAAAATCCGGCACGTACCCAATCTGCCTTTTGACCTCGCGCGGTTTGGACAGGGCGTCTATGCCGTTGATGAATATCTCGCCCTCGGTAGGCTCCAGCAGGCCGCAGGCCATCCGGATCGTCGTCGTCTTTCCCGCGCCGTTAGGGCCGACGAAGCCATACAGTTCGCCCTCCGGGATGTGGAGCGTCAGGCCGTCTACAGCCAGGAACCTGCCATATTTTTTGCTAAGATTTTTTATCCGCAGCATCTATCCCTCCGTCCCCGCTCCGCCGTCCGCGGACTCCGATTCGCCGACAAGGTCCGCGAAATCATAGATGCAGCCGTATGAAATCTCGGATACCGCGTCCGCCACAGTCTTAGGATAATCCTCCACCACGCCCATGAGCAATGCCTGCCCGTCCGGAACGTTGCCGTAATAGTTCAAAAGGCCCGCGAACAATGCCGAACGCGCCGAGTCTATCGAATCCGGCGACCCGCCCGGCGTCGTAATATAATTGTAAAGGTCGCTGGGATAATCGGTCAGATATTGGCCAACGCACCTGTCGGTCGAGGACTCTGCGGCTATGTCGATGGATTCTCCGGCCTTCACGTCTTGAAATATCGCGATCCTGCTATCGGAATGTACCGCAAGATATGCGAAATCGAAATCGGTCCCGTTCGTCACAATCCCCGACTCGTACATATCCGACGCGGTCCATTGGACGTCGCCGCAGCGCGCCAGCCCGTCCGCGGTAATAGTACCCTTTGGCTCGGCTGTCCCGGACGCGCCCAGATACATGCTCTCGAAATTTCTATCCGGCCTGCCCCCTATGGACACGCCGCCATCTTCGTATAATACCCGCCTGCTGTACTGCAAGGGCTGTGAGAAACCGGTTCTATTGTAAAATCCCATCCCTGCCGACGTATAGTTGTCATTCAGTCGCATGAGCCATTCGCCCGTACCGGGCCGGTATGCCTCGTAAAATGTGTCGACACGCTCGCTGTCCGCTTTCTGGACGGACACCGAGACCGCCCGCGTTTCGGACACGCTCATGCCCATTCCGGCCAAAAATATGCCTCCGATGAACACGATGCCTAAAGCCGGCACGGCCGCCCAATACCACTCGCTCTTGCGCATACGGCGCAGGATAATATAGGCTGCCGGGCCGGCCAGGATGAGATAGGCGATAATCAGGACACGCAAGGCGGACAGGTCCAGCGCGGAGTCCCCGTTGTCAATCGCCGTGAGAGCCCGCTGCCCGCTCCAGCTGTCATCGGTTTTTGCCAGATTATTATAGCTGGCGGACGCATACATCGTCTCATTATAGATGGATCCCATCGGGATGGCGCCGTCCATGAGTTCGCACAGCTCCTCCAGCGACACCGCCAGCGCCATGACGCTCCCATCCCCGATACCGGCGACGCTGCCGGGATTTTCCACGCTCTCATACAGGACGGAAGACGAGAGCGGCGCGACATGCATCCTGGAAAGGTCATTGTAGTTATAAGTCCCATAATATCCCCGGTCCATGTTCGTCGAGAGGAAACTCTCCTCGCCAGGCCCGCTTATCTCGCCAGCTTTCACGTCTATGAAATCAGGGTCGAAGCCAGAGAGCGTATCATCCGCATATTCCCCGGTTCCAATGATCAGCCAGCCGCCAGACCGCACCCAGTCCTCGATACGCGCAATCCCCTCCGCGCCCAGCGATTCGGTGGAAAAATGGTCTATTATCAGAAAATTCAGCCCATCCAGGCTGTCCGCCACGTCGTCCGCGGTCAGGCGGACCAGCGCCACCCCGGCAAGAGACAGGTCAATAACCGGATTCTGCCTTTCGATAGCGTCCAGCCCGTCAAAATCATCCGAGAGAACTCCAGCCCGGATGCTGGCCATCCCGCCGCCAAAAACGTCTCTCACGCTCACGGACTGCAGGATCTGCCCGTCCATGTCCACGAAGGCGACATCGCACTGCTCCCGCCTGTTGGTCGCAGCGGCCATTGGCACGGACACTTCAAATTGCTTCTGGCCCTGCGACGGGAGCGCGATCCGCGTGTCGAACGCAATCGTGTCCGTCGCCGTATCCGGAAAGAGCAGCCGGACATATCCGTCAAAGTCCCCGCCCTGATTCGACACGGTCACCCGCATGATATAATTTTCGCCCTCGCTGCGCAAAAGCCCGACATCCGCGCTAAGGCCGCCGCGCCCGTATCCGCCCGCCTGGCCTCCTCCCTGCCCGGACGCCTCAGTATTCCGCTCCACCACGGACGCCCCGGTATTTCCCGCTGCAGAGGACGCGGCATAAGCGCGCACCGTCCCCGGCATGGCAAGAGCCGCAAGAATCGCCGCAAAAAACAATATGCGCTTGATTTTCTTCGCCACCTCCATCACAACCACCTCCAGTCAACGCCCGCCGTCAAACTATAGAGGCCTGCCCGCATTTTACAAATCATAGCCATCCAGAAAATGATGGCGCCTGCCGTCTTTCTTATACTCGATCACCATATCAAGATTCACGTTCTCCACGCTCTTGAATATGTTTCCCTCCACGAAAGGGTTGTCGCGCTTTAACCTCGCAATCAGCCGCTTCACTTCCAGGCGCGCGCTGTCCGCCTGACGCTCATCCGCCATCTCCGTAAACCTGCACGCGCACCTAAGGAACCTAAGCCCGTTATAATCCCGCCATCTGCATATGTCGTCCTCGCGGATCAGGTACATCGGGCGGATCAGCTCCATCCCGGGGAAGTTCGCGCTGTGCAGCTTCGGCATCATCGTCTGAATCTGCGCCCCATAGAGCATGCCCATCAGTATGGTCTCTATCACATCGTCGTAATGGTGGCCCAGGGCGATCTTATTGCAGCCCAGCTCTCTCGCCTTGGCGTAGAGATACCCCCGGCGCATCCTGGCGCAAAGGTAGCATGGGTTTTTTTCGACATGGTATACCGCGTTAAAAATGTCCGACTCGAATATCGTGACTGGTATCTCCATCAGCCTCGCGTTCTCCTCGATAAGGGCGCGGTTCTCAGGCAGGTATCCAGGATCCATGACGAGGAATTCCAGCCCGAAATCAAACTTCCTATGGCGCTTTAATTCCTGGAACAGCTTCGCCATCAGCATGGAGTCCTTGCCGCCGGAGATGCATACCGCCACGCAATCTCCCTCGCGCAGCAGGCCATATGTATTTATCGCTTTCGCGAATTTTGAAAAAGTTTCTTTTTTAAATTTTTTGCGAATGCTCTGCTCTATATCCGCGTTTCCCGCCAATAAGGATTACCTCCCATAAAAGATATCCGCCAGCGGCGACGATTCGTCGACAATCAGCGTCTTATTGTCTCCGGTCATCGTGGCCTTCGCCGCGTCCAGAGAGCGCAAAAAGAGGTAAAAATCCGCTTTCTCCTCATTGTTATACGCGTCGCTCAAGATCCTCATGTATTCGGCCTCGCCCTTCGCGACGATCTCCTCGGCCTGCGCGTCCGCCTCGGACTGCATTATCGTAATCTCGGCCTTGGTATTGTTCGCGATCTCCTTTGCCTCCTCTTCGCCCTCCGCCTTGTAGGTAGCGGCGATATTGTTCCGCTCGGAGATCATGCGCTCGTAGACCGCGGACTTGTTCTCGTCCGGGAGATCCAGCGACTTCGTCTCCACCGCCAAAAGCTTTATGCCGTACTGCTCTAGAGTGTCCCCGATATTGTTTTTGATGGATGCCGCGAGCGCGCCGTCGCGTCCGCTGATGACCTCCTCCTGCGAGAGGGAGCTTATCACGTTTTTCAGGCTGTTGTAGACTATCGTATTTATGCGGTATTCCGCGTTGCTCTTCTGCGCGCTGAGGGTCTGGGTATATTTCAAGGGATCGTCGATCCTCCATAGCACGAAGCAGTCCGCGATCATAGACTTCTTATCCTTGGTCATGACGTCGCTTACCGCCAGGTCGTAGAGCAGCACCTCGTTTTCTATTTTTTCCGCGCTCTGTATAAACGGCAGCTTCATACTGAGCCCCGGATTCTCGCGGATTGAGACGATCTTGCCGAATTGCTTTATCACGGCATACTCGTCGGGATAGGTGACGACCATGCACGAGCCGCACAGGGCGAGCGCCGCTACCGCGACAGCCAGTACCGCCCATTTAATTTTCTTCATCTGAAGCACCTCCATTCGCAGCGTCGCCTGTTTCAGACGTGCCGCTCGCGGCGGCATCCGATGCGCCCGCGCCGCTTTCCGATGCGCCGGAATCCGTACCGCCGCCCTCCCCGTCATTAGATGCGCCGGATCCTAGATCCGCGAAGCTGTCGAGCGGCAGCATGGTCTGGGTGCTGCCGTCGCTATTGGTGATAATCACCTTCATGTCGGGGAGTATGTCCTCCATCGTCTCATAAAACATGCGCTGTTTAGTAATAAGCGGATATTTCTTATACTCCGCATATAGCTCGTTGAGCCTGGCCACCTGGCCTTTCGCCTCGTTGACGCGCTCCTCCGCCTCGGCGTTAGCGTTCTTGAGCGTTTCGTCCACCTTGGCCCTCGCGGCGGGGATGTCCTCGTTGCGCTTCTGGTTCGCCTTGTTTATAGAAGTCTCCTTGCCCTGCTTGGCATTTTCCACGTTCTTAAACGCGTCTATGACCTCGGCCGTCGGCGGCTCGGCATCCTGGATAGTGATATTCACGAGCTGGATGCCGATATCCTCCTGCTCCAGGCGGTTCATTATCTTTTCCTTGATTGAAGCCTGGATCTCGTTTTTCCCGGTGGTAATCACGCTGTCCACGTCATACAGGCCTATCGTGTCACGGATATAGCTCTGCGTGAGCATTTTCAGTATCGCCACCGGATCCTGCGAACTGTACATGTATTTCATGGGGTCGGTCACGCGGTACTCCGCGTAAAAATCGACGTTCACGAAATTATAGTCGCGCGTGATCATAAACGACTCCGACGGGATGGTCTCCTGCGTGTCCTTGTCGTATCCGACCGAAAAACCGTTTATCGTCTTGGGCACTCGCGATACCCGCTGAATAAGCGGAATCTTCACGTGTATGCCGGGCTCCCCGATCACCGAAGGCACGCCGAAAGTCGTCACCACCGCGTACTCGTTCTCTTTGAGAGAATAAATGCTGCCGCTTACCAGGTAGAGCGCCGCCAGGACCAGGACGATAATGACCAGGTTTCGCACCAGCTTTCCAGTAGAAAACCTTTTCCTGCCCCTCTTCTTTTTCCCCCCGCTCTCCTTAACGCGGCCATCTTCCACTTCCGCGTCGACGAAAGAGCCGTCCTGATCGGACTTGTTGTAATCCGAAAAATTCATCTCGTCCCCTCCCTTTATAATCAGTCATGCCGCTCGTCCGCGCTGTCATAAGTCTCGCAAAACCTGGCGTGGAACGACGGCGGCTCGCCGTTCGCGTATAGATGCGGCACGTCTCCAAATCCAGTCATCCTAAATATCGCGATACCCCGCCGCCTCTCCTCGCTGACAAGCGTCGTCACGGACGTCGGAGCCGCGCACAGGTGATGCCAGAGCACCATGGGCGGCGCATCGAGCAGCCTGCTAAGCAGCACGCATTCCAGCCCGAAGTGGCAGAAAAACGCCAGCGTGTCGCGGTTCGCGCGCTCTGCCCTGTACCTGTGGTCGTCGTATACGTACCCGTGCCTCGCCAAGAGCGAGTCGAAATTGCGGATTACCCAGTCGTATTCCTCTTTCACGCCGGCCTCCGCCATAATGGGATGCGACGCCCATTTATCGCGGTCGTAGAAAACTGGCTCGCGCGCCCAGTCGTCCGGCAGCCAGTCCCAGGCGATCTTGCGCCTGTCCGCCACGTCCGGTCGGCAAATCTGCGGCGAAAACTCGCGCAGCCATTCGCATTCCTCTATGGGTACGTCCAGCCCTTCCATAGCCGTCCGCATAGTGTCGCGCGCCCTCCCCAGAGGAGAGACGTATGCCTTCGTTATGTCCGCTTTCGCGGCCCATCCGGCGAGCAGACGCGCCTCGCGCCAGCCCTTATCGGTAAGCGTGTCGTGCTCATAATCCGGATCTCCGTGCCTTATAATCAATATCTTCATAATCTATGCATGGGTCCGATGCATCGAGAACGAATCCATCGGATAATTTTTCAGGTTTTCTGTGATAGAACGGCCATCCGCCTGCGCGATGAGCGCGTCGCGGTCTTTTTTGGCGGCCGCGACCTCCTCGAAACGGCTAGGCCCGCCGACGCATCCGCCCTCGCAGGCCATTCCCTCGATAAAGTCCTCGGACAGCCTGCCGACCTTCATGAGCAGCAGGGCCTTCTTGCATTCGGCGGCCCCGTTTACGGTGCATACCTTGGCGCCGCACTCCTGATCCGTCTCTTTCATGTATTCGAGCACGGAAGCGGTCACGCCGCCGGCGTTGCCATAGCGCTTGCCATAGACGGACGCCTCCTGGTAATCGTTAGGCGCCGGCTCCAGCTTCACGTCCTTAGCGCGGAAAATGGCCCGCAGCTCGCTGTACGTCAGCACGTAATCCGCGTTGCCCTCGATCTTCTGGTCGACCACCTCGGATTTTTTTGCCACGCAAGGTCCTATGAATACCGTCACCGCGCCAGGATGCATCGCCTTTACCAGGCGTGAGACCGCGCACATCGGCGAGACGGTCGTAGAGATCCTGTCGGAAAGCTCCGGGAAGTGGCCGCGAATCATGTTCACGAATCCCGGGCAGCAGCTGGTCGTCTTTTTCTCTCCCCCGCGATAAGCCTCAAGCCATTCTTCCGCCTCGCTGGAGGTAGTCATGTCGCCGCCGAGGCCTGCCTCTATCAGATCGGTAAAGCCCGCCTTTTTGGCCGCCTCGCGGAAGCTGCGCATAGTGATGCCCTCGCCGAACTGCCCCTCGGTCGCCGGCGCCAGTATGGCATATACCTCCTTGCCCTCCGTGAGCGCCCTGATGACGTCGACGATATATGCCTTGGACCCGATCGCGCCGAACGGGCAGCTGTGGATGCACTGCCCGCAGCGGATGCATTTTTTCTCATCTATGACCGATATGCCAAGGTCGTTGTAGGTGATGGCGTCCACGGGGCATTTATATTTGCATGGCCGCTTGAGATGGGCAATCGCGCCGTAAGGGCAGGCCTTCGCGCATTTCCCGCATTCCTTGCATTTATTGGCGTCGATGTGCGACCTGTGTTCCCCTATCGATATCGCGCCAAAGCTGCAGGCGTTTATGCAGGCCTTGCCCAGGCAGTTCTGGCAGTTATCGGTGACGACGTAGCTGGAGATAGGGCAGTCCTCGCACGCGGAACTGATGACCTGTATGACATTCCCGGTGTCCTCTGTGCCCGGCGCCTTGCCCTCCGCGAGCCGTATGCGCTGGCGGATAATCTCGCGCTCTTTATAGACGCAGCAGCGAAATTGGGGAGTCGGACCCGGAATCAGGTCCATCGGAATATGGTCGCGGGCATCCTCGAGGTCGCCGGCGAACGCGTGCTTCGCCACCTCGTAGAGGACCTCGTGCTTGATCTTGATCACGTTTTCGTCTGCGTACATATCTCTCTCCTTCCTAAGTCGTTTCCCGGACTCTGTCCGGCCTCGTCAGAGGCGGCACTGGCACGGAATGTACGATATTACTTGCGCGCCCACAGGCTATGCGAGAACAATATCAGTATCGGGAAGATCTCCAGCCTGCCGGCAAGCATGTCCAAAATGAGCACGATCTTGGAAAACAAGCTAAAGCCCCCGAAATTGCCGGTCGGCCCCACGGCGTCAAGTCCCGGCCCGATATTGTTGAAACACGACAGAACGGCGGTAAAATTCGTCGTCACGGAAAATCCGTCTATCGAGATCAGCAGAAAGCTGAACACGATGATCAGCGCGTATGCCGCAAGATAGGCGTTCGTATTCGCCATCACCTTCTCGTCCACCTGCCTGCCGTTCACGCGCACCGTCTCTATCTTTCCGGGATGGACGATCTGCCGCACGCTGCGCCGCAGGCTCTTGAACACCAGCAGCGCACGGGCGCACTTAAAGCCTCCGCCCGTGCTGCCGGCGCAGGCGCCGAGCATCATCAGGCACAGCAGCACCGCCTTGGAAAAGGCGGGCCACAAGTCGAAATCCGTCGTGGCATACCCTGTCGTCGTCACTATGCTGGCCACCTGGAACGCCGCGTGGCGGACCGTCTCGCCGAAAGTATCGTAAAAACCGCGCAGATCCATCACTATCAGCGCGATGCTTCCGATGACCACGCCAAGGTACATATGCAGCTCCTCGTCATGCAGCACGCTCTTCACCTGGCGCATCAGCAGCATATAATAGCAGGTGAAATTCACCCCGAACAGCAACATGAACACCGTGCACACGTTCTGCAGATACGGGCTGTAACCGGCAATGCTGTCATTTTTTATGCCGAACCCCCCTGTGCCGGCCGTGCCAAACGCCGTGCAGACCGCGTCGAACAACGGCATTCCGCCCAACAGTAAAAAAACGATATCCAATATTGTCAGCGCGATATACAGCAGATAGAGGATCTCCGCGGTCTTTTTCATCCTTGGGACGAGCTTACCCACCTTTGGCCCGGGGCTCTCGGCACGCAGTATGTGCATGGTAAATCCCTTGCTGCGCTCGTTGCCCGTGGATACGGCGAGAAGAAACACCAGCACTCCCATGCCGCCCAGCCAGTGGCTGAAGCTGCGCCAGTACAGTATGCTCTTTGGCAGCGTCTCCACCTCGGACAATATGGACGCCCCCGTCGTCGTAAATCCCGAGACAATCTCGAACAGCGCGTCGATGAAATGCGGAATCGCGCCCGAAATGCAAAAAGGCAGGGCTCCGAATAAGCCGAGCACTATCCAGCAGAGGCCGACGCACACCATGCCCTCCTTGGCGTGAAAACCTTTTTCCGTGCTCCGCGCTATGGCCGACAACGCGCCGCCTGCCAGCAGCGCGGCCGCGATCGCGATTAAAAATCCGCGCTTGGCGCCGTCCTCCCCGCATGCGAAAGCGATGACGCAGGCGGGCACCATGAACGCCGCCTCCACCAGCAGAATCTTGCCGATAAACCTACTGATCATCTTATAATTCATAGCGCTAAGCCTCGTAAATGTCGTTCAGCTGATATATGACCGCGTCCCCGCTGGTCACGATGATCACGGTATCTCCCTCTTCATAATACGAATCGCCGCCCGGTATCTCCTGCCTGCCCCCGTGCGTGATGCAAACGATAAGGACGTTTTTCTTCAAGTGGAGCTCCTTCAGGGGCTTGCCGATATGCCTGGTGTCGGCATCCACGGAAAATTCCAGGGCCTCCGCCTGCCCGTCTGCTATCTTGTGCAGCGAGAGCGCGGCTCCGGTCTGGTTGCGCAGCGCCCGGACATATCGCACGATCGTATTGCAGCAAAGCTCTTTCGGGCTGATGGTGCTGCCTATCGGCAGCTTGTCCAGTATATACGAATTCTCCATGTGCCCGAGTTTCGTGATGATCTGCGGCACATGCCAGATCAGGCCCTGCAGCGAGGTCACGATATTCAGTTCGTCCAGGCCGGTCAGAGTCACCAGAGCGTCGCACTCCCCCAGCCCCTCGCTCTCTAGGAGCTGCTCGTCGCTGGCATCTCCCTGGATGACCACGGCATCCGGCAGCATGTTGGAGAGCAGCTCGCAGCGTTCATAATCCTTCTCGATCAGCCTGACGGAAATGCCGTCCTCTAAAAGTTCCTTCGCCAGATAGTAGCTGAGCCTGCTGCCTCCGCACAGCATCACCCTCCTGACCTTATGCGTGATAATCTTCAGGTTTTTCAGCAGCATCGCCAGGGCATACGAGGGAGCCGTCACGAATATGAGGTCTCCGGCGTGCAGCGTATAATTGCCGTCAGGAATCACCGCCGACCCGCCGCGAAGCACCGCGCATATGAGCACCTTGCAGCCCACGACCGAATCCAAGTCAGCCAAGGCGTGGTTGCAGAGCGGACTGCCCTCATCCACGCGAAGCTCCACGATCTCCACCCTGCTTTTAGCAAACGTCTCACGTTTCAAAAAACCCGGGTATTTCAACAGCCGCCCTATCTCGACCGCGGCCTGCTTATCCGGATTGACGGTCATCGACAGCGGGAACGCTTCCTTCATGCGGACTATCTGATCCGTGTATTCAGGGTTGCGGATCCGCGCGATAGTATGGATCCTGCGGTTCATGGCATGCGCAGTGAGGCAGCAGAGGATGTTTATCTCGTCGGCGCTGGTGGCGGCGATTATGAGATCCGCCTCCCGGGCGCCCGCCTGTTCCAGCACGTCCATCGTGGCACAGTTTCCCTGCACCGCCATGATGTCATACATTTCCTCCGTGGATTCCAGCACCTTGGGATTCTCGTCGACCAGCGTGACGTCGTACCCTTCCTGGGACAGCTGCCTGGTCAGCATCGCGCCGACCTTGCCATCGCCGGCAATAATGATTTTCATCGCGAAAACCAGCCTCCTTATCAAAATATAACCCGCCAGCCGCTAGAGCTTGCTCATGACCTTGACATGCTTTTTCAACACTTTATAATACGCCGTCCCCTGCTCCTGGCCGAACTTTTTGACGAGTTCTATGTTCAGCTTCTGCAGGTTCTTTTTCGGCTCGTCCGTATGGTTGTAAATCTCCATGACGGCATCGGCATCCCCGCCGGAATCCCCGGCATGCCTTAACGCGATTGGAAAATAGTTCTTCAGGCGTGCCTTGCGCTTTGGCAGGTAATAGCCATCCAGATATTCCAGGTCCGCCTTGTGCTTTTTCATATAATAATATATCGCGTCGGCGGTCTCCTGGTCATACATGCACACGAACGCGTCATGAAAGAGCGTCAGCTTGGACAGCTGTATGGACCGGGCCAGTTTCTCCACCTCCTCCATGAACGCGGGCTCAAGGCCGGCGGGATTCTCGCTTGCCCCGGCAGGCGCCTCCTCCGCGTCTTCCACGATGCGCGCGGCCGCCATCTGCTTGCACTCCGCGCTCTTCATGCGCCGCACGTCCCTGCCGCGCTGCGCCCAGTACCTGACCGCCGCGTCGAAGCCGTTGTCATTGGAGACGATGACATAGGCGTATTCCGGGTCGACGGCCACGCGCGCGCCAAGCTCGGTCACAAGCTGGAAATCGAGGGCGTTGCTGCCCTCCACGCATTTTATCCACTCTATCGGGCGGTCGGAAAGCTTGGTGAGCTCGATGACCTTTTCATAACTCATGTGCGGACTTTTGTCCGTATAAAAGACGAGAAGGTCGTCCCCGTCCGACATATTGGAAACGAGCCTGATCCAGGCATCGTTTACGTTTTCGCTGTCGACCATGTAGACGACAGGCTTTTTAGTTGCACTCATGATGTTTCTCCTAAAGATACATGCCGGCATCCCTTCGCATGCCCCGCGTCATATCCCGCCCCGGGCGGATCTGCGGCGTATCCTGCCAAACTGCCAGAGCGTGACGGCAAGCCCTATGCCGAGCATTAAGTAGAAGCTGATGCCCCTGCTGATGCAAAGCGACGCCGTGACGCTCCCGGTCGAGAATATATCGCGGAAGGCGCGGCGGTACATCGCCTCGGTGATGCCCTGCGCCCCCGGTATGGGCAGCATGTCCACCGCGATATATACCGAGGCCTGCAGCCACATGATCGTCCACAGCGACGCGCCGCTCATGCCAAGGCCCCGGTAGACGACGTATGTCAGCGCGAATACCGCGGCGCGCTGGATTGCCGTCCCGGCCAGCAGGACGAGCAGATTACCGGGATTCTTCCGCAAAAAGGACAGCGCGTTCTGGTATCCCTCCATAAAATGATCCAGCCTGTCCGCCCTGGAACCGGCTTTTTTTATTATATGCAGCCGCACGGCCACCCACTCCAGCTTGGCGCAGAGCCACCTGACGACGGAGGGCGTGAACATCACCATCGTAAGCCCGGCCACGAGCATGGCGTTCAGCGCCAGCCCGAGCCAAAACAGGTGATAATATCCATCGCCCAGGTACGAGCGCAGCGGCCCATGCCAGAATGCCAGGATTCCGACGCCGAACAGCACCAGCACTAATTTATACATGAACGCAATCATCATAAGGGCCAGCGATGCCAGCGACCATGTATTGCCGTCCTTTTTCAGATAATAGAGCTGCATCGGCTGGCCGCCCGTAGCGGACGGCGTAATCCCTGAAAACAGGAATCCGATGAAGGCGCAGCTCACGCAGCTTGACATGCTGCTGACTCCTCCGGTCCTGCGCATAAGGAACCACAGCAGAAAACCTTCCGCGCTTACGAAAAACAAAGCGATCGCTACCGCCAGGAGCAGATGCCCGACGGACATCCGCCCTATGGCGGTAATAACCGCTTCCATGTCTTCGCCCCGCACGACGAACCATATTGTAACGAACATTATGGCGAGGAACAGCGCCGCCTCTATGGCCAGATTCCTCTTCTTCTTAGCATTCATAACATTTCTAGAAGTTCACTATAGCCCCGAAATCAGCCTTAAGGCTGGCCCCGCCGACGAGCCCCCCGTCTATGTCGGGCTGCGCGAACAGCTCCGCGGCATTGCCGGCGTTCACGGAGCCGCCATACTGGATGCGTACCGCCTCGGCGGTCGCATGGTCATACATCTCCCCGATGCAGTCGCGGATGCCCTTGCATACCTCCTCGGCCTGCCCGGCGGTAGCCGTCCTTCCGGTGCCGATCGCCCATATAGGCTCGTAAGCTATAACCATTGATTTCACCTGGTCTGCGGATACTCCGGCCAGATCCGACTTGATCTGCAGGCGGATCCAATCCATCGTAACGCCCAGCTCCCTCTGCTCCAGGCTCTCGCCGCAGCACAGGATTGGCGTCAGTCCGGCCTCGAACGCCTTCCTGACCTTTTTATTGAGCAGCGCGTCGTCCTCCTTGAAATAATCGCGGCGCTCCGAATGGCCGATGATGACATATTTCACGCCCGCGTCCACCAACATGGCGGCGGATACCTCCCCGGTATATGCGCCTTTCTCCTCGAAGTACATATTCTCCGCGCCAAGTTCCACATTGGTGCCCTTGACCGCGTCCGCTACCGGCACGATGTCTATCGCCGGCACGCAATATACGACGTCCACGCTGTCGGACTTCACGAGGTCTTTGAGGTCGGCGCACAGCTTCACAGCCTCGCTTGGCGTCATGTTCATCTTCCAGTTGCCGGCCACTATCTTTCGTCTTGCCATGATCCTATCTCCTTTCGGTTAGCGTCATTTATCATCCGCCGCCGCGACTCCGGGCAGTGACTTGCCCTCCAGAAACTCCAGCGACGCCCCGCCGCCCGTCGAGATATGCGTCATCTTGTCCGCAAAGCCGAGCTGGTTGACCGCCGCCGCCGAATCGCCGCCGCCTATGATGGTCGTCGCGTCGGTATCCGCCAGGGCCTGCGCCACCGCGATCGTGCCCTTCGCCAGAGTGGGATTCTCGAACACGCCCATAGGACCGTTCCAGACCACCGTCTTGGCAGACTTCACAGCGGACGCGTACAGCTCCGCCGTCTTCTCCCCGATGTCCAGCCCTTCCTTATCCGGAGGAATCTTGTCGGAATCCACGGTCTGCGTGTCAATCGGCCCGTCGATAGGATCCGGGAAACTGTCCGCCACGACGGTATCGATCGGGAGCAGCAGCTTCTTTCCCGCCTTCTCGGCCTTTTCCATCATATCCTTGCAATAGCCGATCTTCTCGTCATCCACCAGTGACTTGCCGATCTCATAGCCCTTGGCCTTCAAAAATGTAAACGCCATGCCGCCGCCGATAATCAGCGTGTCGCACTTCTCGATGAGGTTGTTAATGACGTTCAGCTTGTCAGCCACCTTAGCGCCGCCCAGGATCGCCACGAACGGGCGCACTGGATTCTCCACCGCGTTGCCAAGGAAATTTATCTCTTTCTGCATCAAATATCCTACCGCGCAGTCGCCGCCCTTCGCGCGGACCACGTCCGTGACCCCGGCCACCGATGCGTGCGCCCTGTGGGAGGAGCCGAACGCGTCGCACACGTATATATCGCATAGATCCGCGAGCTCCCTGGAGAACTGCTCGCCGTTCTTCGTCTCCTCGCTGCCGCGAAAACGCGTGTTCTGCAGCAGGACCACGTCTCCGGGCTGCATGGCCGCCACGGCAGAGGCCGCCGCCTCGCCGGTAACGTTATAATCCGAAACGAAATTGACCGGCTTGCCGAGCTTCTCGGATAGGCGCTTTGCGACAGGGGCAAGCGACTCGCCCTCGTTCGGGCCGTTCTTTACCTTTCCAAGGTGGGAGCACAGCACGACCTTCGCCCCGTCGCCGATCAGCTTCTGTATGGTGGGCAGCGCGGCCACGATACGCGTATCGTCCGTAATCTCGCCGTTTTTCAGAGGCACGTTGAAGTCGCACCTTACAAGCACGCGCTTGCCGGCCGCGTTTATGTCGTCCACAGTTTTTTTATTCAATCCCATGATCTGACCTCCTTTTATACATTAGACAAAGGCACGGCCATCTCTGGCCGCGCCCCTTGTCTTTATCCGCAATCAGCCTAATTCAGAGAAGTACTTGATCGTGCGTACCATCTGGGAAGTATAGGAATTCTCGTTGTCGTACCATGAAACGACCTGTACCAGGTTGTCGGCGCCTACCATGGTCTGGGTAGCGTCGAATATGGAACCGTAGGTGCTGCCGATGATGTCGCTCGACACGATCTCGTCCTCGTTATATCCGAAAGACTCGTTGGAGGCGGACTTCATGAAAGCGTTGATCTCCTCCTTGGTAACGGACTTCTCGACGGTGGCTACAAGAATCGTGGTAGAGCCCGTAGGGGTGGGCACGCGCTGCGCCGAACCGATGAGCTTGCCGTTGAGCTCCGGAATGACCAGGCCGATGGCCTTCGCCGCGCCCGTGGAGTTCGGAACGATGTTGCAGGCGCCCGCGCGGGATCTCCTAAGGTCGCCCTTCCTCTGAGGCCCATCCAGAATCATCTGGTCTCCGGTATATGCGTGAATCGTGCTCATGATGCCTGACTTGATGCCGGCAAGGTCGTTGAGCGCCTTGGCCATCGGAGCCAGGCAGTTCGTGGTGCAGGAAGCAGCCGAGATGATCGTATCCTCTTTCTTCAGCGTGGTGTGGTTCACGTTGTAGACGATGGTGGGCAGGTCATTGCCGGCCGGAGCGGAGATGACGACCTTGCGCGCGCCGGCGTTGATGTGCGCCTGTGCCTTTTCCTTGCTGGTATAGAAGCCGGAGCACTCCAGGACGACGTCCACCTTGAGCTCGCCCCAAGGGCAGTTGTTGGCGTCGGGCTCCTTGTAAATCTTGAGCGTCTTGCCATCCACGGTGATGGTATCCTCGCCGGCGGATACGGTGTCGGCCAGCGCGTATTTGCCCTGGGACGAATCGTACTTCAGGAGATGCGCGAGCATCTTGGGGCTCGTCAGATCGTTGATAGCCACTACCTCGTAACCCTCCGCGCCAAACATCTGCCTGAACGCGAGGCGGCCGATACGACCGAAACCATTGATTGCTACTCTTACAGCCATTTTGAATTCCTCCTAAGAATTTTTTGTTTGCATGGGGCGAAGCCCAACTGTTGTCATTGTACTAAATAACAATCGAAAATTCAACCCTTTTTCATGGTTTGGTAAAACTTTTACTATGAAAGCCCCGTCGCAATGGCCCGGCGGACGGACTGCTCGCGGGCGTATTCCAACCGGCCGGATGCCGGAGGCTTGACATTTTGTGGAAAACAGTGGAAAATGAAATAGATTAAAAGCGAGGAGGAGACAATATGCTGTGGGACACGCACATGCACTGCCGCTATTCCGGCGACAGCGGCGCGGAGCCGGACGATATGGCGATGGCCGCGATGGCTGCCGGGCTGGACGGCATATGCTTCACCGACCATCTCGACTACGACTTCCCGTCCGACCCGCCGGATCTCTTCGTCCTGGATCCGGACTCATATGAAAAGGCTATGTCCGCGTTCCGGGAAAAATACCGGGGCATAATCCCTGTGCGATGCGGAATCGAGATCGGCGTGCAGCCGCATCTGCATGACAGGCTGAGCCAGGTTGTCAGGTCGCACTCTTACGACCTGGTCATTTGCTCGCTGCATGTCATAGACGGCATGGATCCGTATTATAAGACGTTTTTCGAAGGGCGGGAGGAGGGCGCGGCGTACAGGCGCTACTTCGAGGCGATATTAGAAAACCTCGGGACATTCTCGGATTTCGACGTGTTCGGGCACCTCGACTACGTGGTGCGCTACGGGCCTGGCCAGAACAGGCATTACAGCTACCGGGCCTATGCGGACGTTATCGACGCCATACTGGAACGGCTGATCGGGATGGGGAAGGGAATCGAGCTCAACACCGGAGGCCTGCGCTACGGGCTGGGACATCCCAACCCCTGCGAGGAGATAATCCGGCGCTATCGGGAGCTGGGCGGCGAGATAATCACGGTCGGCTCGGACGCGCATGAACCCGGGCAGGTCGCCTTCGGCTTCGATAAAGTGCCGGAAATCCTGAAAAACGCGGGGTTCACGCATTATACCGTCTTCGAGGGACGCCGCCCAAGTTTCTTGCCGCTGCCATGACCGGCATTATGTCGCCACTCACAGAGAGCGCCCTCTGCGCGGCGCAAGTCTCACAATATCTCCTCTATCCTCGCCCTCACCTCGCCTATCGGTACGGTGGGCTCGAACCTCGCCACGATTCCGCCATCCCTGCCGATCAGGAATTTAGTAAAATTCCATTTTATGCCATCGTTCGACGCATAATCCGGATCGATCTTGGAGACGGTCTCCGCGAGCAGCTCTCCCTCCGGGCCCTCGAAGCCTGAAAAGGACGTGTTTTCCGTCAGATAGCGGTAGAGCGGCGAGGCCTTCCTGCCGTTGACGTCGATTTTGGCAAATTGCGGGAAAGAGACCCCATACCTCCAGACGCAGAATTCATGAATCTCCCCGTCGCTGCCAGGCGCCTGTCCGAACTGGTTGCAGGGGAAGTCCAGAATCTCAAACCCGTCTTTATTATGCTGCTCGTACAGCTCCTCCAACGCGTCATATTGCGGAGTAAAGCCGCACCCAGTAGCGCTGTTGATTATTAAAAGGACCTTCCCCTCATACGCGGACAGCGAAATCTTTCTGCCATCCATAGCCTTTACCTTAAAATCATATATTCCCATACATCATCCTCCCGGCTGGAGAAGCGCCGCATATAATCTCACGGACGCGGCCGGCCCCCAGCCACAGTCTTCATTCCGGCTTCAACATAATCGAAATCCGGTTCGTATTCCCAAAATTCCTGTATGCCACATAGGCGTCGCTCGCCGGCATCGCCTCAGCTTCGACAGGGGATGCCGCGCCATTTTCCCCGGCTTCCCTGGCGTTGCCTGAAGCGTCCGCGCTGGCGGCATCGCCTGACTGCAACGCCCCGGCAGGGGATGCCGCGCCAGCCTCCTTCGCCTCGCCGGTACCCTCTCCCAGGCGCGTCAGCACACGCTCAAGAAAGAGCCTTAGAAAATCCTCGTAATCCTCCCGGGTAAAGAGCTGCTTTAGCGCATCCGTCAAGACGTCGGCAAGCGACTCCGATGCCGGGGCGGCGGCAGCGGCGCCCTGCCAGTCATCGGGAATCTCCACGCCGCCATCCTCCAGGTATCCCAAGATCTTCGCGACATACCTCTGCGTCTCCTCGAACGGCGGAATCCCCCCGTATTTTTCCACGTTTGAACTGCCGGCATTGTAGGCTGCCAGCGCGTATGCCGTATTTCCGTCGAATTTATCCAGAAGCGACGCGATATATTTCGCTCCGCCCATTATATTCTGCTCCGGGTCGTAAGCATCCGTCACGCCGAGGCCCTTCGCAGTGGACGGCATCAGCTGCATGATGCCCATAGCCCCGCTGCGGCTCGTGGCCTTCGGGTCAAAATTCGACTCGGCCTTCGCCATCGCCTTGAGCAGCTCCTCGCTCACGCCGTAAGTCCGCGAGGCCTTCTGAAAGATCCGCTCCAGCGACGAGGCGCCGCCCTTGGCTAGTTCCGCGTCCAGCACCTCGGGAAAATCAGACGTGCCGCCGGCATCCTGCGCGCCCGTAGCGGCAACCGTCGTGCCAAAATCCGTTACGGATTGTATTCTCATCATCATAACCCTCCCTTGCAGGACATGCCCTAGACCTTTATCTCCGCCGTCATCCCCAGCGCGTCCTTGTTCGCGTCCAATATCGGGCGGATTACGTCCGACAGATATCGCTGCGTCTGGTATTCGGCGCGGCCAGTATATCTTGCCATGTCCATGTTTTCCCGCAATTCATCCAGCGTCAAACCGAATGAAGGATCCGCGGCGATCATCTCCAGCAGGTCGTTATCAAGGCCCTCTTCCTTGACATGCCGCCCGGCCTCCATGGACAGCCGGCGGATCTTCTCGTGCAGCTCCTGCCTGTCTCCGCCTTTTTTCACCGCGTCCATCATGATATTCTCGGTCGCCATGAACGGCAGCTCGCTCATCAGGTGCTTCGCGATGACCTTGTCGTAGACGACAAGTCCGTCCGCCACGTTCATGCACAGGTCCAGGATGCCGTCTACCGCGAGGAACGCCTCGGGTATGCTAAGCCGCTTGTTCGCGGAGTCGTCCAGCGTGCGCTCGAACCATTGCGACGCCGACGTTATGGCCGGGTTGAGGGCGTCTATCATAACATATCTGGAAAGAGAGGCGATGCGCTCGCTGCGCATCGGATTGCGCTTATATGCCATCGCGGAAGAGCCGATCTGGTCTTTCTCGAACGGCTCCTCGATCTCCTTCAGGTGCTGCAGGAGCCTGATATCGTTGGAAAACTTGTGCGCGCTGGCCGCGATGCCCGCGAGCACGTTCATGACACGCGTATCCACCTTGCGGGAATATGTCTGCCCCGACACCGGGTAGCAGCAGCTAAACCCCATCTTTTCGGCAATCATCGGGTCGATCCGGTCTATTATATCGTCGTTCCCGTCGAAAAGCTCCTTGAAACTGGCCTGGGTGCCGGTCGTGCCCTTGGACCCCAGAAGCTTCAGGCTGCCCAGGACATAATCCAAATCCTCCAGGTCCATCACGAATTCCTGCATCCACAGCGTGGCGCGCTTTCCCACCGTGGTAGGCTGGGCCGGCTGGAAATGCGTGAAAGCCAGAGTCGGCAGCGCCTTGTATTTTTCCGCGAAATCCGCCATCACCGATAGCACGTTCAGCAGCTTTTTACGCACGAGCTTCAATGCCTCGGACATTATGATGATGTCGGTATTGTCGCCGACATAGCAGCTCGTCGCGCCAAGGTGGATGATGCCCCTGGCATTTGGACACTGCACTCCGTATGCATAGACGTGGCTCATGACGTCGTGGCGCACCTGCTTTTCGCGCTCCTGCGCCACGTCATAATTGATATCGTCCTGATGGGCGCGCATCTCGTCGATCTGCTCCTGCGTGATGTCAAGCCCAAGCTCCTTCTCCGTCTCAGCCAGCGCGACCCACAGCTTTCGCCAGGTGCGAAACTTCATGTCCTGCGAAAAAATATACTGCATCTCCTTGCTGGCATACCTCTCGGAGAGCGGGCTGATGTAGCGATCCCTGTCCATTTGCCCGCCTCCTATCCTTCAAAGGGCTTGCCGGCCAGCAATTCATAGGCCTCCCTGTACTTTTCGGCAGTCTTTTCCACGACTGAATCCGGCAGAAATCCGCCATTGTCCGGATTGGCCCTCAGCCAGTCGCGGACGAACTGCTTGTCGAAAGAAGGCTGCGGCTTTCCCGGTTCGTAGCCGTCCAGCGGCCAGAAGCGCGAGCTGTCGGGGGTAAGCATCTCGTCCGCCAGGACTACATTCCCGTCACCGTCTATGCCGAACTCAAACTTCGTGTCGGCGATTATTATTCCCCGGCTCCTCGCGTAGCCGGCGCATTTCTCATACAGCTTCAGAGTGGCGTCCCTAATGGCCTCGGCGTATTCCCCGCCCCTCCCGGGATGGAGCTTTTCCAAAATATCAACGCTCTGCTCGAAAGTGATGTGCTCGTCGTGCCCTACGTCCGCCTTGGTAGTCGGCGTATATATCGGTTCCGGCAGCCGCTCCGACTCCCGCAGCCCGCCCGGCAGCGATATCCCGCAGACCGTGCCGTTTTCCTGGTAACTCTCCCAGCCGCTGCCCGTTATATATCCACGCACGATGCATTCGACAGGCAGCATGTCCAGCTTTTCGCAAAGCATGGAGTTTCCGGCATATTCCGGCTGCCGGAAATATTCCGGCATGTCGGCGGGATCGGTAGATATCATGTGGTTTTCTATCGTATCGCGCGTGAAATCGAACCAGAAGCGCGACATCCGCGTCAAGACCCGGCCCTTGCCCGGGATCTTGTTTTTCAAAATAACGTCGAAAGCGGAAATGCGGTCGGTGGCGACCAGGATCAGCGTGCCGCCATTGTCATATACCTCCCGGACCTTTCCCTCTCTGACGGGACGGAATGTCTCCATATCATCCTCCTATTTTTTAACCAGCAGCGACTTTCCAGTCATCTCCGGCGGCTGCGGCAGGCCCATGATCTCCAGCAGCGTCGGCGCGATGTCGGCCAGGCACCCGCCTTCGCGCAGCCCATAAGCCTCGTCGTAGTTCACCAGTATAAAAGGCACCGGGTTAGTCGTATGGGCGGTATGCGGCTCGCCGGTCTCATAATCGATCATCTTCTCGGCATTGCCGTGGTCGGCGCATATAAACATCGTGCCGCCAACCTCCTTTACGGCGTCTACCGCCTCGCCCATCAGCCCGTCTATGCGCTCCACAGCCTTGACGGCGGCCTCGATGACCCCGGTATGGCCGACCATGTCGGGATTGGCGAAGTTGATAATGATAACGTCATATTCATCGGACTTTATTGCCTCCACGAGATCTTTTCCGACCTCCGGAGCGCTCATCTCCGGCTTTAAGTCGTATGTCGCGACTTCTTTTGGCGAATTGACCAGGATGCGCGATTCGCCGGCGTTCGGCTCCTCGACTCCGCCGTTGAAGAAGAACGTCACATGCGCATACTTTTCCGTCTCCGCGAGCCGCAGCTGTTTTTTGCCGCATTTCGCCAGGTATTCGCCGAGCGTATTGGTTATGTTTTCTTTTTCAAAGGCTATGAGCTTGTTCGGAATCGTCTCGTCATAATCCTTGAAGCAGACGTATGTCAAGTCGAGGAACTTCCGTTCGAACCCGGTAAATTTGTCGTCGCAGAACGCCCTCGTGATCTCCCTGGCCCTGTCAGGGCGGAAATTGAAAAATATCACGGAGTCCTTGTCCTTTACCAGGGAGAGCGGCTTGCCGTCGCGCACAATGACCGTCGGCAGGACGAACTCGTCCGTAACGCCGTTCGCGTAGGAATCCTCCATCGCCTGCACCGCGTCGGCCGCCTGGACGCCCTCGCCGGCCGTCAGCGATCGGTAGGCCTTCTCCACGCGGTCCCAGTTCTTGTCGCGATCCATAGCATAATAGCGCCCCGAGAGCGACGCGATCTGCCCGACGCCGATCTCGTCCATCTTTTTCTGGAGCGCGGCGACGTAATCTTTTCCCGATGCGGGCGGGGTGTCCCTGCCGTCTAGAAAAGCGTGGACGTAGACGTTTTTGAGGCCGTTGCGCCTGCACATCTCGAGCAGGCCGTACAGATGAGTGTCATGGCTGTGAACGCCGCCGTCAGAGAGCAGGCCCCACAGGTGCAAATCCGAGTTATTTTTCTTGCAATTATCTATAGCCTGCAGCAAGGCCTTGTTTTCAAAAAAGTCGCCGTCCTCTATCGACTTTGTAATCCTCGTGAGATCCTGATAGACAATGCGCCCGGCGCCGATATTCATGTGTCCCACCTCGGAATTGCCCATCTGGCCCTCCGGCAGTCCGACCGCCAGGCCGGACGCGTTGCCCCGGACAAACGGATATTCCTTCATCAGCCTGTCCATAACCGGAGTCTTCGCGATCGCGACCGCGTTGCCCTCGGGGTTGTCGTTCAAGCCGTAACCGTCAAGCACCATTAAAACTACGAGATTGTGTTTCATTGTCTTGCCCTCTCTTTATTTATATTATTTTTTTGTGATATATCCGTCTTCGCCAATCTCGGCGCCCTCGGAGACGCTCTCCAGCGACGAGAGGATCTGCCCCCGCTCCGCCTCGTCCGTGACCAGCCGCGTCCTCCTGTTTTCCTGCACGCACGGTACGAACCGCAATGAAATGCCGCCATCCTCTCCTATGACGGCCTGCGCTATGCCGGTATCCTTCCTCCTCACGCCGTCGGTCGGCGTGCTGCCGAACCAGAAATTGCCCAGGCTGTAAATGACTGGAACGTCCCCGATGAAAGACGCGCCCTGGAGGCAATGTGTATGCCCGCCTATGATGACGTCCGCCCCCGCGTCCGCGAAGGCCTCGGCGAGCCTTTCCTGGTCTCCCTCGAAGCGCGACGCGCCCTCCGTGCCCCAGTGTACGAACGCGACGACGATATCGCTATGCGCCTTCGCCTCGCTGATGACCTCCGCATACCTCGCGGGGTCCAGCGTCTTTAGCACGCCGGGCTCCGTCTCGGTCGCTTCCTTAGTGTAATTATAGCTTCGCTCGACCTGTGTCGCAGCGGTAAAGGCGATTTTTCGCCCGTTCGCCACGAAATACCATGGGCGCATAGCGCCTTCTATATTTTTCCCGGCGCCGACGTTCGGAATGCCCGCCGCGTCGAGAGTATCTATCGTATCTACCAGCGCGTCAGGCCCGTAATCATATACATGGTTGTTAGCTATACCGGCTATGTCGACTCCCAGCTCTCCCAATATAGACGCGTTTTCCGGAGCGGACCTGAACGTATATGCCTTGCCCGGAAGCGGCGAGCCGCGATCGCTGAAAGTACACTCGCAGTTGGCCATCAGTATGTCAGATCCGGCAAGCAGCGACTGCAGCTTCGGATCTATCGCCGCGTCCAATCCGCCGCTTTTCAAAAGCTGCATCGTGCCCGTCCTGTCGTCAAAATTCAAATCGCCGGTAAAGCTAATCACCGTCTGCCCGGGAGAGGCGCATTCCTGAAATGTCACGCGCTCGAGCGATTCAGAATGCATGCCATGCTCCCTGCAATATTCGAGCCAGAGCACGTGTATCGAACTGCCGGACGCGCGAAACCACGCGCCCACGTCCTGCCCGCCGGCCGCCTCGGATGCCACGAGATCCAGCGCCTCCCGGCCGTATGAGCCCATGAACCAGAGCAAAAATGATTCGTCGACCGGATAGCCGCCCAGGAAATCCCTCCCGGCCTTGGCGAGTATCCCTCCGACCGCGTCGCCGACAAGGTCTGGGGCATACGAGGCGGCATCGCCAGAAAATGGCCGCGCGCTCTCCCCGGAGGCCGCCAGGCCGTATCGGGCCCCGCCGCTGGCCGCCGTGGCAAAAACGCCGCCGGCCGGCCCCGCCTCCTCGGCTCCTGCATCCCCCGCCGGCTCTGCCGCGCTCACGACCAGGGCGTCCAGGTTGCGCCGGGTCTCCTCTAGCGCGGCGCTGCCGCAGCCCGTCATGCAAAGCATGGCCGCGACAAATGCCGCGATCATCGCCGGCTTTATACATTCTCCCATTTCATAAACGTCTCCAAATACCGGCCGGCGTCCGTCCGGACACGCGCCGTTACTATCCGCGGCCTCCGCCATGATTCACGCAAAATCGATGCCGCGCTAATATTATAATGCATCGGCGCATTGATTACAACAACGACAGCAAAAAACCCTCCGCGTCCTCAGGATGCGCGGGGAAGTACGATATGGCGATCACAGCGTCCCGATAATAGGGCGTGTCTGGCATGCCCGGGATGTCCCTGACGCGGATCCCGCAGGCTATGGGTTCCGGCTGGATCTCCTCTATCTCGTCATATCGCTGCTCCACCACCAGGATCTTGTCCTGCCATTCCTCCGGCAGCACCTCGCGCAAATCCATAAAATAGCTGCTGGCCCCGATATCATTGAAGATGTCCTCCGGCATGATCAGCACGTCCTCGTCGCCCGCCTGCATCCTGACGAATAAAGCCATGTTTTCCTGCGCGTCCGCGCCGAACGCACTGTCGGATTCCGCGTAGAACATGTCGACCACGGCGAGTTCCTCCTGCGCGATCTGATGGCTTTGCGCGTAGGCATCCACATAGGAATCGAAACTCCCCTCCTCCGGGCAATTTATGAGCGTCACAAAAAGTCTAGGGTCGACGCTGTGCGTCACGCTATAAATGATTGAAGCCAATACCGCCACCACGATAATGGTAACTAATACCGGCGTTTTCCAATAATCCCACAGATAACTGCGCTTCTGGGCGGGGGTCATCTCGGAAAATGGGATCTCGTCCTTGGAGCGCTCCCTCTTGGGAATATTAAATCTAGGCATTTATCCCACCTTTAAGCATTTCATGCCGCGGCCCTCCGGCAGGCGGCATCCTAGCCCCTGGCCTCCAGCTGGGGAACCCCGCGCATGACAATCACAGGCGCGCCGTGGTTTTCTATATAGTCCTTGGTGATGACCACGCGTCCGATATTGTCATCCTTGGGGATCTCATACATGATGTCCAGCATCAGCTCCTCCAGGATGGCGCGGAGGGCGCGAGCGCCCAGCTCCTTTTCCTTCGCGCGCTTTGCGATGGCCCGCAGAGCGTCATCCTCGAATTCGAGCTCCACCTCGTCGTAGGCGAGCAATTTCTGGTATTGCTTGATGATGGCGTTTTTCGGCTCGGCGAGGATACGCACGAGCATATCCTCCGAGAGCGTATCCATCGCGAAAAGTATCGGCAATCGTCCGATGAATTCCGGTATCATGCCGAACTTGCGCACGTCCTCCGCGGTCACTCGCCTCAGCAGGTTCTCCTCCTTGTCATATTTATCCTTCAAATCAGACTGGAAGCCCATCGACGAGTTTTTATTCAGCCGCTCCTTTATAATATCCTCCAGGCCGGGAAATGCGCCGCCGCATATAAATAAAATATTTTTCGTGTTGACGATCTCCATCGGAACCATCGCGTTCTTGCTGGACGCGCCGACCGGGACCTCCACCTCGGAGCCCTCCAGCAGCTTCAGCAGTCCCTGCTGGACGCTCTCTCCGCTGACGTCGCGGTGGTGCGTGTCCTGCTTTTTTGCGATCTTGTCAATCTCGTCTATAAAAATGATGCCATGCTCCGCGCGCTCGACGTCGTCGTCCGCCGCCGCCAGCAGCTTGCTGACGACGCTCTCGATATCATCTCCGATATATCCCGCCTCGGTTAGCGATGTGGCGTCAGTAATCGCGAGCGGCACATCGAGCAGCCTTGCCAGCGTCCTCACGAGATACGTCTTGCCGCAGCCGGTGGGGCCGACCATCAGCATGTTGGATTTCTCGATCTCGACGCCGTCGTATTTCCCGCCGGCGATTGCGGAGCCGTTTTCGCCGGAGGCTCCCGCCCCGTTCTTCTCTTCCTCGATCTCCGAAAAAATGCGCTTATAGTGATTATAGACCGCCACCGACACGACCTTCTTCGCATGCTCCTGCCCGACGACGTACTCATCGAGCGCGGCCTTAATCTTGTGCGGAGCGGGGATGGAACGGATATCCAGGACGGGCTCCGCGGCCTTTTCCTTTTTCGGCTTCTTCTTGCGGACGCGCTGCATCCCAGGCAGCATGCCGGCCAGATCCGAGAGGTTGATCATGCTGATGCCCGGGAATCCGTTGTTGTTATTATTGTTATTGTTATTGCCGTTATTATCGCCGTCTCCGCCGCCGGCATCGTTGCCATTGCCGCCATTGCCGGCGGAACCGCCGGATGAGCCGCCGCTCCCTCCGGAAGGAACGCCGGAGCTGGAAGAGCCGCCTCGCCCGTTATTGCCGCCGGAGCCCGCCGGACCGCCGAAACCGAAGTTCGCCGGCGAAAAGCCCATGTTCTTCATGCTGTCAAAAGTCTTTTGCATGCAATCCTTGCAGATCGAAATCTGGTTCGGTATGTGGATGAGCTCCCCGGCCTGGCTGGCCGGCCTGCCGCACATGATGCAAAACTCTTCCCGTTCCTTATCCTTACCGCCATTATCAGACATTGCTCGCATCCTCCATATCCTGCCGCCTGGCCGGGCCGTTCTCCCGGACCTCTGCCTTTTCCCTTCTAAGCTCCTCTATGAAATGCCCTACTTCCACCCAGGCGCGCTTGCACTCCGGCATGGCCAGGGGCGCCATCTGAAACACATGGAACATCCCGTCGTAGACGCTAAGATGCACTTTGACTCCCGCATCGCGGGCCTTCTGCGCCAGCGACGTCGAATCCGACAGGAGCATCTCATATGAACCGACCTGGATGAGCATCGGCGGGAATCCCTCATAATCGCCGAAGAGCGGAGATAGATAAGGGTTCGTCAGATCCTCGTCCGCGGCATATTCGTGGTTGTGTATCATAGAGTCGTCCGTTCCGCCGAACAGCGGGTCGTTTTCGTAATTTTCCTGATACGACGGCCCGCTCGCCGTCATGTCCGTCCATGGAGACATCGCGACTATCCCGCAGGGCAGCTCCTCCCCCCGATCCTTGAGATACAGGCACAGCGCGAGAGCCAGCCCGCCGCCGGCAGAATCTCCGCCCACGACGATCCGGTCCGGCGAATAGCCAGCGCCTTGCAGCCAGAGGTATCCATCATACGCGTCTTCCAGTGCTGCCGGAAAGACGTGTTCCGGCGCGATCCGGTAATCGACGCTCAGCACGCTGCAGCGCTTGCTAGCCTCGTTGTACAGGCCGGCGAACGAGCGGTACGCATGGCGCATTCCCCCGATATATCCGCCGCCATGCAGCTGCAGGATCGCCATGTCGGGGTTAGGCTCGGCGAACTCCAGCCACTCCGCCGGACAATTCTCAAGTTCCACGACGGTATTCGTGAAACATTCCGGGCAGTTCCACTTATTGGCAGGTTCGACGACCTTCTTGCGGATCTCTCCGTTTTTAAATTTTTGGCCGATCAGGTTGCCCCTCGTGACCGCCGCTATCGCCTTGCGCACCAGCTCGCCCTGGCGGCTGGCGCCGCTGTCCGTCTCGATATCCCGCTCTCCGTCCTGGCGCGGCACCGCCTTCCTCTCAATCATATATGGAACCTCCGTTTCAATTCCACCCTGGCGCGTTTCCCGCCTATTATAAACGTTCCCAGAAACAAGAACGCCGACGCCGCGAACGCCAGGTAGCTCAGCCACGGGGCATGTACATAGCCCGCCCGCCCCAGCGCCGCCGGGACGAAGCTGATAAGTACCATCTCCAATTCGAAAATGATATAACTCTGCCAGCTTTTCCTGTTGCAAACCATAAGTATGAGCAGCGCCGCGTCAACCGCCAGCAGCACGATGGGCAGCGCGTAGCTTACCGACCAGCCCAGGCCGCCTAACGCCCTGTCCGCGACCAGCATCAAAATCACCGCCGACGCCGCCCCTACGAGTATCTTCATCCTATAGCCCGCCCGCGTATTGCTTATGGTATATGCCAGCGTCAGATATATGTATGCCAGCACGACTCCCGGAACGACGCTCCAGAACGTACCGCTGAAATATCTATAGTTCAAATATACCAGAACGCTCTCGAGTACAATCGCAGCGAATAAGTATATTCGCGTCGCGAGCTTGAAGCTATACTGCTTCGCGCCGATGTCGGGATACTTGTCCAGCGCGCCCTCGTCCGAGTCAAGCACGCACCTGCACAGCGGGCAGATCCGCGAGGAATCGCGCACGTCGACGCCGCATTGCCTGCATATCATATCTACACCCTTTTTCCTTCATGAACCGAGCGGCATTGCCGGATTACGAGTACACGCCGTTGGTCTCTATCCTGACGTCCAGCCCGTCCGCCGCCAGCTGCCTGAAAAACGCGCGCTGTACGTGGGGATCCGACAGTATCGAGCTAAAAGTCACGCAAAGCGTGTCCCGGTACGAGCAGACGGTAGCCTTGAGCAGCTGCCCCTTGCTCATCGCGAGA
This sequence comes from uncultured Eubacterium sp., assembly GCA_964450965.1. GTDB lineage: Bacteria > Bacillota > Clostridia > Lachnospirales > Lachnospiraceae > W0P33-017. The sequence continues at coordinate 23,121 of CAYVFF010000005.1, read as the reverse complement.
AACGCGTGGAACATGCGCACATACGGCTCATACTCCGGTTCCAGGCGGATGCTGCCGATATTCGTGATCGTCGTCGTATTGGCGAGCGCCGACCGGGTATATACGAGCCTTATGACGATATTTTTTAAAAATAGCGGAGCGGCCCTGGCTAGCAGATTCCGCTGGCTGGAGACATTGTAGGAAAACAATTCCTCCAAATGCTCCTTATTTATCTGGGAACGCAGGCTATGCGTCACGCGCTCTACCACCTCTGGCAGCTCCATGTCCTCCTTGTCGGGGATAAGCTCCGCCGAGACCATCGCGAAAAAATTTTTCGTCGTCACGGAATCGAAATACGGCCGCAGATTGACCGGAACCGCCGCGCGGATCGGCCGTCCTCCAGACATTCCATGGACGCATTCCTTATAAATAGCCCAAACGTACATCGACGTCAGATATTCGTTGATGGTAAGGCCGTAGCGCTTCGCGACCTCCTTTAGCGCGGAAACACGCACGTACCCGTGTATGACCCCGAACTCCCCGGACTCCAGCCGCTCGCCCCGGATCTCGAACGCCCTCTCAGACTTGTATCCACGCTTAGCGGCCTTTTTATAATTGCGAAGGAAGCTGTCCTCGCGGTTCAGCGACGTATCCGGACTTAGCGTGTCGCCCGCCTTCTCGCCCAGGATGGGATGCGCTAGCCTCAGGTACTGGTACGTCAGCTCCTTTAGAAAATTGATGCCGCCCATGCCGTCAGTCAGGACGTGGAACACTTCCAGGTTGATCCGGCATTTGTAATATGTCACCCTGAAAAGATACGAACGGTTGCGGTTCGGCTGGATATAACGGCAGGGATACGCGTCCTCCTCGCGCACCGGCGGAGGGTCTTTCACGTTCTCCTCGAAATAATACCAGAAAAACCCCGTGCGCATCCGCACGCGGAACAGCTCGAACTTCGGCAGGACGATGTCCAGCGCCTCCTGCAGGAGCCCGCCGTCCACCGGCTCAAAGAGCTCCACCGCGATGCGGTACGTATTGGTCATGCTCTCGCCCGCTATCACCGGAAAAAGATGCGCGGTATTGTCCAGCTTGTCCCAGCGCGGTATGCCATTTCCACTCATCCTACACGCTCTCTATAAACCGCAAAAACGCGCCGCGTCCTTCCGGCGTGCATTTATAGACTCCCGCGTCCTCCAGCACTCTGGCGAACACCTGCCCGATCTCGTACTGTATGATGCCCGCGATGTTTTCCGGCGTGACCTGCCCGTATTTCGGCAAAAATCCGTCCACCCAGTCCGCATGCTTTGCCAGCTCCGCGTCCGCCCTGATGTCAGCGCCCGAGAGGATCGCCTCCGACAGCCGCCCCATCTCGCCCTTCAGCCGGGCCGGCAGTACCGCAAGGCCCATGACCTCGATGAGGCCGATGTTTTCCTTCTTGATATGGTGCAGATCCGCGTGAGGATGATATACCCCCAATGGATGCTCCTCCGTCGTTATATTATTGCGCAGCGCGAGATCGAGTTCGAAGCGCCCGTCCCGCATACGCGCGATCGGCGTGATGGTATTGTGCGGCTCTCCGTCAGTCTCGGCATAGATGAACGCCGACTCGTCGGTATATCCGCGCCATGCCAGCAATATCTTATCGGCCAGCTCCACGAGCCGCTCCTTGTCGTCGGCGTCCAGCCTTATCACGGCCAGAGGCCATCTGACTATGCCGGCATCCACGTCGTCGAAACCGGCGAAGGACACCTTCTTTTCTATGGGGGCCTTCGCCATGGCGAAAGTATAATTCCCGCCCTGGAAATGGTCGTGGCTCAGGATCGATCCGCCGACTATCGGCAGGTCCGCGTTGCTCCCGACGAAATAATGCGGGAACTGCTCCACGAAATCGAGCAGCTTGGCAAACGTGGCCCTCTCGATCTTCATCGGGATATGCCGCGAGTTGAACACGATGCAATGCTCGTTATAATATACGTATGGGGAATATTGCATGTACCAGTCGCTGCCGTTTATCGTAAGCGGGATGACGCGGTGGTTCTGCCGCGCCGGATGGTCGGCGCGGCCCGCGTAACCCTCGTTCTCCCTGCAGAGCAGGCATTTGGGATATCCGGCCTGCGGCGCGAGCTTTGCCGCCGCGATGGCCTTTGGGTCCTTTTCGGGCTTCGACAGGTTTATCGTGATGTCAAGCGCGCCATAAGCCGTTTCCGCGACCCATTTCATATCCTTTTTTATACGGTAGCGGCGGATATAGTCGCTATCCTGGGCGAGCGCATAGAAATAATCCGTCGCGGCCACCGGCCCTGCGCCGCCATATATCTCCTTGAACGTGCGGACCACTTCGCTAGGGCGCGGCACGAGCAGCCCCATTATCTTCGTGTCAAAGAGGTCGCGGTAAACAACGCTATTCTCCGCGATGATGCCTTTCCCATACGCATAGTCGCACATCCTGCCGAGTATCCTCTCCAGGGAGTCCTCCGCCTGCTCGCGAGTCATGCGCGGCCGCTCCTCCCATTCCCTGACAAGGCCTTCATCGATAGAATCCAGGCAAAAGAGCTCCAACAGCCTGTTTATCGTATATGTCACGTCCTCCGAACCTATAAGCCCGCATGCCGCCGCGTAATCGGCCAGATCCAGGATCAGAGATTCAATATTTATCTTATCCATGTAAAGTAAAAACCTCCCGCTAGCTTAATTCCAGCCTCTTTGGGCCGCCGCCTATCTCCACCACATAGAAATCCGCCGCATAGCCGATTTTTTCCAGATAGGCCCTGCCCACGCGCTCCTTGAAGTCCTCCACCGCGCCGTCTTTAACAATGCTCACAGAACACCCGCCAAAACCGGCGCCGGTCATGCGCGAGCCTATGACGCCGTCCACTTTCCAGGCCTCCTCGACTAACGTGTCCAGCTCTATCCCGGTCACTTCATAGTCGTCCCGCAGCGAGACGTGCGACTCGTTCATGAGCCTGCCGAATAGCTCGATGTCGTTGTTTTTCAAGGCAAGCACAGCCCGGATCGTGCGCTGGTTCTCGTATACAGCGTGCCTCGCGCGCTTTAACCTGTCCGCGTCCCCTATAGCCGATTTGCATTGCTCGAACTGCTCCTCCGTCAGCTCCCCAAGGCTGCCGACATTGGAATACTGCCGTATTTCCTCCAGGGCCTTCTCGCATTCCGCGCGGCGCTCGTTATATTTCGAGTCGCCCAGCCCCCGCTTTTTATTCGAGCAGGAAATAACGATCTTCGCGTCTTTCAGCGCGACTGGCGCGTATTCGTACTCTAGCGTCGCCGTGTCAAGGAAAATCGCATGCCCCTCTTTGCCCATCGCGATCGCGAACTGATCCATGATTCCGCAATTCACGCCGTTAAACTTGTTCTCGGAAAACTGCCCAATCAGCGCGATGTCGTGGTTTGTCACCGAAAAGCCATACATGTCTTTTAAGATGTAGCCTGTCAGCACCTCCACCGATGCGGACGAGCTAAGCCCCGAGCCGTTCGGTATGTTCCCGTACAGCAAGAGATCCATGCCGTGCGTTACCGGCATCCCCTTCTCGCCAAACGCCCATATCACGCCCTTAGGATAATTCGTCCAATCTGCCGCCGGATCCGGCTTGAGGCCGTCCAGGCTCGACTCGACCACGCCAAGCTTCTCGAAATTCATCGAATAGAAGCGCAGCTTCCTGTCCGCGCGCCTTCTCGCTATGCCGTATGTGCCGATCGTCAGCGCGCACGGAAAGACGTGTCCGCCGTTATAGTCTGTATGCTCGCCGATCAGGTTCACCCTGCCGGGCGCAAAATACGAGCGGATATCCCCGCCGGCGCCGAACAGCTCTTGAAACCTCCCCAATAGTTCTTCCAGCATCGCCATGCCCTCCAGTGGTTTACTCATTATTTTATCATTATAGCCAAACGCTCCGGAAATTACAACTTTTTTCCGTCCGCATTTTTCAGCCTTACGCATGCCACGCAGCGCGGCGGCAGCGTGATCGTCGCGCCGAACCCGGTCTTTTCGACAGCGTCCAGCCGCCGTTCTACAACGGTATCCGGCGCGTCAAACGTGTTGTGCGCGTTCATCGCGCCGGATACGCACCGGGCTTCGGCGACGCCATAAGCGCCCCCGTTGTCCGTGAGCCTCACGTCCACCTCCTCTGCGGACTCGAGCGAATGGTTAGTCAGAGTGATATTTATCACGCCGTCCTCTCCCATTGAGACGGATTCGGTCAGCTTTGGCAGCGCGTTTTTGCCGTAACCCGCCGTGCCGGCATCCATCAGCTCGCTTGAGAGCAGCTTTGCGCCCTGATGATGCCTGTACATATGGAAAACGTGGTACGTCGGCGTGAGGATCATCCTATCCCCGTCCGTCAGGACCGGCGACTGCAGGACGTTCACCAGCTGCGCGATGCAAGCCATCTTCACGCGGTCAGAGTGCTTGTTAAAGATATTCAGCGTAAGCCCCGCGACAAGCGCGTCCCTCACCGTGTTCTGCTGATAGAGGAATCCCGGATTCGTGCCGGGTTCCACGTCTGCCCATATGCCCCACTCGTCTACCATAAGGCCGATCTTTTTCTCCGGGTCATACTGGTCCATAATCGCGGAATGGCCCCTTATCAGCTCCTCCATGCGGTATGCCCTCGCCAGCGTCTGGTAGAATGCCTCCTCGGTAAAATCGGTCGCGCTGCCCTTCTTGAGCCAGTCGCCCTCCGTCTCCGGCAGCGTATAATAATGCAATGACAGGCCGTCCATGAAGCCGTGGAGCTGCGGCTCGCAATGGTCGAAACAGGTCTCCAGCACCCTGCGCGTCCACTCATAATCGTCGGCATTCGGACCGCAGCATATCTTCCTTATCGGCGCGTTGCCCTCATAATTCCTGACATAAGTCTGGTACCTGCGGTATTCGTCGGCATAGAACTGCGGGCGCATGTTGCCGCCGCATCCCCAGCTCTCGTTCCCGATGCCGAAATAATCCACGATCCAGGGATCCTCGCGGCCATTGGCCCTGCGCAGGTCCGCCATCGGCGACGTCCCGTTAAACGTCATATAGTCCACCCACTCGCTCATCTCTCGCACCGTCCCGCTGCCGACGTTTCCATTGACATACGTCCTGCAGCCCAGCTGGCGGCAAAGCTCGAAGTATTCGTGAGTGCCGAAGCTATTGTCCTCGACGACGCCGCCCCAGTGCGTATTGATAATCTTCTTCCTGGACCCGCGGGGGCCTACCCCGTCCATCCAATGGTATTCGTCTGCAAAGCAGCCGCCCGGCCAGCGCAGCACCGGAATCTTCATTTCTTTCAGGGCATCGACGACGTCGGAACGCATCCCGTTTTCGTTAGGGATATCCGAATCCTCCCCGACATACAGGCCCTCGTAGATGCACCTCCCGAGATGCTCGGAAAAATGCCCGTAGATCTCGGGAGCTATAGTGCATTTACTGCTCTCATTGTTGATAATCAGTCTCGCCATTCCATTCTCCTTTTCACGCCAATTCTCACCACTTCTTCCTGGGGCAATGCGAATGCCGCGCGGCCGCGCGCAATTCCACATAGCAGCCGCACGACGCGCACGTGCCGTCCAGCAGCCTGTCACAGTCGCCGCAGACGGCAAGCCTTGCCTCGTATTCCTTCTCCGCCGCGCGATCCCCGGCGGATATGGCGTCGCGGTATTTTTTTATCATTTCAAGTTCCGTGCGCTTCCCAAAGTCGCTTTCCGCGAGATCCCGCAGCAGGCAGCGCGCGCACGCGCGGCGCCCGGTCATGATATGCGGCCCGCCGGCGCGCATAAAACCGCTTTTCTGCCCATATCCTTTTTCTTCATGATAAAAACTCCCATTGCAACAATAAAGCAAATATAGCAGAACTTGCCGGACAATACAACATCAATTTTGTAAAACATTTGTTACTATTCACAGCCGGTTTGGACAGATGCACAGACTCGTTGTGCCTGCACATAAGAAGCTGTGCATCTAATCCATATCTTCCTGCGAAGCAGGAACTGGGCCTGCATGAGCCTTCGCGCGCCTGAAATTATAAATTTTACACATAGAAAACTGCATCGCGACGGAGATTTTTGTTATTTATTTTTTCATAGCATTATTGTTTTAGAAAATGGCTTGTGCTAGTATTAAATTGTCGCGTTTGAGCGAAATCGTTTAAGTAAACCTGCATGCCCCGCAAGCGTGGCATGCAATAAAAGCCGATGGATTGCCCCGCTGCCGCGCAGCACCTGCAATAGCCGGCGATATTCGCAAATCAGGAGATGTGGACCGCAATGAAACGTGCCGAAAATAATGGGGAAAAGAAGCGTCCGCGCACCCGCGCGGGGCGGCTGCTGTACAATAACCGCTATCTGCTGCTGCAGGCATATTGGCTGATTTATCTGCCATGGTTCTTTTATCTGGAAAAGAAAGTCACGAACCGGTTCCACGTAATCCATATGGATATAGACGATAAGATTCCATTCATTCCGGCGTTCTGCATCCCGTATTTCCTTTGGTTCGGATATGTCGCGTTTGCCATTTGCTATACATATCTGCGCGACAGGCAGGAGTACCTGAGAGCCTGCAAGTTTTTATTCCCCGGGATGACGATCTTCCTCATCATATCGACGATCTACCCGAACGGGCATTATCTGCGCGACTCGGTGACGCTGGGCAGCGGCATTTTCGACCGCATGGTGCGGATGCTCTGGGGGGCGGATACGGCGACGAACCTGTTCCCGAGCATCCATGTGTTCAATTCCGTCGGGGCGCATATCGCGCTGACGCGGAGCCGCGGCGTGCGGGATAATAAGCTAGCCAAGGGCGCGTCTTTCGTGCTGATGTGCGCCATCATCCTGTCGACGGTATTCATCAAGCAGCATTCGGTATTCGACGTGATAACGGCGCTGCTGATGGCGCTCGTGCTGTACCCGATTGCCTATGGGAAAAGGCCGCAGGACGATGAGGCAGAGCAGCAGGACGAGGCGGTCATATATTCGTAGAATATCTCTCAAAAAAGCTTAAAAGCCGCCATCTTCAATAATCCATCTCTTCTTTTATCCAGATGGCCTCTGCATCATCCCTGGCGTCGCAGCATATGCACATCCCGTATCCCGGGATGGGATGATCGAAAAAGCGGGCTGCCGCCGCGCTGCCCTCCACTGAAAAGGAGCTCATGTCGCGGGCCACTCCGTCTCCCGTGAGCTTGAGGAAAGCCTCCTTGCGGGCCCATATACTCGCAAAATCAGATCCGTTGGAAAGCGCGCTCCGCTCCTCCGGCGTGAAGAACCGCCGCGCGATGCTGTCATTGCGCCCGTTCTCGCGGCGCTCCTGGACATCGCAGCCTACTTCGATCCCGCTTCCTGCTTCCGCACCTGTAAGGCCTACATGCCCGCCGGCGCTCCCCCCGGCGGATAATGCCGCCAGACAATAATCTCCCGAGTGGGACAAGTTGAAATGAATATCAGGATAATCCGGAAAAAACGGCTTGCCATGCGGGCCATAGGCCACGCGGGCGCCGCGCCCGTCGAAACCGCATAAATCGCTCAGGCATCGGTACATGAGCGTCCACGCTCCGAGCGATCTCCTGGCGGAGCCCCGCGCAGAAATCGAGGAGATCCGCTGCCGCCGCTCTTTTGGCAATTCCGATAAAAAATGCCGGAACGCGTCGTCCCGTTCCAGCATTTTAATATTTGCATAGCATCCTATTATCTGACGCATGATTCCTGCCGATACGGCCTCCCTGCCCGCAAATTCCGCCAATGTCCATGGCGGCCCTTTACTATCACTCTTTGAAGGACGACACTTCCTGCGAGCTGGACGCCTGCTGCTCGAACTCCCTGCGCACGTTCCAGAAACAGTCCAACAGCTTCGGCGAAAACACGCCGCATTCGCCGGTCGAGATCATCTGAAAAGCCTTCTCCTTGGTATACGCGCTCTTGTATACGCGCTCGTTGACCAGCGCGTCGTAGACGTCCGCGATTGACACGATCTGCGCGGAAATCGGGATATCCTCACCCTTGAGCCCGTCGGGATAGCCCTTGCCGTCATAGCGTTCGTGGTGGTGGCGGCAGATCTCGTAGCTCATCGCCCCGTATTCCTCATCCCAGGCGTTCTTGATGTTTTTCAGAATCTCGCAGCCGCGCGTCGTGTGCGACTTCATGTATTCAAATTCATCCTCGGTCAATTTTCCGGGCTTCAATAGAATGGAGTCCGGTATCGCTATCTTTCCGATGTCGTGCAGCGCGCTCGCCGAGGCAATCACATCAATCTTTTCCGGCGTCAGGCCATACTCCGGATAATCCTGCATGAGCCGCTGCGCGAGAATACGCGTGTAGGATTTCACGCGCATTATATGCTCCCCGCTTTCCAGGTTGCGGTATTCGACCACCGTACCCAGGATGTCGATGACGTTCGCCTTGCTCTTTTTGAGCTGCTCCGACTGGCGCATCAGCAGCGCGTATTGCTTGCGCAGCGTCTCCGTCTGCTTAGCCACGCGCTGTTCCAGCTCCTCCTGGTACTGATAGAGCGAAATAATATTATTGACGCGCTTTTTCACCAGCCTGGCATCGAACGGCCTGTGCACGAAGTCGGCCACGCCATAATCAAAGCAACGCGCCTCCGTCTGCGCCGCCGAGTCGCTGCTGATGATGATAATCGCTAGCTTGCTCGCCCATGGCTTTGACTGGAGGTACTTTAAGACGGCGAATCCGTCCATCTCCGGCATAATCAGGTCGAGCATCATCAGCGCCAGCCCGTCATGCATTTTCTCCAGGATCTCCAGAGCGCGCCTGCCATTGTCCGCCATCACGATCTCATACTCGTCTTCAAGCATCCCCGCCAAAAGCTCGCGGTTGATATCCACGTCATCCACAATCAAAATCTTTTTTTGCATGGTGGCATCTCCTATCCTCTCATTTGGTCCGCCCATAAAGCCGCGGAACCGGCGGCACGCGCCACCGGTTCCGCGACAGGGCAAGCCTAAAGTCTAGTATATCACATGAATTCGCTTTTGGCTATTTCATTTTTAAGGCTTTTCATGTCAGCCCTTGTACAGGCGCGCCCTCCGTAGATGGCCGCCATGATACCTCTTCTTTCTCGCGATGACAAGTCCTAATGCCGCTAGCGCCACTGCCAGCAGTATCAGCGCCTGCTTGACCAGCTTTGCAGCGCCGCCTTCCTTAGCCGCATCGGCGTCCCCAGGCGCGACGCCGGCCGTCTCGGTCACCTCGGCGATGCTTATCGGGGAAAGGTCGTCTAATTCGAACGACAGCCATCCATCGGTAGCGCGCGCAACCATGACGTCGTATGCATCGCTCGTCATGCTCTCGTGGACTATCGCGTACAGCCTGCCGTCAACCATGCCGTCGTAGCCGACCTCCACATGCACGGGCAGACCTTCAGATTCCATCTCGATCTCCTCGTTGGATGGCAATAGGTCGAAACTCACCTCCTCCTTCAAGCCGTATCCCATGCCGGCCAGTTCGTCTACTCCGGCATGCTCGCCCAGCTCGTCCATATGGTTGGCATAGTATGAGAATATCGCGTCCGCGTGCGCTTTCTCCTCCGCGGTATCGTTCACCACTATTCCGTCGTTTACGCGGATATGCAAGCCATCGGCATAGTCTATCGCATCGTCGAACGGCGCGGGATCCGCCCCCGCATCCGATTCCAGCTCGGGAATCGCGGTAATCTGGTACTCATGCCCCTCCACGTTGTCAGGAATCTCGGATGGCGCGTCCGATCCTAAAAGCTCATCCTCATAGGTCTCCTCCTGCGGGTCATATACGCCAAGGCCCGAATCGTCAGAACCAAGGCCTCCGTACCCGCCGCCTCCCGGCTGGCTGCCGTACCCGGCCTGGGATCCGCCCGCACTGCCGCTTGCCGTGCTGCCGTTCGCCACGCTGCCGTTTGCAGTGCCGCTGTTTGCAGTGCCGCCGCCCGATGTGCTGCCGGAGTCGTCAGCGGACGCGTTTTCGTCTCCAGAGCCGCCGACGCTGCCTGACACGCTTATGCCGTCCTTATCTTTATCCTTATCTTTGTCCTCATCCTTATCATTATTCTTGTTCTTGCCGCTCTTGCCATTGGCGCTGCCGGATGTGCCGCCGGAGCTGCCGGAGCCACTTCTGCCGTCGGCCGTTCGGGACTGCAGGCTGTTCACCTGCGACTGCAGTCCGGACACGCGGTTTTTGAGATTTCCGTTCTCCTCCGCGAGCGCCTTGTTATTTGAAGACAGCTTGCCGTTCTGTGTAGCAAGGGACTTATTTTTGCTCTCCAGAGACTTGTTCTTGCTAGTCAGGGACTTGTTTTTGCTCTCCAGAGACTTGTTCTTGCTAGTCAGCGAATTATTCTTGCTCCTTAACGTCGCATTCTTTTCCTTGAGGGAAGCGCCGGCGTCCGATCCGCTCTCCTCCGCGTCCCTCAACGTCTCGTTTTCGGCCTTTAAGGAGGCGTTCTCGTCCTTAAGGGAGGAATTCTCGTCCTTCAAGGTGGAATTCTCACCCTTCAAAGTCTCGTTTGCGCCTCTAAGAGAGGTATTCTCGTCGGAGAGGCCGCTGTATCGCGAGGATAAGCTGTCATAGCTCGACTGCAGTGAGGAGAGCTTCCCGGAGAGTCCGTCCGCATCCGTATCGCCATTGCCGCCGGCCTGCTGGCTGCCGCCTTGCTGGGAATCTCCTCCGCTAGCCTGCGAATCGCCGCCCTGCTGTGAATCTCCGCCTGCCTGCGCGGCTGATTCCTTGCCCTTCGTGAATCCATCCCCATATCCGGCCTTATAGTTGTTGCTGGACTGGTCTATCACGGAATCATCCATATAAGACGCCGCGGCCTTCACATATTCGCGGATTGCGGCCTCTACCTTTTCCTTTGAATCCGCGTTCCTCAGGTTCAGGTGGAGCAGCGTCTCCGCAGTGTCCACGATCGTGTCATATAGATCCGCCTTTTTCTGAGCCGCCGCAAGTTCGGACTTCAGCCTCTCAATCTCGGATGCCAAAGACGCGTTTTGCTCGGTCAGATGGTCGGCCGTTTTCTTGAGCTGCTCGATCTCGCCCTGGCTTGATGATAGCTTGTCGTTCAGATTCGCCAGCTGGCTCTTGAGCGTCCCATTGTTCCGCTCCAGCTCGTCCGTTTTTGCGCTGAGATCTTCGATCGTCTTTGCCATGGCCCCGTTCTTGGATGTCAGAGTGGCCATGGTCGCAGTGAGTTTTCCAATCTCAGTTGCCAGCTCCGTATTTTTCGCTTTCAGCGCCTCGATCTTGCTCTTCGCCTTTTCCACTAACGCCCTCAATGTGTCCGCGTCGACGTCGCCATCCAGCGCGGTGTCAAAAAGCGTCTGATAGAGATCCCCGATCTGCCCGGACTGCTCGCCGTTGAGCTCCTCCAGTTTCTGCACGCTGCTCTCCAGCTCCTTTATCGTGCCATCCTGCTGTGCATTCTGCGACTGGAGGGATCCTATGGCATCCTTGAGTTTGTCAATCAGGTCCTCATTGCCATCAACGGTCTGGCCTAGCGACTCTGCCAGTTTCTTCAGCTCGCCTAGCTGCTCCTCCAGAGCCGCGACGTCGTCCTGGGCGTCGACCAGGCCGGTGACGTTCTTTCGCACGAGATCTATGGTATCGCTATATCCTTTTAGCCTCTCGATCCTCATCCTGCATGCATCGGCCTCAAGGCCCTCCAACGAATCCACCGCCGCCTCTAGTTCGGCGATCTTTCCCGAGACGCGGGTTGCTTCCTCGTTATATAGCAGCGAGCGGATGTCTTCTATCGCCAGTTCCATATCGGCGTTTTCCTGGGCGTACTTCGCTAACTCTTCTGCCTTGGACTCAGCCAGCTGCCTCACCGCGTCGACTATCTTGTCGGCCATGCCCATCGCATCGCCCTCGAAATCCGGATTCTCCTCTCCGGTCAGCGCCTCGTAGGCCTGCTTTAACGCGTCCTCGTATTTCTGCCTGTCGCCATTTGCGTTCGCGAGTTCTTTTTCCAGTTCGTCGGCATCTTTCTGCAGCTCGTTCACCTTGTCGATTACCGACTGGTAGCTGCCGTAATTTTCTAGGAAGTCGTCCGCCGCAGTATACAGCTTGACCGGGACGCTAATCGTGCAGGAGAAAGCCTTGACGCGGCCTTTGGACTGCTCGGCCTCATGCTCGACCATGACCTTGCCGGAGGCGTCCTTGAGGAGGACGATCGCCATGGCATCTATCGTGCCTGCCGACAGATCGTCGTCTCCGGCCGTTATAATATCCTTTTCCGCAAAACGGTTCAGAACATCCTCGTTACGCTCCGCCACATATATCCCGCCGCCGCTCGCGCTCTCGGCGGAGGTGAACGTCTCGCCCAGCAGCGCGTCCGCATCCCCGGTCCGCAGCACGTAGAACTCGTCCGAGCCGTATTTCGCGCCGCGCGAGGAGCCGAAAGTGCGATAAACGGACATCTTGGACTTGTCCAGCGCCTTGCCGGTGAATACGGAGCCGCTGTAATAAGCCTCTATGCCGTCCTGCACGGATTCGGCATCGCCGTCATCAGAGAGCGGATCGTCGCTGACCGTGATCGTGATGCTCGCCGCTGATCCCTTGGCATATGTCTCGCACTCTGTCGAACTCTGATAATTCTGCTCCAGGCCATGGACCTTCCCGGTCACCGGATCGCCTTTGGCATTGTAGCGGTCCAGCGGGCTGCCGGTATTGAGGTCCAGCCTCCTGCCGACGACGGCAAGATTACCGGCGTATCCGAACGGCGATCCGCCGCCGTTCCTGGCCATCTCAAATACCGTGTCAGCGTTAAGCACGTATGTTTTCCTGCCTACCGTTTCCGATAGCGTGGAGGCGTTATTAGTCTTTGTACCGGACCAGCCTTGCTGGACCCTGCCTACGTTCTCGCCAAATATGACCTTGGAGAGATTTTTATTGCCGGTGAAAGTGTTATTGTATACCCCGTCAGTATCAATCTTTATGGCCTTGAGCCCCGTCGTCCCCTGGAAGGCATATGAGTTCTCCTGTCCGGACGCGCCGCCTTCTCCGGTCTTGCCGCGGAACTCAGTCCCATTCGGGATATCGACCTCTTCCAGGCCGACGGCGTTTTCGAACGCTCGGGCGCGTATCGTGATTCCGCTGCCGCGAAACGCCGCAGACTTTAACGTCGGGATGTCGGCAAACGACTCCTGGCCGATGTCCAGATCCGCCGCGTCATTGAATATGACGGATTTAATCTTAGACCCCCTGAAAGCCCGCACCCCTATCTTATGGACGGTGCCCGGTATCACGATGTTCGCCTGCGCGTCGTTGCCGGCGAACGCCCCGTCTCCGATCTGCTCCACGCAGGGCGGGATGTAGAGGCTCTTCCATGTATTGCCGGATGCCGGTATAAATGGTATGGACTGCGAGTTCTTGCTGCCGCCGCCTATACCCGCGACGTTCACGCCGTTGATCGACGCCGGGACCAGCAGGACTCCTCCATCCGTGATGATGTTCCCGATGTGGGCCGCATCCTCCGTATAGACGTAGATCGCGTCTCCGTCATTGTTATAGCGGTACTTCCATGTGACCTCGGTCTTAGGATCCTTCCATGTATAGAAACCCTTGTCATCTGTGTCCTTGTCGCGTTCCGTCCATCCCTCGGTCGTCGGCACGACGGTTATCGCAAGCGCCTGCGGCTGCTGAGCCTCTTTGCCCGCGTATGACACGTCTCCCAGCTTGCCGGTCAGAGCCACCTTGAGCTTGACGGTTGCCGGCTTGCTGACACTCTTTGGGACGAATGTCCTCCCATTCCTTATCTCGCAATATAGCAGGTCTCCCTCGTCTACCGACAGCGTATAGTCCGTTATCCTGCCATCAGATTCCGAACCCGCGTCATACCCGGTCACCGTTATGTATTGCGACAGATCGACTCCCTTGCTATCGCAGGGCAGCGAGTCGGGAAATCCCGCTTCCTTGGCGGCCGTGGCATATTTCGCCGCCCTGGGGCTCACATTTATCGTCCCGGAGATAGTCTTTCCCTTGGCTCCGGAGCTGCTGCCCTTACAAGTGACGGTAATGTTTACGGCCTGGGCCTTATTGATTCCCTTGGGCGCGATCCAGTTGCCGCCGCTTATCTCGCCCGCAGAAAACGTGATCGTGTATGGCGTGGCACGCCCGTCATTGGTACCTCCGGCATAGGATACTCCGGTCATGATCGAATCAAGCGGCACGCTCTCGCCCTCCGTGGCCGTCTTTTTGGACTGCGTCCCCTTAATGCCGGTGGAATCCGCGAACGTGGAATATGTTATCGTGTTCGACGTCTGATTGACCTTTGTCAGGTCGAGGGTAAAAAACGGCGCGATTATCATCGGGTCATCGCTTCCATATCCATTGTCAATGTTGCCTACGTCATTCAGCTGGTATGGATTGCCGCTTTCGTTCTCTAGTTTGTCTCCAGAGGACGTTGCCTTCGTCTCGCCAAGCCATGCCCTTCTCGTATATGTTTTGAGAGATCCCTTCAGGGCTTCCAGGAGGATTGCTTTAGACCCTTCGGGGATGAGAATGTCCTTAGTCTCGGATTTAATCTCCGGCAGCCTCACATTGCTTATTGCCGGCCTAAGGCCGCCCCAGCTTACATAATATGAAATCGTCGGATTCTTCGCCATGTGTTCTGCATCATTCGTGTTACACTCAGCCTCGAGATCGAATGATTTCGCTTCGGAATACCATGTCGCGGTAGCCCAATCTGTATTTATGCCGCCCAGTATCGGCCATGGGCCGGCCCCGACTCCGTATGTCTGCATCACGGCGGTCGTCTCGGTTTTTGAAAGGCACTTGACCTTTATCGGCTGGCCGCCGCTACCATGCGCACTGCTTCCCAGCGTATAATCGGCATTTATGGATATTGCCGATGTGCCGTTCACACTTCCGGCGGACGAATAACCATCTTTGCCCAGGACGCCGCTCGTCACGTTGGCAGCGTGGGCCGTCGAGCCTGAATCCGGCCGGAAAGCGTCCGCCGCGACGAGAAGCCCGGTAGCCAGGCTGACGGCAAGCGTCGCCGCCAGCGCGCGCGGAAACATCTCGCCCCGCTCGCATCTCCCGCTTTTTTTTCGTTTCAGCATTTAAAAAAAATTCCCTCCTTATCATTCCATGATATTTTTTCATTGTGGAAAATCGGACATAGCCCCGGATAATAAGGAAAATCACATGCCCATTTGCGGCAGGGCATGCATAGTAGAGAGAATACGATATCTGCCGGATACGGCAGACAGTGTCTAGAGTATAGCGGCATTCCGCCGGAAAATCAAGAGGAGCGCAAAAAAAGTACAATAAACAAGCCGGGGCATTTTGCACACAATACACAGTGCGCAACACGCCCCGGCATGGCCTGCAAACGCCGCCGTTTTGCCAATCAAAACTGCCCTTCCATCTCCGCCAGGTATCTCGCTAACGCGTCCCTCCAGTCCGGGAGTGGCTCAAAGCCGCAAGCGGCCAGCTTGGACTTATCCAGCCGGCTGTTGGATGGGCGGGCGGCTCCGTTTGGGCCGTACTCCTCGGTGCTCACCGGGACAATGCGCGTATGCATGCCGCACTGGCGGTATATCTCCTCGCAGAATTCGTACCAGCTTATGTATCCGCCCTCGTTAGTGGCGTGATAACAGCCGTATTTTTCCGTCTCGCACATATCCGCGAGAAGCCGCGCGAGGTCGCGCGTGTAGGTGGGCGTGCCAATCTGGTCGTTTACGACTCGCACCACGTCGTGCGTCCTTCCGGCCTTTATCATGGTCTTCACGAAATTATCCCCATGTTTGCCGAATGCCCAGGCGATGCGGACTATAAAATAACGCTCGAGCGCGCCGCTGACCGCCAGCTCGCCCTCCAGCTTCGTCCTGCCGTAAAAGTTCAGCGGGCGGTAATCGCCGCAGTCCGGACGCCAGGGAAGGGTCCCGCTGCCATCGAAGACGTAATCCGTGGATATGTATAGCATCTTCGCGCCCGACTCGCCGCAGGCCCTGGCGATGTTCGCCGTTCCGCCGGCATTGACGGCGCGGACCTTTTCGGCATTCGCGGGGTCCTCCGCGAGATCCACGGCGGTCCAGGCCGCGCAGTGGACTACCGCGTCCAGTCCCGTTTCCATGACCGCCCGCCGGACAGCGGCGGCGTCGGTAATGTCCAGCCTGATATAAGGGACAATCCCCTCAGGCCCGTTCCCGGCATATTCCGTGGCGATGTCGGCCCCTATTGCCGTATGCCCCCGCCTGAGCAGTTCATCCATCATGTCCCGGCCTAGCTGGCCGTTCGCGCCCGTTACCAGAAATCTCATAATCCCCCGCCCTCCTGTGTGAGTAATCGTTAATATTCGCAGCCCTCCGCTTTCCGCGTTATCTTAACACGTTTCAAAAAATGAATCAACATTCGCCGGCGGCAGCGCGTTATCATTCACAGCCGCGTCGCTAATGTCCATGCGGACCGGCCTGCAAGCAGTCCGTCCGCTTGTCCATTGCGACCGGGCAACGCCGTAAATGAAAGCCCGCGGATTGCTCCGCTGCTGCGCAGCTCTCGCAATCCGACCAGTATTCGCAATCCGGGCAAAGCTTGTCCATTGCGACCGGGCTTTCATAGAAAAATATGTTGACATTTTCGTGATAATGCGCTATCATAACTCCGTTATATGGTAATCAAAACTACATGTCGCGTCGTGAGCCGCTTTGAACGGCTTGCCCCGCGTCGGAACGGAGGCATGTTATGCAACTAGCAATAAGAGAACCGGCAAGCGCCATCACGCATCTTATCGGCATGCTGGCGGCAATGATAGCGGGAATCCCGCTTCTGGCCAAGGCTGGCGGCGAGGCGGACGGACGCTGCCTCGCCTCGATGGCGGTATACGTCGCGAGCATGATATTGCTCTACGGGGCCAGCGCCACGTACCATTCTGTGGTCGTCGATGAAAAGAAGCTGCGCAGATTCCAGAAGCTGGATCACATGATGATATTTGTCCTGATCGCCGGCACCTATACCCCGATCTGCACGCTCGTGCTGGACCGCAGATCAGGCAGGGCCATGCTCGCCCTCGTCTGGGGCCTCGCGCTGGTGGGGATGCTCATAAACATCTGCTGGATTTCCTGCCCGAAATGGTTTTCATCTATAATATATATCGCCATGGGCTGGGTATGCGTCCTGGTGTTCGGCAAACTCTGGCGGGCCCTGCCGACTGGCGCGTTCGCACTGCTTTTAGCGGGCGGAATAATCTACACCGTAGGCGGCATAATATATGCGCTGAAGCTGCCGATATTCAATTCAAAACACAAGAATTTCGGCTCGCACGAGGTCTTCCACCTATTCGTGATGGCCGGCAGCCTCTGCCACTTTATCATGATGTACGTTTATCTGGCTTAGCCGCGGCCAGCGCAAATCGGGCAAATCGAAAATCAAAAATGACCGAAATTAAAAAGAGCGGCTCATTAGTGGGTTGAAATTAGGGATTTTAGGAAGAGCAAATTTTTAGCTGACAAACTTCAAGCGGGGATAAGCTGTGAGGAGTTGCGAATGAATCAACATCTCCTCACAGCTTTCACTGTGTTTGTAACATTAACAATAGCACGGTCTATTTTAATCTAATGACTATTCTTTTTATTCTGCCGGGGTAATTTCAGATAATAAATATGTTACTACATCTACCGGATATCCATCATCATCCCAGACTTCAACCTCGCAGGCAGGGCCGGAATTATAAAAGCTCACCACGATACCGATTGTGCCGGCAGGAAAGCCTTCCTTACAAACCAAAGTTTTAATTTTGCTATACTCTTCAATCATTTCCTTCCCTCCACATAATTTGTAATCATCCTCGGGATGTTACTGCCGTTATCTATTTGATAAACCACAGTTACATTTTTAATGTTTCCATTCGGTCCAGTAATTTACTTAATATTTCGCACTTTAAGCGGGATAAGGCAGAACGGCCATGTAAGGACAGAAATGCTCCTGCACGACCTTTTTTATGCCCGGATTTATCTCAGAATTAACTTGCATGCTTTCCGCTGTTTCCTGCTCCGTCTGGGATTCATCGGTGACGAGTACAAAACGACAAGAAAAATTCTGCTCCGAAACTTGACCGGCTCATATGCCTAGAAGGGA
This sequence comes from uncultured Eubacterium sp., assembly GCA_964450965.1. GTDB lineage: Bacteria > Bacillota > Clostridia > Lachnospirales > Lachnospiraceae > W0P33-017. The sequence continues at coordinate 5,085 of CAYVFF010000005.1, read as the reverse complement.
GGCGCGGGTGATGAAGTATCCGAGTAAAGAAACCATCGAGCGACTCCGCAGGGAATATCCAATCGGGACAAGAGTCGTCCTCGAGCGGATGAACGACGTCCAGGGACCGCCAGTAGGCGCGAAGGGCACCGTCAAAGGGGTGGACGATGCTGGCTCCATCATGGTGCCATGGGACAACGGAAGCGGCCTCTCGGCGGGATGGGTTGAAGATGTCGTAAAAAGGGTATCAGGACCGGAAAGACTCGATGTGACCGGAAAGTCGGTATGCCCGCGCTGCGGGAGAACATACTCGGAGCCGCCGGTAATTCACTACGGTCATAAATGAGTAGAGCCACATGAAAGGTTATATCCATTTGGCTTTTTTTCTCTATTCTTTAGCAGTAGCACGTGTTTGTTGCATGGATATTAGTGATCTTTGAACATTGTCTTGCTCTTCAGAAAGTCCAAAGGCTGAAAAGACAACGGTCTCAAAGTGTATTCTGTCAGGAGAGCAAAGCTCATCCTGCACTCTTAAAATCTTACGTTTTGTCAAAGGTTCAAAAGCATTCACAATGTCGTCTCTTTGCTGCACAGTCAGAAATTCCGGGTTAAACATATAGCATTGAGCGATGCAATCCTTATTAATATCGAGTACTCCAAGTCCTCGACCAAACCCTGAAGCTTCAATACAAAACATCGTAAATATTGAATTCAATAGAGCGTGGTTTAATTCGATATCCTCAAATCCAGTTTTGTGCCTTAGACCTATAAGCCGTTGATTAACAAAGGCCGGTGCAGCCTTAAATTTAGCAAAAAATAATCTTTGATCCGGGTTCATCATCGTAAATATTTCCGCTATTTCATTTGCCCGTAATTCATACCACTCCATATTACGGCGACTTAAAACTGCTGGGAGTGGCTTTCCGACACCATTCTTTTGGTTAATAAATTTGTTAATCCAGTCAAGAGCTCCCCTTTTATTTTTGCGATTTAACTCCTCAATGGAATCGCTACAACAAAACGCCTCCCTATCAGGTTCTGTTTCCAAATAGTCAACATTTCTGGCATTGATAAGAACCTTCTGGAGATAATCTTTTTCAATGTGATGTTCTCCAGAGCGAGGGAAGAATAAAGCATCCCAGCCACGTCTGCTGCCACGGAAAACATTAAACACTTCGTTAATAGGACGAACTTTACCTTTAAATGCATGAATCCAGTTAACGTTGTGGAACAGCGCATTATAACTAAGCCGATAGTCAATTAAGTCCGAAATTTGAGCTGATGTATATGAAGATAGCGTTACTACCGAAGGATCGAGTTCTTCTCCAAGCAAAGCAGAATTAATCAACTTATTTTCCATATTTTCATTTTCAGCTAATTGATCCAGCGACTTTTTCCAAAGGAAAAAATTAACTGGTTTTGAGCCCTGACCATTCTTTTTGCGTAAAACAATTATTGTTGTTACAATGTCAGCGTTTTTAAACCATCTACCTTTTCCACTTATATGTACCTGTTCGAAAATGTATCGGCGTTTCATTGCTTGTACAAACCGATTTCCGGCAGCAGTACCAAGCCATGAATTTGAAGTTATAATACCAAGCGTTCCATCAGGCTTTAATATATCAGCGGCTTTTAGTGCTATATAACAGTAAAGATCAGATCTTGGATCCATATCGTATGCCTGTGTAAGTTCTTGGACAGCGAGCATGTCATCTTCTGGTATCTTCTCAAATTCAACAAAAGGTAAGTTAGAAACAATAGTACCAACTTCAGGCACTGATAATGTCATTTTATCCCCGTTTACCGGATCAGTTATCGTTATTGCGTCACCGGGGTTTAGGGTAAGAGCATTGTGCTGAAATAGCCTATTGGCTAAGTTGATTGTATCAGGTGATGTCATACTTATATTTGCAATTTGAAGAGGGTATGCATACTTATCACATGCCCACACGGTTTCAATTGACTCTTCAACTCCGAATTTTTCCATTTTGCTTTCTATGACTGCCTTCGAAATCGTGCCAGTGCCGCAACAACAATCAAGGATATTCTCTGACCAATCTGATATCGAAAGTTTTGTTAATATTTTTGCTAATTCATATGGGGTTGTGAACTGCCCGTTGATTACACGCTTTGCACTATTAACAGACCCTTCAAGAATGCTTTGGAGAATTTTTTGATCGAGTGACTCAATACCATTAGCTGTTAAAAACAAAGAGAAATCTGTCAGGTCTTGCCATGTTAGATCTGGAATAATTTCATTGTATTCTACAGGCGCAAAAACATTATAAAAGTCGCTGTGTTTCGTAATTCCTTCAAACATTCTATTTGCTTCTGATGGCGTGGTGGTTGAAGATAAATCGTTTATACATAATGCGTAATTTTGTTTATGTTTGATTATATGAGCAAAGATTATTCTATTTGCCCAATTTAAAATAATTGATTTTGCATATGCAGCATATTTATCAGTCTCATCGTGCTCATATTCGCTCCTGATATTACTCCACCAGTTATCAATAAAGGCTCCTATGCGAGAATTTGTATAACCTTTAGCCTTTAATTCTTCGGCAACAATTGCCTTGTTGCGTTGTACAAGTGTTACAATTGCAGTATTTGAAATAACATCTCCAATGTTAGACTGTCTAAAAGTCCCTAATGCAAAGTATTCATTCACCTCGAGTATTATTTTTTGCAGAAGAGATTCCCATTGGTTTCTATATGTCCTAACATCTTCTCTTGTGCGTATAAAACTTGTCTCATTCCATTGCTTTACAACGCTAAAAGTATCATCATCATTTCTTAGAAATAATACTGCATAGGTAAAATTCCAGATAAGACAGCTGTTTAAATCGAGAGCTATTGCCTTTCTTTGTGCATCTTTGATATTAGTTTCGTCTTCGATTGGTACATCAGGCATTTTTAATTCCCATCCCTGAAGAAGAACTGTTTGTTCTTTATCTCCATAGAGAATAACATCCGGGAACATGGTGTTAGTACTTGATGAAATTGTATTTTCTCCACCTGCCTTTTTAATGATGAGATCGTTTGCATTCGCAATCTCGTTAATTTTTGATATTAAATCTATTGCCCAGCTTCTTTCATTTTTCCGTATAACAGTTGCCATAGCTTATTTCTCCTCAAAGTCTTGTATAAGATTTACAGGATATATTTTCTTTCGTGTTGCCTGATCAAGGCTGCTCCAAGCAAGGAAAAGACGCCTTTTGGCTATGTCTACATAATCAATATCTTCTTTCTTAAACAGGGCGACATCTTCATTTTTCTCTATTCCAACAAAATTTCTTCCCTCCTTAAGTGCCGCCACTAAGAAAGATCCGCTTCCAAATGTATTGTCTAATACAATATCTCCGGGATTTGTATATGTTTTTATTAAGTATCGCCCAAGTTCCACTGGTTTCTGCGTCGGGTGGACAACATCGCCTTCATTCTCTGCCGTTTTGAAATAAATAACGTCAGTCGGATAACGATCCCCGTCGCTTGAGACATGAACTGGGAGAAAATCACCATAGCTTCCGCTTAATTGATCTTTACGTATACCCTTGTCGTAAGGTTCGCCTTTTGTCATCTGCGGATTATATGTTGGCTGTTTCCTATAAAATACGCAAATATCTTCGTGTTTTCTTAAAGGTTGTTTTTTTGCATTCAAGAAATTTGTGGGTTTTGATTTTTCCCATACCCAGCTATACTTATACATTTTTGGTTGACTCATAATTAGCTTGGCAGTAAATAACCCTTGCGCGGTAAGCACAATTGCGCCATTTGGCTTCACTACACGTTTATATTGTTCCCACAGAGCATCAAGCGGTATATAAGAATCCCATTGATTTTGTGTCATTCCGTAAGGCAAATCACAAAGAACCATATCGATAGAAGCGTCTGGAAAACGCTTCATGCACTCAATGCAGTCTTCTTCATATAGCTGATTTATCATCGGATAAAACTCATTTGTTATATCAATCATTATTATTCTCCATTCTCAGAATCTTCATCCGGCAGGAATTCCACGATATCATTTACACTGCAGTTCAATACCGGGTATTTTTCTGTTTACGAGTATTAGTATTCTCGTTTGAGATCATATTAAACGAAGATCTCTGCTCTTTGTTGATTCAACACAGAAAGCGTGTATTCGATCGCCTCATCCATATTATCTGCTAAATCTTGCGTGTTTCCTTCCGCAGAAATCAGTCCGGAGAGCATCGACAGAAACGCTCTAATATCTGATTTTCTCTCAGAAATGCCTCCGTTGCCCCGTTCCGCTCCGTTTCCTGCCGTATGGCTTCCTTAACACACAGCTTACTTAAAATAGAATGGGAAAAGTTCAGAGCAATCTGTTCCGCGTATGAACGCCGGTCTACCGGCTTATTTGAAATCTCCACTTAGTCAAAGTATCCGTATTCCTTTTCCAGCAAGGAGAGCGGAGAAATCCCGTAAATCTCACACAGTTTATCCAATACCTCTAATGACGGCATGACTTTGCCGGATTCCCAGTTCGTCAGCGAGGTTGCCGCGCAGCCGAGCTTTTCAGCGACTTCCGACTGTTTCAGCCCCTTCCTGTTCCTCGCGTTTCTCAGGTTTTCAAAAATAGCACTCATGAGGGCTGTCTCCTCTCAAATCCGTTGACAACAGTATAACCCAATTTAATTCGATTTGCCAATCTAAAAATGAAATAAAATTATTTGTGTTTTTCTATCGACAGCTCATTTGTATTGCGATAGACTACAATTAAGCTAAATGAATTTGAGAATCCCCGCGAATGTTGGCGCAGGCCATTTCTTTCGGGACGGCGTCAGCCTATTCAGAGAGGGGGTGAGCGGGCATGGGGAACCGGCAAAAGCAGCGGGAACTGAGAGAACAGCGGAAACTGGAAGAGTCTGTCGGTAAAAGAAGCGGCTGCGACTACAAGGATTTGACGCCGTACAGCGCCGTAAGACAAATCAGGACAAACGGAAAAGCCAATATCACACTTAAATGACCACCTTTGACAATCCGAGGAGGGGAGTCCTGAACCCGACCGCGCATATGAAAGCGATCGGGCCGAACCCTGAGAACCACATTCCTGACGAGGATTTCTGCACATGGTATTCGGCC